>JANMHH010000494.1:0-3541 GCA_031375065.1 Rubrivivax sp. | reverse complement strand
CTGGCGATCAGGTAAAGCACGCCACCGGCGGCAAGGCCACCCAGCACCTGCGACACGATGTAGGGCAACAGCTGAGCGGCCGGAAACCGCCCACCGGCCCACAAGCCCACGGACACGGCGGGGTTGAGGTGGCAGCCGCTGATGTGGCCGATGGCGTAGGCCATGGTCAGCACCGTCAAGCCAAAGGCCAGCGACACCCCCAGCAGGCCAATGCCCACGCCTGGAAAGGCCGCCGCCAGCACAGCGCTGCCGCAGCCCCCCAGAACCAGCCAGAAGGTGCCGACAAATTCAGCTGCGTACTTGTTCATGGTGTACTTTCTTTGGAAGTGGGAGCGCGACCGCGCCGGCCCAGCCAGCAACCCAGGGCGGCAGCCAGGCTGCACAACAACAAGGTCAGGACGAGGGCGGCGTTGACGTTCATGGCAGGGGGTCAGAGCAGTTGAAACCGCTGCAGACTCTAGGCCGCCCGGTACTTTTGCACACCCGCCGTCCGACGGGGCTGGAGCCGTCCTTCAGGCGGGCGCGCTTCAACCGCCCTGGTTTTCCAGCCGTGCCTTCAGAAAGCCGCTGGCGGCATAGCGGGTGACCCGGCTGTAAAAGCGTGACGTCAGACGCGAGACCATCGCGCCATAGTCGTCCACCAGGTCGGGCTGGATGCTGAAGTGGTCGTAGTTGACGACCACCTGGACCCGCTGCCCCAGCGGTGCCAGCAGCGAAGAAACAGCCGCTTCGATGGCCAGCACGTCGGCGCTGGTTTGCACCGCCAGGCCTTCGAAGTTGATGAACAGCACCTGCCGCTGGGCGTCCAGCTCCAGGCGCTGTGCCAGCGGCAGCGCCAGCATGCGCGCGCGCAAGCCCAGGCTGGCCTGCTCGAACAGGCCCGCGTCCATGCTGCACAGCTGCGGGCTGATGGTCGGCACAAAGTCCATCTGTGCCAGCACGTCGCGCGCCAGGTCGGCGCCGGGCGCCAGCTCGATCAGCTCCAGGCCGCCGTCGATCAGCCGGAAGACGCAGCGCTCGGTCACGTACAGCACCCGCTGGCCGCGCTGGTGCGCCAGGCGGCCGCTGAAGGTGCGGTGTTCAACCTGCTGCACGAACTTGCGGGTCTGGCCTTCGCGGTCGATCTGCAGCCTGCCGCCCGCCACGCGCACTTGCAGGTCACCGGTGGTGAAGGTGCCGACAAACACCACCGCCCGCGCGGCCTGGCTGATGTTGATGAAGCCGCCAGCCCCGGCCAGCCGCGGGCCGAACTGGCTGACGTTGAGGTTGCCCTCGCGGTCGGCCTGGGCCAGGCCCAGGATCGCCAGGTCCAGGCCGCCACCGTCGTAGAAGTCGAACTGGCTGGGTTGATCGATGATGGCCTGGGTGTTGATGGCGGCGCCGAAATTCAGCCCCGAAGCCGGGATGCCGCCGATCACGCCGGGCTCGGCGGTCAGCGTCAACAGGTCGATGATCTTTTCTTCGGCGGCCACGTCGGCCACGCCCTCGGGCATGCCGATGCCCAGGTTGACCACCATGTTGCGTTGCAGCTCCAGCGCGGCGCGGCGCGCCATCACCTTGCGCCCACCCAGCGGCAGCGGCGTCAGGCTGTTGATGGGCACACGCAGTTCACCGGCAAACGCGGCGCTGTAGGCGGTGGCAAAGGTCTGCATGTGGTGTTCGGGCTTTTGCGCCACCACCACGCAGTCCACCAGCACGCCGGGCACCTTGACCTGGCGCGGGTTCAGCGAGCCGCGTTCGGCGATGCGCTCGACCTGCGCGATGACGATGCCGCCGCTGTTGTGCGCGGCCATCGCGATGGCCAGCGCCTCCAGCGTCAGCGCTTCGCGTTCCATCGTCAGGTTGCCGTCGGGGTCGGCGGTGGTGGCGCGGATGATGCCCACGTGGATCGGGAAGGCCTTGTAGAACAACAGCTCCTCGCCGTCGATGTCGATCAAACGCACCAGGTCTTCGGTGGTGGCCGCATTGATCTTGCCGCCACCCTGGCGCGGGTCGACAAACGTGTCCAGCCCGACCCGGCTCAGCGTGCCGGGCTTGCCGGCGGCGATGTCGCGAAACAGGTGCGAGATGACCCCTTGCGGCAGGTTGTAGGCCTCGATCTGCCCGCTCACCGCCAGCGCCTGCAGCTTGGGCACCAAACCCCAGTGGCCGCCCACCACCCGCTTGACCCGGCCCGGGTGGCCCCAGTGGTTCAGGCCACGATCCTGGCCGTCGCCTTGGCCGGCGGCGTAAACCAGCGTCAGGTTGCGCGGCGCGCCGGTGCCGCCGTCGGCCTGAGCGGCCAGAAAACGGTCTTCCAGCGCGATGGCGATGCCTTCGGCAAAACCGATGCCGACAAAGCCACCGGTGGCGACGGTGTCGCCATCGTGGATCAGGCGCACGGCTTCGGCGGCGCTGACGATCTTGTCAGGGCCCGGCGGGCCATGGGCGCGCGAGTGGGGGTGGATGTGCATGGCGGGTTTTCCTGTGCTGCAGCCTACGGCGTCAACGCAGGGTTGAGGGATGTCGCTTTCCCAGGGCTCTGGGCTGGTGCCACGGTCATCACCTGCGGGTGCTCAGATTGAGTTGCCGACCCACTCCATTCCACCGACACGCGAGTTTTCAATGGGCACTCATTTCCTGATGCGCCTGCCAGGAAACTGCCAGGATTTTTATACGCCTGGCAGCCGGGCTGATGCACCTGTGCTGCGTGTGGCGACAGCCTTTCCGCGGTCGCAATCCGGCCTCGCCGCGACTGTCGAATGACGGGTAGGCGTGTTTCGGAATTTAAGGTTCGATGTCGTCAGGAGCGAAGACGCGGCCAATATTTCGGAATTTGATGAATTACAGGTCGCAAAGGCACGGTTGTGGCATGATTTCGGAATTCAAGAAATCAATCTTTCAACGTCGACTCGAAGGCCTTCATCCAGAGAATTCCGAAATGACTTCCAGACCTGCCGCCCCAGCACCCGAACTCCTGCGCGTCACAGAACCCGGCGCCCTGGGCCCGGCCATCAGAGCCCGTCGTCGGGCGCAGTCGCTGCGTATCGACGATGCCGCCTCTTTGAGCGGCGTCTCCGTCGACCTGCTCTCCCGTCTAGAAAACGGCAAAGGCTCCGTCCGATTGGACAAGCTGCTGGCGGTCCTGGACAGCCTGGGGCTCGCCCTCGTGCTGGGTCCCAAGGACCATCCAACCATGCAGTCCGTCTCGCGCGTCGGCGCCGAGCGTCCGGAGCAGCCATGAACGCAGCCACCGACGCGCCAGTCGCCCCGCATGCACTCAACCTCTGGGCCGATGGCCAGAAGGTCGCGACGCTGGGATATGAGGCCATGAACGACCGCTGGTCGCTGGACTACGACGCGGACTGGGTCGCGGCACCGGGGGCGTTTCCTTTATCGCCCGCGCTGCCCTTCCTGCACGCGGTCGACGGCTATGCCGTCGGCGCTGTGAAGCGCTTCGTGGAGAACCTGCTGCCCGAGGGCCGCGCGCTCGACATCACGGCCACGACCTACCGCGTCTCGAAGTCGAACATCTACGCGCTCATCAGCGCACTCGGGACCG
>JANMHH010000303.1:0-8133 GCA_031375065.1 Rubrivivax sp. | reverse complement strand
GTTGAAGTCCGGGCCCACCAGCGTGTTGGCGGCGGCGCGCCGTCACTTCGCGCTCAAGGCAAGCGCTTGGTCGCAGACCTGCTGCCTCGCAGCTGCGACCTCAACAGAATGCGCTCCATCGCAACCCAGGAGCTCTGAATGTCCAACCCCACTGTCCGCGCCACGCTGCTGTTGGCCAGCCTCTTGTCGATGACGGCTCTGACCCAGGCGCAGGTCTGTGTCACGGTGGAGGTGCAAAACGTGCGCCCTCAACAAGGCCAGCTGATGTTGGCGGCCTACAGCGACGCCGAGTCTTTTGGCAAGAAGCCGGTGCAGGCGCTGCGCGTGGCCGCCGGTGACGCCACCATGAGCGTGCAGGTCTGCGGGTTAGCTGGCAACAGCGTGGCCTTCACGCTTTTTCAGGACCTGGACAGCGACGGCAAGATGGGCAAAAACGCCCTGGGCATGCCCACCGAGCCCTGGGGTAGTTCGGGTACGCCCGGCATGTTCGGGCCCAGCTGGGAAACTGGCAAGGTGGCCTTGGACGGCAAGGCGATCGTCGTTCACATGTCGATGTGAGACTGACATGAGCCTGCAACGTCGCCACCTGCTCCAGACCGCCGCCGCTGCTGCGGCTACCGTTGTCACCGGCCGTGCGGCGGTCGCCAAGCCGGCCCGCGCCGACGACGTGACCGCCGCCTTTCAGGCCCAGCCGCTGCTGCGGCCGTTCAAAGGCGTCACCGACTTGGGCGGCGACCTGCAAAGCCAGCCGCTGTTACGTGGCCGCTGGCCAGCCGAACTGCGCGGGCGCTTCTACCGTAACGGCCCAGCCTTGTTCGAGCGCGCTGGCGAGCGCTACCACCACTGGTTTGACGGCGACGGCATGGTGCAGCAGTTCACCCTGGGCGATGGCCGGGTCAGCCACCGCGGCCGTTTGGTGCGCACCGTCAAGCTCCGGGCCGAACAGGCTGCCGGTCGCTTCTTGATGTCCACCTTGGGTACGCAGATCGACGGCGGCCCGCCCGCCAGCGGCCCTGACTCCTTCAACGTGGCCAACACCAATGCCCTGGAACACGCGGGTCGGGTGCTGGCGATGTGGGAAGGCGGTTCAGCCTATGCGCTGGACCCCAAGGGCCTGTCCACCCAGGGTCCGGTGACCTGGCGAGCCGACCTGCAGCAGGTGCCTTTCAGCGCCCACCCCAAGGTCGACAACAGCGGCCACCTGTGGAACGTGGGCACCGCGGGTGCGGCCATCGTGGCCTGGCACATCGACCCGCAAGGCCGCCTGGTGCGGGCCCAGGTGGGTCGGTCGCCTTACCCGGGAGGCATGGTGCACGACATGGCCGTCACGCCGCGCTACCTGGTGGTGCCGCTGCCGCCGGTGTCGCTGGACTTTTCCAAGCCCGCCGGTGACGGCCCGCGCCGCTTTGCCATGAAGGCCGGCGAGCCGCTGCGTGTGCTGGTGATTGAGAAGGACGACATCAGCCAGCGCCGCGTGTTTGAGCTGCCGCCGCAGATGGTCTTTCACGTGGGTAACGCGCATGAAGCTGCCGATGGCCGCATCGTGCTCAGCTACGTCGGGGCGCCCGATGCCTGGTTTCTGGACCAGGGCGCGGTGGCCCTGATGGCGGCACGGCCGCAGACCGCAGGGCGCGTGGGCTTGCAGGTCGCGCAGTTGGACATGCGCACCGGCCGTGTCGATCAGCAGGCGATGCCCGGCGACGTGGAGTTCCCGCGCATCGACCCGCGTCGCATCGGACTGCCCGCGCGTCAATTGGTGACGGGCGTGTCGTGGCGCCAATGGCCGGGGCGCAACAACGCCTTGCTGCACGGTGTGCAGGTGCTGGACACCACCACCGGCCGCGCCCGCCGGTTTGACTATGGCGAGCACGCGGTGGCTGAAGAACACATCCTGGTGCCCAAGCCGGGCAAGACCGGTGAGCTGGACGCCTGGTTGCTGGGCACCACGTTTGATGCGCGCCGCCAGGCCACGGTGCTGAACCTGTTGGACGCGGCACATGTCGAGGATGGACCCATTGCGCAGGCGGTGCTGCCGTACATGTTGCCCCTGGGCTTCCACGGCAACTTCACTGCGGCGTAGGCGCTTTGCTGCTGCGCCTGCCGATCTAGCGTCTGCGGTGCTCGCCGTACGGGTGTACGGCTGCGCTCCTCAACGCAAGCTCGGCACGCTCGCTACGCAAATCGCCTACACCGCTGCAGCGTTGTGCTCGGTGCATCGGCAGTTGCGGCTGCAGCTGCCACTGCTGCGTCAGGCGCTTCAGCCACCACAATGGCGCCATGGCCAAGACGATCTACACCTGCCGCGAATGTGGTGGCACCAATGCCAAGTGGCTGGGTCAGTGCCCGCACTGCAAGGCCTGGAACACGCTGGACGAAGGGGTGGCCGAGCCCGCCGGGCCGGCCAGCAAGAACACGCGCTTTCAGGCGCTGGCCAAGAGCCAGCCGGTGGCCACGCTGAGTGAGATCGACGCCGCCGAAGTGGCGCGCACGCCCACCGGCCAGGAAGAGCTGGACCGCGTGCTGGGCGGTGGCATTGTCGAAGGCGCGGTGGTGCTGATTGGGGGCGACCCCGGCATCGGCAAGAGCACCTTGCTGCTGCAGGCGGTGGACGCGCTGTCCACGCAGATGCCGGTGCTGTATGTCACCGGCGAAGAAAGTGGCGCGCAGATTGCACTGCGCTCGCGTCGACTGGGGCTGGAAGGCAAGCGGGTGCGCGTGCTGGCCGAGATTCAGCTGGAAAAGATCATGGCCGCCATCGAGGCCGAGAGCCCGGCCTTCTGTGTCATCGATTCGATCCAGACGGTCTACTCCGATCAGCTCAATTCGGCCCCGGGCTCGGTGGCGCAGGTGCGCGACTGCGCCGCGCAGCTCACCCGCGTGGCCAAGATGCGTGGCTGCACCATGGTGCTGGTGGGCCACGTCACCAAAGAAGGCGCGCTGGCCGGGCCGCGCGTGTTGGAGCACATCGTCGACACGGTGCTTTACTTTGAAGGCGACACGCACAGCAGCTTTCGGTTGGTGCGCGCCATCAAGAATCGCTTTGGCGCGGTCAACGAGATTGGCGTCTTTGCGATGACGGAAAAAGGGCTCAAGGGTGTCAGCAACCCAAGCGCCATCTTTTTGAGCACACATGGCGACCCGGTGCCCGGCACCTGTGTGCTGGTGACGTTGGAAGGCACGCGGCCGATGCTGGTCGAGATTCAAGCTCTGGTCGACAGCGGCGGCCCCAGCCCGCGCCGCCTGAGCGTGGGTCTGGACCGCGACCGCCTGGCCATGTTGCTGGCGGTGCTGCACCGCCATGCGGGCGTGAGCTGCATGGACCAGGACGTGTTTGTCAACGCCGTGGGTGGCGTGCGCATCGGCGAGCCGGCGGCCGACCTGGCGGTGTTGCTGGCCATCCAGGGCAGCCTGCGTGGCAAGGCGCTGCCGCGCGGCTTTGTCGCCTTTGGTGAAGTTGGCCTGGCCGGTGAAGTGCGGCCCGCACCGCGTGGGCAAGAACGCCTGAAGGAGGCCGCCAAGCTGGGCTTCTCGGTGGCCGTGGTGCCCAAGGCCAATGCGCCCAAGAAGCCGATCGAAGGCCTCACCATCCATGCGGTTGATCGCATCGAGCAGGCCATCGAGGTGGTGCGCGGGCTGTAGATTCGGCGGGAGGCATTGAACGTCTCTCTGTTTCTTGTGATCCGCTCCGTTCATCCGCTCTTGTCATCCGCCTGCACCAGCCCCACGTTCAGGGCTGGTTTTGTTGCCCCCAAAGGAGGCCCGTCATGTGGAAACGCCTGTTGCTGCTGTGGACCCTGGTTCGCCGCGACGCGCGGCTGTTGTGGCTGGCCCTGAAACACCCGCAGTCGCCGCGCTGGCTCAAGCCCGCGGTGGGCTTGATGGTGCTGTATGTCATCTCCCCCATCGACCTCATCCCCGACGTCATCCCCTTCCTGGGCGTGATGGACGACGTGGTGCTGGTGCCGCTGGCCGTGCGCTGGGTGCTTGGCCGACTGCCGGCGCAGCTGCGCGCCGACATCGAGGAGCCGGTGGTCCGGGTGTGAGCATCGAAGGGCAGCGGCCGCGGCGCTGGTGTCTGCGACGGAGTCACGCCAGCGCCAAGATGGATGCCCCTGCTGATCCTGGCTGGGGCCACATGAGACCGACGGCGAGCTGACGATGGTGGGTGCCTGCAGTCGGCCATGAGCCGTCGCCCGCCACTGGCAACATTCTGGTACCTCATCTCGTGGACTGTGCGAGGCGGCCCTCCATGTCGTTGCGGGCCTGATAGAGAACGGACCTGCTGCGGCATAGGTCTGCGCTGGCTGATCCCCGTCTTCAACGCACGCGCGACTCGAGGACCGCGTCGGGATACAACTTTGATGGACCATCCAGCAGCTCGGCTGGACGGCCGCCCAGGTGCCGACCGAAGAACGCCAGCGAGTAGGCATTGACGATGTCGTGTGCACGACGTGCGTCGATCGGCCCGGCAACTCCGAGTATCGAGGCCATCGGTGTCCAGCTTGCGATGTCAGTGAAGTTGCTGTGAAACATCCCCGGTACACGAACGAAGTAGCCAGCGCCCGAAAGTCCTTCATAGACCGCGCGCATGCTGGCCTGATGGGCTTCGATCTCGGCCTCTGACCAGCCGCCGGCTCGCTGCCTTTCGAGCCGCATGCTGGCAGCGTCGCGCGTGATCCACATGCTCGGCTGCTGCAAGCCGGCCCTGACCACATCCGTCGTCATCGGCGCGTCCATCATCAGGCACGCGCGAAGGCGTTGCTCGCGTCGGCAAGCTTCACCGACGACGATCCCGCCCAGCGAGATCCCAAAGGCGCCGACGCGTTGCAGATCGAGTTTGCCGGTGAGGATGCCGTTCGGGTCCGCCCGGTTGAGTGCCGCAAGCCGATCCAGCGTGAAGGCGACATCACCCGCCAGGTACGTGATGATGTTGCCCCCCTGAGGCGCCAGGCCAGGTGGAACGGAAGTGCCGTCCCGAGGCGAGCGGGGCCCGCGCGGCAAGTAGCTTGGGCCCACGGTGGCCTGGAACTGCGCCAGGGTGAGCCCGTCCAGCTGATGGCCATCCGGGAAGACAACCGATGCGGCCACGCCGGGCTGGTCGATGGCGACCACGATGTAGCCATGCGACGCCAGGTGCTCCACTTGGTAGGTGTTCATCTGGCGAAACCCGGTGGCACCCTCCAGAAACATCAGCACGGGAAAACTCAGACTGTCGCTGGCCGCAGGCGCCGAAGGCAAGGCGTTCGTTTTGACGTACTGGAGGTGCCCGAAGATGAACGCCGGCTGGTGGTGGATGCGGGCGAACGCAGGCGTCACGGCAACGGCGTCTGGCAGGTACGCAGCACGATGGCCAGTCGCAGCCGCGTGGGCCGGATACCAAACCTGTGCCATCAGTTCGCGGCGGGCTTGGGTCGCCGCAGTGAAGGCCTCTGAGCGAGCCGTGTCGACCCAGTGGTAGGTCAGCGTTCCGATGGCGTACGGCCCCGTCGGATGTGGGAAGCGGAATACAGGCGCGATCACCGGAAGCGTTGCTGAAGCCGCAAACGCGGCCACACCGATTCCGATCGTGATGGACCTGCGCCAGCCCCGCACTGGGGCATCGCCCGCGAAACGGAACGTCCGTACCGTCAAGATCACCAGGAACAGCAGCGTCAGCCCATAGGTTGGCACCATCTGCCAGCGCGGCCCCTCGATCGCCAACTGAGCCAACGCAAGCGCCGTCGCGACGATGGCCGGCAGACGCCGCCACCGTGCAAGGCGCCAACGCGGGATCGCCAGGCTGCACAAAGCCAGCAAATTGGCCATCAGCAGCAAGGACTCCAGGGTTCGCATCGACGCCGATCAACGCTGCCGATGTCGGGTCAGCGTGGGGCCCCACACCAAGATGACAAGGGCAGCCGTGAGCGCCATCACCGGACCGCCAAGGCCCATGTCGAAGTGCGAGCCGTTCACAGGGAACACCACGTAGCTGAGGTTCAGCGTTGCATGGAACAGTGCCACGGCAAACACGCTCTGGCCCATGTTGTTGTACAGCCAGACGATGAGGATCCGTGCTGCCATGGCGTACAGAAACCACCAGGCGATCCAGCTCGGCGAGCGGTGCATCAGCAGCAGTGCAGGCAGGTGCCACAGGGCTGCCACGAGACCCAGCAGCAGACCCGTCTGCAGTGCACTGCAGCGTTGCTGCAAAGAGTCTGTGATGTAGCCCGACCAACCCAGTTCTTCTCCCAGGGCGAGGACGAAGAACGCCACCAGCATCAGCGCCGCCGCAGG
This sequence comes from Rubrivivax sp., assembly GCA_031375065.1. GTDB lineage: Bacteria > Pseudomonadota > Gammaproteobacteria > Burkholderiales > Burkholderiaceae_C > Rubrivivax. The sequence goes on along the minus strand of JANMHH010000303.1, from coordinate 1,860 downwards.
CACCGCGATCTGCGGCGCTGGCAGTGGCATGTCCAACCAGCGCATCAACCCGTACACCGCCGCGTTTACGCTGGCCATCAGCAGCAGGACGGGGATGTACCAGCGCTTCGCTCGGATGCGCTTGAAATCGAAGGACCTTCTCAACAATTTGGTCACCCCTGCACTTCCGCCTTCCCGGTGAACGAGGATCAAGGCGGCGGCCATGGGGCAGAAGGCCATCAGCGCGCTCACGGAGAGCCCCGGCATCAACTGCAGGTCTGACATGGCCCCAGCCAGCCAGAACGGAATGGAAAGCACGAAGACCATCGTGAAGAACTTCAGCGGCGAACGGATCGGCGGTGCGGCTTCGCCAGCAGGCGGCGCGTCGCGCTTCACGCCGTGTGCCGAGGCGGATGAGCTCATCGACCCGCCATGCGGTCGAGGAAGACCCGCTGGAGGCTCTTGAGAAGGATCGCGGCTTCAGGCACTGGGTGATCGTTCGACTGGCTTGTGACCTCAGCAAGGGTTACGAATTTGCGCCTGATAACGCGGCGCGACTGTTCGCCGACGCACAGTCGACCAGGCGAGTTCCACTTCAAACTGAGTGGAATAAATGCTGGGTGCAGCGGCGCGAGCAACCTGCACCGCCGCCATGGCCGAGTTTGCTAAACGCCCAGGAACCAGGGCCGGGTGCATGTCGACTGGCCTGATCCGGTGGCTTTGTTTGAAGCTGTGGAGCGAAGCACCATGAAGATGATGACGCTGGCTATCGGCGCAATCTGCGTTTCGTTGGGCGGACTTTGGCTGCTTCAGGGGCTGGGGGTCGTCCACGTCCGCCCCATCCTTTGCTTCGCCGATTGCGCGCCCATTCAGGGGTCATCGGTGGGATGGGCCATCGTCGGGCTGCTTCTTGCCGCGGCTGGTGTCACTGCGATCTTCTTGGCGCTCAAGGGACGTGCCTGGCGCTAACCGAAGGTCGGCAAAGGACGGCTCTGCGGCCCTGAGATCGCTTCTACGAAAGCGCCTGCGGGTCGCCAGTGAGTGCTCAACGCCCTGAGTTGAACGCTGCGAAACGGTTGTCGGTGGCCGCAACCGCCGCCCGCGCTTCAGGTGGTGTGGCGTTCTCGCCATGCGCTGGCCAAGCCATAGCGCAGCCGGCACCACTCGTTGCCCAAGCGGTAGGCGTAGGCGCTGAGCCGGCGGGTCCAATGGAACTTGCGGCTGCCCCCCGCGGGCACAACGATGCTGGACGCGATGTCCTCGTCGTGGCCGCACGGCGTGGGCGTCACCAGGCGGACTTTCAGGCCGAAGCGCCAGCCCTGGTCAAAGACATGGTCGTAGGGCAGGCTCATGGGCAGCAGGCCGCGCAGGTAGGCCTGTGCTGCGCGGCGGTTCATCAGGTAGGCGCTGGAGCCTGTGCAGCGGCTGAGCATCACCGCCAGTTGGTGGCCGGGTGACAGTTCCAGGTAGGGCACGGGCGTGCCCGAGTGCACCGCCGACAACTTGACCATGTCCCAGCGCTCGGGGTGTCGCATCAAGCCGGCCAGCACCGGCTGCAGCGGGCTGTGCAGCAGCACATCGTCTTCCAGCACCAGCGCAAAGGCGGCGTTGCTGGCCAGGAACAGCTCCATGGTGCGCACATGCGACAGGTAACATCCCAACTCGCCCATGACCGGAGTCATGCCGTGCTTGCGGCGAAACGCCGGCTCGTCCAACAGGCTGAGTTGTTGCTCGGTCAGGGCGCGGGCGTCAACGGCGGGAATGCGCGTGAAGGCCAGCCCCAACCCTTGCAATTGAGAAGAAATGCGGGCCAGGCGCTCTGGCGCGCGGTCCAGATTGATCACCCATGTTTGCAATCCCCATGGCTTCGAAGCCCCTGCA
>JANMHH010000482.1:0-8294 GCA_031375065.1 Rubrivivax sp. | reverse complement strand
ATTGGCGCCGGGGCGCTGCAGGCTGAACTGACACACAGCCAGCCGCTGCGGCAACTGCTGCAGCGCTATCTGTATGTGCTGATGGCGCAGACCACCCGCTCGGCCGCCTGCCTGCGCTTCCACATGATCGCGCCGCGCCTGGCGCGCTGGCTGCTGATGACCCAGGACCGCGCCCACGCCAGTGAGTTCAAGGTCACCCATGAGTTGCTGGCCTACATGCTGGGCGTGCGCCGGGTGGGCGTGACGGTGGCGGCCAGCCAGCTGCAGCGCGCCGGCCTGATCCAGTACCACCGCGGCCAGCTCAGCGTGCTGGACCGCGCCGGTCTGGAAGCCGCCGCCTGCAGCTGCTACCACCGCCAGCGCCTGGCCTACCAAGCCCAGATCGACGTGGTGGGGCCGCCCGCGGCGGCTGCACACCAAGTCCGGCCGTCGACGGCCTGACCTGCACGGGCTGCGTGCGCGGCCCGGCACACGCCCGTGGCCGCGATGTCACAACCGCTGCCGGGCTTGTGCGTTAGCGCACCGTCAGCCGGCGGGCCGCCCGCTAGCCTGCTGTTCATGAACCACCGGTCCACTGCATTCAAGCCGATCCAGCTGGCCTGGTGGGTGGCCTGCGCGTTGCTGCCCACGCTGGCCGGCTGCAGCCAGTTGCCAACTCAGGTGCAACTGAGCCAGGTGGTTGCCACGGACACGGGTACAGCACCCTCGGCCGTGCGCCTGGCCAGTGCGGCGGGCCCCTTGAGCGCTGCACAAAGCCAGGCCGTGCTGGCGCGCCTGAGCAGCCGCGGCCAGCCCACCGACATTTTTCAGCGCCACCTGGCCATTGAAGACGCGCTGGTCGGCAGCCCCCTGACCACCGGCAACCAGGCCCTGCTGCTGCAAGACGGACCCGCGACCTACCGCGCCATGCTGGCCGCCATCGAGCAGGCCAAGGACCACATCAACCTGGAAACCTACATCCTGGACGACGACGCGGTGGGCCAGCGTTTTGCCCGGGCGCTGCTGGCCAAGCAGAACCAGGGCGTGCAGGTGCACCTGATGCACGACAGCGTGGGCACGCTGGGCACCCCCGCGGCTTTTTTCAAGGCGCTGACGGACCAAGGCATTCAGGTGCTGGAGTTCAACCCGGTGGACCCCAGCAAGGGCGAAGGCGACTGGCGCCTGAACCAGCGCAACCACCGCAAACTGCTGATCGTCGACGGCCAAACCGCCATTCTGGGCGGCATCAACATCAGCAGTGTGTACTCGGGCGGCTCGATCGGACGCCTGTTTGGCGGCACGGGCAAACGGGCCGGCGGCGCGGCGCCCACCGGGTGGGCAGACGCACCCGGCAGCGCGGTCCCGGCCGACCGGGCAGGCCAAGCCGGTGAAGCCCCGGCCACGCCGACCCTGTGGCGCGACACCGACCTGCAGCTGCAAGGGCCGGTGGTGGCCGAACTGCAAAAGCTGTTTCTCAGCGCCTGGGCCAGCCAGAACGGACCGCCGGTGACGCAGCGCAACTTTTTTCCACCGCAGCAGGCCAAGGGCCAGCAGTTGGTGCGTGCGATCGGCAGTTCACCACAGGACCCCTTCAGCCTGATCTACGCCACGCTGCTGTCGGCCATCAACAGCGCCGAAACCAGCATCCACATCACCAACGCCTACTTTGCGCCCGACCCGCTGTTGCTGTCAGCGCTGGAAGGCGCGGCACAACGCGGCGTGGCGGTGCAGCTGATCCTGCCCAAGCACAGCGACTCGTGGCTGGTCTTTCACGCCGGCCGCAGCCACTACAGCCGCCTGCTGCGCGCCGGCGTGAAGCTGCATGAGCGGCGCGACGTGATCCTGCACGCCAAGACCGCGCTGGTCGACGGTGTCTGGTCCACCGTGGGCTCGACCAACCTGGACTGGCGCAGCTTTTTGCACAACCACGAGCTCAACGCCGTGGTGCTGGGCGCCGACTTCGGGGGCCAGATGCAGACCATGTTCGAGCGTGACCTGACGGTGTCCGACCCGGTGCTGCTGGCGCCATGGGAAGACCGTTCACTGGGCCTGCGGCTGAAGGAATGGCTGGCCCGCCTTTGGGAGTATTGGCTATGAACATCCACACCCGTTTTGCCTTTCAGCGCAAGCCGACCACCCCATCGGCCTGGCGGCCCGATCAGATGCCGGATCAGCAGCCTGAACCATGGCCCGACCTCGCGCCCAACTTCAAGCCCGACCTCACGCCCGACCTCGCGCCCGACCTCATTCCCGACACCACGCACGACACCATGTCCTACACCCTGCCCAACACCGTGACCGCTCACAGCACCACCATGCGCCTGGACGACTGGCTGGCACTCTTTGAGGCCGTCAAGACACGCCTGGTGGCCGCTGCCGGGCCAGCGGGTGTGGTTCCGCCGACCCCACCGCAGCCTTCGCTGCAAACCGAGTTGCAGGACTGTGTGAGGGCCCTGGACCAGTTGCAGCGCATGCTGCCGCAAGCCAGCGGCTCTGGCAGCGGCCCTGGCCCTGGCACTGCCAGCACCGGTCCAGACGAAGCCTTGTTGAAGATGCAGTCGGCACTGGCCCGTTCGCAACAAGACCTGGCCCAAGCCCACGCCGCCCGCTTGCAGGCCAGCCACCGCGCCTTGCACGACGGGCTGACCACGTTACCCAACCGCGACTGTTTTCGTCAGCGGCTGGAACTGGAGCTGGCCCAGCCGGGGTGCGCGGCCAGCGGCCTGGCGGTGCTGTACCTGGACCTGGACGGGCTGAAGCTGATCAACGACGGCCATGGTCATGCCGTCGGCGACGAGTTGCTGCGCATCGTGGCGGCGCGCCTGGCCCGCTCGGTGCGCGCGCAGGACATGGTTTGTCGCCTGGGCGGCGACGAGTTCGCGTGCTTGCTGGGCAACGTCTTCAACCGCGACCAGCTCAGCCACCTGGCGTGCAAGCTGTTTGACGCGGTGTCCGCCCCGTTGAAGATTGGCGATCTCGAGCTGACCGTGCGGCCCAGCATCGGCATTGCCGTCTGCCCCACCGATGGCAACAACAGCGACGCCCTGCTGCGCCATGCCGACAGCGCCATGTACCGGGCCAAACGACAGCAGCTGGGATATGCCTTCTTTGATGCCAGCAGCGACCGCTGAGCCTGGCGCTAAGGGCGTGAGCCTGGGCCGCGCAGCGCCATGCGCAGCAGGGTCGGTGCCAAGCGGCTCAGCAGCGCGGCGCCAGAAAGCAGCCGCCAGGGCCGCAGCGCCACCACGCCAGCGCCCACGGCAAAGGCACCTGCAACCAGTGCCACCGGGTGCTTTTGCGCCACCGGCAACGTCAGCTCGCGTGCGGTCTGCGCTGCCAGCGTGGCGGCTTGGTGGGCCGGGTGTTTTTCCCACCACTGTCGCAGCACGGTTGCCAGCAGCGCCGCGCCAAGCGTTGGCGCGGCAGCCTGGGCGCCACCTGCGGCAGCGCCGGGCGCAGCCTGGCTGGCGGTTGCCGCCAACGCCGCACGCAGCCGTTCGCGCGACAGCAGCAGCGTCTCGCTCGGGGTGGCGGCCATGCTCAACGGTCGCCGAACTGGCGCAACAGGCCCAGGTCGGCTTGCAGTTGTCGGCCCAGTGTGCCGTCCACGCCCCAGAACGAGGTGCGCCCCTTTTGGCGGGCGGCCAAGGCACATGCCAGGCCACCGACCAGCGGCAGCAGTGGCACGCACAGCAGGGCCCAGGCGCGGTCGGCCAGTGGCCACGGCACCGCCGGAACCACCGCCCACAACATCAACGCCACCCCGGCCAGCAACGCACCCAGGATCAGCAAAGAGACGGCCAGCAGTTGCAGCAGACGCCAGCGCTGCCAGTGAGCCCAGGCCGGGCCAGCCTGGGTCGACAACAGATCAGCCCAGGCGCTGGCGTGTTCGGCCAGCAGCTGTGGCCGCGCGGCGGCCAGCGCAAGCAGGGGGTGCAACATCAGCCGCCCGCCACGTGCTCAGCGGTCGCTGCGCGAGCGCGTCAGCATGCCCACCAACGCCATCAGGGCGGCGCCGGTGGCGGCGGCCATCAGCATGGCCTTGACGGGTTCGACCTTGATGTAGTTCAGCGTGTCGTCACGGACCAGCGCAGCGCGTTCGCGCAGATGCTGGGTTTGCTCGCGCAGCGCGTCCACGCTGCGGTGGGTTGCGGCCACCGCATCGGCCTGCAGGACATGGGCCGAATTCGACAGGCTGTCGACGGCTTGGTGGGCTGCGGTCTGGGTGGACTTGATGGCGCCGTCGGACGACTGCGCGGCACGGCTCAAAGCCGAAGAGCCGAAATCACTGAGGGGAGAGTTGGACATGGCGTTTCCTGGGTGGTTGAAAAAGGGAGGCGGGTCGAGCGGGGTCAGTCAGCGGTTGCGAAAGCTGCCGAACAGGAAGCTGGCCACCGCCAACACCAGGAAGACCACAAACAGCACCTTGGCAATGCCAGCAGCGCTGGCCGCAATGCCGCCGAAGCCAAAAATGGCGGCAATCAAGGCGATGACAAGGAAGACAACGGCGTAGTGCAGCATCAGGTTCTCCTGGGGTGGCGGTGCAGTCCTGCATTGGGCTGCACGCAAGACTGCAGTGTGCTGACGCGCCTTGCGGCGGTGAATCAGCCAACGGCCCGCTGCGGCGTAGGACGCTGCCGACAACCCGCTTTGCGGCTATTGCGCAGGGCTGTCGTGCGCTGCAGCAGCGACCTCGGCCAACCCGGCCCCCTCGGCCAACGGCAAGCGCACGGCAATCTGGGTGCCGATGCCCGCACCGGTGCTCAGCTGCAGGCTGCCGTGCTCGGCCAGCACGCGGTAACGCATGCCCACCAGGCCGTGGCTGGATGGCCGCTGACGGGCCGGGTCGAAACCCAGACCGTCGTCGCGCACCACCAGCAGCGCAGCGCCGTTGCTGGCGTTCAGGCTGAGCCAGACCTGCGAGGCCTGCGCATGTTTGGCGATGTTGGTGAACGCCTCTTGCACCAGCCGGTAGACCATCAGCTGCGCGCTGGCCGGCAAAGGCAATGCCTGCAGCGCGCAGTGCACGGGCACACCCAGATTCAGCGCAAAGTCGCGGGCCAAAATCTCCAGCGTCGGCGCCAGGCCCAGGTGCACCAGCGACGACGGGTGCAGGTCTTCGGTGATGCGACGCTTCAGCGCAATCACGCTGTCCAGCGTCTGCACCAGGTGGGCCAGGCGCTCCAGGGCTTCGGGCCCCTGGGTCGGCAAGGCACCGCCCGTCAGCCGCGAGCGGATGCGCGCTGCGTCGAGCTTGGCCGACGTGAGCAGCGCGCCCAGCTCGTCGTGCAGGTCACGCGCCAGGCGGCTGCGTTCGTCTTCGCGTGCGGTCTGCAGGTGGTGGGTGAGCTCCACCAACTGTGCCGTGCGCTCGGCCACCACCGCTTCCAACTGCTCGTGTGCCAGGCGTTCGCCCGCTTGAACGGCGCTTTGGTGGCGCTGCAAGACCAGCTCCTGCCGCAAGGCGATGAACAGGGCCACCAGGCAGATCAGGCTGAGCCCGCCGACGCCCCAGCGGGCCAGCAACAAGGTCTGCAGCAGCGCCTGCTGGTGGGCTGCCGTGGGTGCCCCGCCTGCGTTGCCCTGCGCGGCGGCCCAGGCCGCCACGGTGGCCACCGACTGCCAATAGGCCGTTTCGCTGATCGTCACCATGACCACCGCCGCCGCGATGGCCAGCGGCAGCAGCCAAGGCCGCTGCAAAAGAAGTTTGATCGCTTTCATGCCGGGTGCGGTGCCGAAGTCGGCAGCCAACCCGGTGCGCCGTCCAACACCCGATTCGCCAACCGGCCCCGCATCACACCCGCCGTGCGCGACGCGCTGGCCTCTTTCACCCCCCAAAACACCCGCCGCGCCCATGCGCACAGGAGCAGCCCATGATTCGAATCGCCATCGTTGACGACCACGCCCTGGTGCGTGCCGGCCTGCGCCAGTTCATGGCCGAGCAACCCGACTTCTGCGTCACCGCCGAGGCCGCCACCGGCCGCGCAGCGATGGACATCGTGCGCCAGGGCGACGTCGACGTGGTGCTGCTGGACATCAACATGCCCGACATCAGCGGCGTCGACACGCTGGCCGCGATCAAAGCCCGCCAGCCCGAGTTGCCGGTGCTGATCCTGAGTGGGTTTGCCGAAACGCATTACGCCACCACGATGCTGCGCCTGGGCGCGGCGGGCTATCTGAACAAGGACTGTGACCCGAGCGACATCGTGCAGGCCATCCGCACCGTGGCACGCGGGCGCAAGTTCATCACGCCGGCGGTTGCCGAAAGGCTGGCCGACGGTTTGGGAGCGGCCAGCGAGCAGGCCGCCCACCAACTGCTGTCCGAGCGCGAGTTGCAGGTTTTCCTGCGGCTGGCACAGGGCCAGACCATCGGCCACCTGGCCGAAAGCCTGTGCTTGAGCGTCAAGACCGTCAGCACCTACCGGGGCCGCGTGATGGAGAAGATGAACCTGGCTTCGAACAGCGACCTGACCTACTACGCCTTGAAGAACGGTTTGATCCAGTAAGGGCTGCAGCATCACGAGAGGCTACGAACAGCCGGCACCGGCCGTCTGTGCGCTGTCGGACATTGGCCTGTGCGCAGCGGCCCATGCCAGCGCCTTGCCGTGCGCCGGCGCACAGACCAGCCCGGGGCCATCGCGCAACGTCAAGCCTCGTTCGCCGCACACCCCACACGGCCCGCACCGCACAAACCGAACAGGCACCCCGCATGAACAGCGCCACAACCCCGACCATGCAAGCCGCCGTGGTCGAAGCCTTCGGCCAGCCCCTGGTGCTGCGCGCGTGGCCGCGGCCGACGCCACAAGCCGGGGAGATCCTGGTCAAGACCGAAGCCTGCGGGGTTTGCCACACCGACTTGCACGCCGCGCGCGGTGATTGGCCGCTCAAGCCCCGCCTGCCCTTCATTCCCGGCCACGAAGGCATCGGCCGGGTGGTGGCCCTGGGCGCTGGCGTCAAAGGCGTCAAGGAAGGTGACCGCGTGGGCGTGCCCTGGCTGTTTTCGGCCTGCGGCCACTGCGAGCACTGCCTGGCGGCCTGGGAGACGGTGTGCGGCGAAGCGCAATTCGGCGGCTACACCCGCAACGGCGGGTTTGCCGAATACATCGTGGCCGACCCGGCCTACGTGGCGCACGTGCCGGCTGAGCTGTCGGCCTATGAAGCAGCGCCGATCATCTGCGCCGGTGTCACCAGCTACAAGGGCCTGAAGGAAACCGCCGCCCGCCCGGGCGAATGGGTGGTGATCTCGGGTGTGGGCGGCCTGGGCCACCTGGCGGTGCAATACGCCAAGGCCATGGGCCTGCTGGTCTGCGCCGTGGATGTGGACGACGACAAGCTGACACACGCCACGCGGCTGGGGGCGGACGCGGTGGTCAAGGTCTCGGTCAACGATGCCGACCCTGCAACGCCATCTGCCGTGGCGCGCGTGCTGGCCGTCACCGGCGGTGGTGGCCATGGCGTGCTGGTCACGGCACCCACGCTGAGCGCCTTTCACCAGGCCGTGGCGATGACCCGCAAACGCGGCACCTGCGTGTTGGTGGGTTTGCCGCCGGGGGAATTCCCCACCCCGCTGTTTGACGTGGTGGCCAAGTGCATCACCATCCGCGGCTCATTCGTGGGCACCCGCCGCGACATGGCCGAAGCGCTGGCCCTGGCTGCCAACGGCCGCGTGGTGGCCGGCTTCGAGCTGCAGCCGCTGACGGCCATCAACGACGTGTTCACGCGGCTGGCCGCTGGCCAGGTGGCGTCACGTGTGGTGCTGGACTTTGCGTGACCGTGCACGGGCAGCGCGGCCGAAACCATTCACCCCCAACGCCACCCGGCATCCACCCCCATCAACAAGGTTGAGCATGAAACAAACCGTTCAGCAAGACCCTCGGCGCGGCCTGCCGCACCCGGTGCGCCATCTGACCGACAGCCTGGGCGATCTGGACATCCCTGCCGGCGTTCGCTGGGGGGCGCAGACCGCACGCAGCCTGCGCTACTTCGCGATTGGCGAGCAACGCATGCCGATCGAATTGATTCGCGCCATGGCGCTGATCAAGTGGGCCGCCGCCGCCACCAACCGCGAGCTGGGCCTGCTCGACGCTGAACAGGCCAGCGCCATCTGCAGCGCGGCGCAGCGGGTCGCCGAGGGTGAGTTTGACGACCAGTTCCCGCTGTCGGTCTGGCAGACCGGGTCGGGCACCCAGAGCCACATGAACGTCAATGAAGTGATCGCCGACATCGCGACCCAAACCATGCGCCGCAACGGGCGCAGTTCTGCCGGCGTGGACGCACACGACGACGTCAACCGGGGCCAGTCGTCCAACGACGTT
>JANMHH010000032.1:0-11594 GCA_031375065.1 Rubrivivax sp. | reverse complement strand
CCGCGCATGCGGCACCCACTTCAACTGCGCCCAGCGCCGCCACATCAACAAGCCGCGCAGCCACTCATCGGCCGCGTAAGCGATCCACAAGCCCACCAGCCCCAGGCCCAGTTCGACGCCCAGAAACCAGCTGCCCCCAGCCAGCACGAACAGCATGCTGGCCGAACCCGCCAGCACTGGAAAGCGCGCGTCGCCCGTGGCGCGCAGCGCGTTGATGACCACCAGGTTGAAGGTGCGCCCCGGCTCCAGCAACACGGTGCACCACAGCAGCGTGGTGGCCGCAGCGATGATCTGCGGGTCTTGCGTGAACAGGCGCATCAACCAGGGCGCCAGCAGCGCGGCCGCAGCCGCCACACAGACGCTGACCAGCAAGCCCAGGCCCAGGGCGCGACGCACCAGCACGTGGGCCTGGCGCAGCCGCCCGGCGCCGATGTGGTGGCCCACCACGGTCTCCACACTCAAACCCATGGCCAGGCCAAAGAGCAGCACCAGGTGCACGATTTGCATGGCGTAGGCGTGGGTGGCCAGCGCCCGGGCGCCGAGCAGGCCGGCCACCGCCACACTGACCGTGAAGGCCAGCCGGTAGGCGATGTTTTCGGCGGCGCCGGGCAGGCCAATGTGAGCCAGGGCCGCCAACTCTCGACGACGCAGTCGCCACCAGTCGGCCGCCTGTGGCACCAAGCCCAGGCGCACGCGCCACAGCCACAGGTGCAACACCAGGCCCAAGCTGCGTGACAGCACCAGCGCCAAGGCAAAACCGGGCAGTCCCAGGCCGGGCCAGCTTTCCGGACCCGTGCCCAGGCCCCACATCAGCGGCACGGCCAGGCTCAGGTGGGTGGCGTGCATCACCAGCATCACCACCAGCGTGTCGCGGGCGTGCAAGTGGGCCCGCATCACCGCGCCCATCGACGCGTTCCAGGCGTCCAGCAACATGGCTGGCGCCAGCCACATCAAAAGCGGCAGCGCCAAAGGTAAGACTTCAGCTGGCGCGTTCAACAGGCGCAGCAAAGCCGGCGCGCCCACCGCCGCGGACAAAGCCACCGCGCCACCCACCCAGGTGCTGGCGCCCAAGGCGGCGCGGGCCACCCGATCGGCGGTGTCGCGCCGGCCGGCCCCCAAGCCCTGCGTCACCACCACCACCACGCCAGCACCGACCACGCGGAACAGGATGAAGAGCATGCCCACCACGTGGTTGGACAACGCAAACGCCGCGCCCGAGTTGTCAGAAAGGCGCGCGGCCAGCGCGGTGCCCACCACGCCCACGCCCATGCCCAGCAGCAGTTCCAGAAAGAGCGGCCATGCCAGCGCAAACAGCCGCGGGGCTGGGGTGCTGGGGGCTTGCACCTTCAGGCCGGTTCCAGCCACTGCGCGATCTGGTCCAGCGGCTTTTTCACGCCCCCGTGCACCGGCACCTGGCAGCCTGCTTTGGGGTACCCCACCACCAGCAGGATCACCGGCTTTTCTTGCAACGGCCGCTGGCAGATTTGATTCAAGAAACCCATCGGGCTGGGCGTGTGGGTCAAGGTGGCCAGGCCGGCGTGATGCAAGGCCGTGAGCAGGAAGCCCGTGGCGATGCCCACCGACTCGGGCACATAGTAGTGGCTGAAGCGTTCGCCGTTGCTGCGCAGGCCGTACTTCTGCGCAAAGATGGTGATCAACACCGGCGCTTCTTCCAGAAACGGCTTGTGGGGGTCAGTGCCCAGCGGCGACAACGCATCCAGCCACTCCTGGGGCGCGCGGCCGTTGTAGAACTCGCGCTCCTCGGCTTCAGCGGCCTGGCGAATGTGCTGCTTGCGCGCAGGGTCGGTGATGACGCTGAAAAACCAGGGTTGCTGGTTGGCGCCCGAAGGCGCGGTGCCGGCGGCCAGCAGGCACTGGTTGATGACCTCGCGCGGCACCGGTCGGGTGTCGAATTCGCGCACCGAGCGGCGGCGGGCGATCTCTTGTCTGAACGACTGGGCACGCTGCAACATGTCTGCTGCCGCGTATTCGCGGTAGTCCGGCAAGGGCTGCAGTTCAAACGGCGGCGGGGTGTGGGGTGGGTTGGGGTTCGTGTTCATGCTCATTCGGCGTTGAAGAACCAGACCTTGCTGATCAGCCCGCCCGTCACCTCAAACACCACAGCCGCTTCGAAGGGCTGGTCGCGCAGACCGGTGATGCGTTCATGGTCCACCACTTTGTTGCCCAGCACCATGCGGTTCACCAACTCGGCGTGCAGGTGGGGCTGGTTGAAACGGTGCTCGGCATAGTGGGCGGCCATGGCCGCCTTGCCGCTCATCACCGGCTCGGCCTGAGGCGGGCGAAAGAGCTGCACTTCGTCGGTGTAGCAGTCGACAAAACGTTGCAGGTGATGGTCGTTGTAGGCGTCGAGTTGGCGTTGTACGGGGTCGGCGGCGTTCATGACAGTGGCGTGGGTTCGTCGGCACCGAAGTCTGCCTCATGGCGCGCACCACACGCGGTTTGGATGAGGTGGCCTGGACGTGCCGGATCAGTCATGCCACGGCGGCCAACAACACCGCCACCCATGATCTAGGGTCTGGCTCGGCGTTCTCAGAGGCTTCATGATCAGCGCCACCTCGTGCCCACGCTGCGCACCACCCCCACCCCAGGAAGTGACCATGGCAACCGCATCCCGTCCGACAGCCAAAGCCCAAGCCAAGATCAAGGTCAAGGTCAAGGCCTTGTCCTTGCACCTGGGCCTGAACACCGTGAGCCCCGCTGCCTACGAAGGCTGGGACGGCCCCTTGGCCGCCTGCGAATTCGACGCCAACGACATGGCAGCGCTGGCCCGCAAACAAGGCATGAAGCCCACCGTCTTGCTGACCAAGAAGGCCACCCGCGCAGCGCTGCTGTCGGGCTTGCGCAGTGCGGCCAAGGCGCTGAAGCCGGGCGACCTGTTCTTCCTGACCTTCTCGGGCCACGGCGGGCAAGTGCCCGACACCAACCGCGACGAACCCGACCGCAAGGACGAAACCTGGTGCCTGTTTGACGGCCAACTGATCGACGACGAGCTCTACTTCGAGCTCAGCCGCTTTGCCGCCGGCGTGCGGGTGCTGGTGCTCAGCGACAGCTGCCACAGCGGCAGCGTCGCGCGCGCACGCACACCGCCAGCCCCGCCACCCGGCCAACGCGCCAAGCTGATGCCCGCCGCCGTGGGCAACCGGGTCTACGCGGCCCACCAGGCCTTGTACGACAAGCTGCAGGCCGACGTGGCCGTTGCGGCGCGAAGAGCCGCGACCGACCCCGACGCCGCGCTGGCCCAGGTGGCGCTGTCCGGTGCCGCCGCCCAGGCCACCGAACTGGTCGGGCCCTTCAAGCCTGCGGTGCTGTTGATCTCGGGCTGCCAGGACAACCAGACCAGCATGGACGGTGAGCACAACGGCGCCTTCACCGAGAAGCTGCTGCAGGTCTGGAACCACGGCGCCTTCAAAGGCAGCTACGGCGGTTTTCACGCCCGCATTCGCGCCGCCTTGCCGGCCAGTCAAAGCCCCAACCTGTTCACGCTGGGGCCGGCGGCTCCATTTCTGGCTCAACAGCCGTTCAGGGTTTAGGCGAGCCTGGGCGGGCTACCATCGGTGCGACTCGTCTGTGCCCTTGGGAAAGGGCCTCGGGCGCCAAGTCCAAGCGGTCCAGACCGATCCATCCCAGGCCCACAACTGTTCATCGGACGCCCGTCATCGAAGCCTTCCTGATTTCAACCGGCGTTGTCGCCTTGGGCGAGATGGGGGACAAGACGCAGTTGCTGGCCATGCTGCTGGCCGTGAAGTTCAAACGCCCGCTGCCCATCATCCTGGGCATCCTGGTGGCCACGCTGGCCAACCACGCGCTGGCCGGTGCGGTGGGAGCCTGGGTGGCGCAGGCCATGGGGCCCGACTTACTGCGCTGGGTGATTGGCCTGAGCTTCATCGCCATGGCGGTGTGGATGCTGATCCCCGATCAGGTCGACGGCGACGCAGCCGGCGGGCGCCAATACTTCGGCGTGTTTGGCACCACGGTACTGGCCTTCTTCTTGGCCGAGATGGGCGACAAGACGCAAATCGCCACCGTGGCGCTGGCCGCCCGCTACACCGACTTGCTGGCCGTGGTGGCCGGCACCACGCTGGGCATGATGCTGGCCAATGTGCCCGCCGTGTTCTTGGGCGACGCCATCGCCAAGCGCGTGTCGATGCCGCTGGTGCACGGTGTGGCAGCGCTGATCTTCCTGGTGTTGGGCGTGCTGACCTTGTTCAACGTCGGGCGCCTGTTCTGAAGGCAGCCGGGGGCGCTGCGCCTTGCGTTGACCCGCGGGGGGCCTGGCCCCAAGATTCGATCATGACCTCCATCGAACCTTTTTTGCGCTGGGTGGCTGCGCCCCGGGTGCTGGGCTTGGCACTGCGGGGGCGGTGCTGCGCCATCATGCGCCAGTGGGCGTCCTGGGTCGCACTGCTTTTGGGTGCAACCTTGGCGGCACCGGCTGGGTCGCAGCCTGCGGATAACTTGGCTGCTGGTGCTTCAACGCGCACCGCAACGGCTGCGCCCGACATCAAGACCCGCCACGCTCTGTTCAAGGCCAGCCGGTTTGATGAGCTTCCGGGCTGGTCTGCCGACAACATGGACACCGCCTGGGACGCCTTCCAGTCTTCGTGCCAGGCACTGGCCAAGCGCGAGCCATGGAAGCCGCTGTGCGATCAAGCTGCGGCGCTGCCGCGCAACCCTGGGCAGTGGCGTCAGTTCTTCGAGCAAGGCTTTGCGCTGTTTCGAATCTTGAACGCCGACACCAGCCACGACGGTGAGGTGACCGGCTACTACGAGCCGCTGATCAACGGCAGCCCACGCGCGCAAGGCAACTACACGGTGCCGGTGTACGCCACACCCCACGACCTGTACACGCTCGACTGGAAAACCATTCCAGCCGCGCAGCGCGGCGGCACCGTGTTTGTGGTGAAGGCCGGACGCGGTCTGCAGCTGGTGCCCGTGGCGCAAGCCGACAGCTATGCCCTCAACACCAACGCCTTTGATCGGGACACCCGCGACCGGAGCTGGCGTGTGCAGTTGGTGGCGGCTCAGGCACTGCCCTATCGCAGTCGGGCGGAGATCGAGTCCGGCACACGCCTGGACGCCCCCGTGATCGCCTACGTTGACGATGCGCTGGCGCTGTATGCCATGCAGATGCAGGGTTCGGGCCGCATCCGGCTGCCCGACGGCACGCAGCTGCGGGTGCAATACGCTGAGCAGAACGGGCACCCTTTCAAACCGCTGCGCTTGGTGAGCAAGAGCCCGGAGCGTGGCCGCAGCCGCAACATCGCCGCGACCGCTGTTACGGCGACCACCTCAACGGACGCTGCCGCCGACGCGGCCGATGTCTTTGAGCTTGCCAACGACAGCGAGACGGCGCCCATCGACGCCGGCGACAACGCCGCCGAAGGGGTCAGGAGGCGGGGTGTCAAGCCTGGGCAAATCAAACCCGTCAGCACCCAGGCGGTGACCGATGCCCTGGTCGAACAACTGCTTAGGCAATCGCAAGACAAACCTGAAACGGCCGCCGCGTCGCCGGCCCGCGCGGCAGACGGTGTTGCGACAGCGCCAGCGCCAACGCCAGCGCCACCAAGTGATTCGACTGTGCGCAAACCACCCAGCGCTGTCGCCTTGAACAGCGATCCCAGCTACGTGTTCTTCCGGGTCGCCGGCGACCAGTCGCCAACGCGCGGCCCTGTCGGTGCTTTGGGTGTGCCATTGACAGCCGAGCGCTCCATTGCGGTCGATCCGCGCGTCACGCCGCTGGGCTATCCGGTTTACATCTCGTCGCCCACACGCATCGGCGCGGCGCCGTCATTGCAGCGATTGGTCATTGCACAGGACACTGGGGGCGCGATCCGCGGAGCGGTTCGCGCGGATTTTTTCTGGGGCTCGGGCCCAGCGGCAGGACGTCTTGCATTGCGCACGCGCCAACCGGGCGCCATGTGGTTGCTGCTGCCGCACGCCGAAGCTGCCCAACTGCGCCAGCGCGGGATTGGCACACGCCTGGTCGGCGGCGCACTGCGCCTGGATGCCGAATGCCTGGTGGCGGACGAGAGCTTTTGTTCCGAGCCCGATTGAACGCTGCGGCCATTCAGCCCACGACAGGTGACCTTCCGGCTGCTAGCTCCCCGCCGCTGATCTTTCAGCGCGCGCCCATCAAGAACAGCAGCGGCACGTCCAGCCGTGCCGCCCAGGCCCTTTCGTTGTGACCCGCTCCCTCGAACACAAGACTCAAGCTGTTGCTGGCCGTGTAGCCGCGGTCCTTGACGATTTGGTCGACAAACACCTGGTAGGGTCCATAGAGCCCATCCAGCTCGGTCGTGCCGTGGTCCATGTAGAGACGGTGGGTGGCGGGGTCCGCCAGGTGGTCTCGCAGGTAGCTGAAGGCTGCCAAGGGCAGGTGCGGATTGGCCTCATGAATGCCCACCCAGTGGGTGGACAAGCCCGCGGCCCCGCCAAAGACCTGGGGGTACTCGTTCATGGCATAGATGCTGATAAGGCCCCCCATGCTGCTGCCCATGATGAAGGTGTGATCACGACCCGGCCGCGTGGCGTAGCGCGCGTCGATGGCGGGCTTGAGTTCTTCCACCAAATAACGCAGGTACAAGTCTGAACGCGCCTTGCCCTGCAGGCCTTTGTCGATGAACTGCTGGCGAAAGGGTTCTTTCACAAAGGGCAGAAACTTGGCGGGGTAGTACTCGCTGTGTCGCAAGGGGCCGGCATTCCACACGCCCACCACCAGCGTGTCAGGAATGCGGCCTTCACGGACCAGCCGGGCAATGGCCACATGCACATCCCAAGCCTGCTTGTTCCAGCTTCTGCTGGCGTCAAACAGCATCTGGCCATCATGCATGTAGAGCACGTTGTAGCGCTTGGCCGGGTTGTAGTCCGCGGGCAGCCACACATCTACGTGGCGCGGGTCCACGTGGCGCGACGGCACGGGCGGCAGCCGCTCGATGCGTCCGACCGACACCTGAGGCCCATCGGCAACAGAAGCCGAGACGGCCACCTGCGCATGCACACAAGCCGAGCCCATGCACAAGAACAGCACGCCCAGAAGTCGGGGCCAGATGTTGGTGGACATCAAGTTCTCCGGGCCGGCAAGTTGCAATCGATGTTTCGGGGCCGACCCCATGAAATGGGCCTCAGGGAACTGCCATCCGTTCGCCAGCACCCCCAACGTGAGCGGCAGAGCCTGGCTGCGCTGCACGGGGACTCCCGCCCTGGCACGCCCGTTTCAGCGCGCCAAGGCACTGCGCACGGCCGCCAGCAAGTCGGCGTTGACAAAGGGCTTGTCCAGGCTGGCGCAGCCCGACTCTTCCAGCACCTGGCGCGCTTGCGGTGAAAGCGTATCGCCGGTGACAAACAACATGCGCCGCGCCAGATGAGGGTGGCGGGCACGCACGGCGCGCCACAGCGCTGCGCCGTCCAAATCGGGCATGCGCACGTCGCTGACGATGGCGTCGAAGCGGGCCTCGCCCAGCAGCTCCAGCGCCACCGCACCGGACTCGGCGGTGGCCACGTCAAAGCCGGCGCCTTCGAGCACAGCACGCATCAGGTCGGCAATTTCCATCTCATCGTCCACCACCAGCACGCGTGAGTGCAGTTCACCGCTGACGGTGTCCAGCGGCATGGGCGCCGTGACCACGCTGGCTTCGCCGCTGATGGGCAGGCTCAGCCTGAACGACGCGCCCGGCGTGGCCTGGCCCGCGCCGGATGTGTCCAGCGGCATGGCTGCCGGTGCGGCAGCCGACTCCAGAATCAACTCGCCCCCGTGCTCGCGCACGATGGAGCGCGACACCGACAGACCCAGGCCGGTGCCAAAGCCGGCTTCCTTGGTGGTGAAGAAGGGCTCGAACAAGCGGTCGCGCACCGCCAAAGGCACGCCCGGCCCGGTGTCGCTGACACGCAGCCAAACGCGCGGCTCGCGCGAAGCGGGCGCAGTTCGCGGGGCCTCCACCCCCGTGCTCAGGGTCAAGAGCCGCAGGCCTTCCACGTTGGCCATGGCCTGCTGCGCGTTGACCACCAGGTTGAGCACCACCTGCCCCAGCTGATCGGCATCGGCCTGCACCTCGGGCATGCCCTCGGCCAGCACCAGGTCCAGCTGGATGCCATGGCTGCGCAGTGTGTAGCCCAGCATGTCGGCTGCGGCGCGGACGATGTCGTTGAGCAGCACGGGGCTGCGCGAAGGCGGCTTTTGGCGCGCCATGTTCAAGAACGTTCGCACGATGCGGCCGCAGCGCTCGGCGGCTTCGCGGATGCGCCGCGAGTCGTCTTCCAGGCCACTGCCCACGGCCTTTTCTTCGAGCAGGCTGGCCCGCCCCATGACGATGGCCAAGGGGTTGTTCAATTCGTGCGCCACGCCGGCCAAAAGCGTGCCCATGGCACTGAGCTTTTCGCTTTGGCGCAAGGCTTCGCGCTGGCGGTCGATCTGGGTTGCGGCTTCGCTTTGGGACGACAGGTCGGTGATGAAGGCGGTGTCAAACGGTTCACCGTCGATCTGCACCCGAAACATCATCAGCTGCATCGGAAAGTCACGGCCGCTGGCGTGATGGCCCAGCAGGGTGCCTGACAGACCTTCCACCCGACGCGGTTCGTTTCGGCGCGAAGGCGGCAGGATCACATCGGCCAGCAAACGGCCCAGGGCCTGGGCCTGCGGGACGCCGAACATCAACTCGGCCGCGGGGTTGAAGTCCACGATGCGACCGTCACCACCGGTGGTGACGATGCCCAGCGGTGCGTGGTCGACCATGGCCAGCTTGAAGATCTCGTGCGACCGTTCGCGCTGTTGCAGGGTGCGCTGCAGCGCAAAGGTTTCGGTCACCGCATCAACCCAGCCCCGCCAGCGCTCACCCAGTTCAGGCGCCGGCGCGGCCGGGTCGGTGGACAGCTGGCGCAGGTAGCTCAGCACGGCCACCGAAGGGGTCACGAACCAGCGCGCAAAAAGCCACTGGCCCGCCACGAACACCGCCAACAAGGCCAAACCCAGAACGGCGTTGGGCAGCAACGTGGGCAAGACCAGGGCACGCAAGGACGACAGCGGCACGGCCTGCACAAACAACCAGGGCGAGCCCTCGCGCCCGGCGCTGGCCAGCACCCAGCCTTTGTCGTGGTGCAAAACGGCGCCACCGCTGGCCAAGGCCTGACGCTGCTCGGCCGCCAAAGTCAGCGGCAGGCGCTCGAGCAGAGGCGCTTTGACAGGGGTGTCGGCCAGGCCCTGGCCGGCGGGCCCTTGCAGCGGCTGGGTGGCGTCGGCCAACACGTTGAGTGCGCGGTCGGTCACCCAAACCCGTACGGCTCCGGCTTGCCAGCCGCTGGCCATGCGCTGCAGCGCGTCAAGCCGGAAATCGAGGCTGACTTCGCCCTGGTAGCGGCCGTCCACCACCACCATCGCGCCATGGGACTGCACCAGTTCACCGTTGAGCTGGCTGACGTAGGGCGGGCCCCAGAAGGTGATGTCGCGCGGGTCGAGCACCAAGTCACGCTCGGCGCGGGCCACGCCCTCCAGGCGACGCGGCTCAATGGCCATCAGGCTGGGCACGCCCATCGAGGCCAGCATGCGCGGGGTCTCCACCCACGGGTAGCCAAAGCTGATGTTGGTTTGTGCGGCCGCAAACCAGGTCGCCTCAAAGCCGGGCGCGCGCTGGTGGACGGGGCGCGCCGCCTCCAAAAACATCTGCGCACGGCGCAACCACAGGGCCTCGGGCTGGCGGCTATCTTCCGGCGCCCACCAGACCTGCCCAAAGCGGCTGCGCGCGGGCAGCGGGGCCTGGTCCAGCGACCAGCCGTCGGGCAGGCCCGCCGCGCGGCGTTCAGACAAGGCCGCGCGCAGCTCGGGGCCCCCATCGGGCGGGTCGTTCCAACGTGCTTCGAGGGCCTTGCGCAGGTCGTGCACATGGGCCATGGCCGGGCTGGCGATGGCGGCCAGCTCTTGCGCATGCTCATTGGCCTGGCGCTGCAGATCGCGTTCGGCGTCGGCGATCCGATGCCCGTATTGCAGCAAGGTGAGCACAGCCAGCAGCGCCATCACCGGCACCACCAACCACCAGACGAACCGGCGCGCGTTGCTCAGGGTGCCGGCAGGTGTGCTGCCGGCTGGCCGCTGTGCAGCCTGCTGCGCGCTTTGGTATTCGCCGTTGGGGCGGCCCGGCGTGCTCACTGTCGCGCCTTCGTGCTGCGCACTTCGGTATTCGCCCTTGGGGCGGCCCGGCGTGCTCATGCCCCAGCGTCAGTGCGGCGGCACGTAGACATAGCCCACGTTGCGCACGGTCTTCAGCACCTCGGGCTTGTCAGGGTTGGTTTCGATCTTGCGGCGCAGGCGCATCACCCGCAGGTCGATCGAACGGTCAAACACGTCCCAGCCCCGGTTGTGGGCCTGTTCCATGATCTGGTCGCGGTTCAGCGGGCGATTGGGGTGGCGTGCAAAGAGGGCCAACAAGTCGTACTCAGCGGCGGTGATTTCGATCTCGCTGCCGTCGGACGCCAGCAATCGGCGTTGGTCCAGGTCCAGCACCCGTTCGCCAAAGCGGACCTGTCGGGTGGCGGCACCGGATTCCGGCGCGGCCGAACCCATTGCGCCGACGCCAGCCGGTGTTGGCGCGCCAGACTGGGCCGCAGCCGTCGATTGCGAGCGCCGCAGCACCGCCCTCACGCGGGCCAGCAGTTCGCGCAGCTCATAGGGCTTGCTGACGTAATCGTCCGCACCCAGCTCCAAGCCCACGATGCGGTCGACCGGCTCGCTCGCGGTGGTGAGCATGACGATGGCCACGCGGGGGTGGGACTCGCGCAACCAGCGCGCCAGGGACAGCCCGTTTTCACCGGGCATGTTGATGTCGAGCACCGCCAGGTCGGGTTGGCGGCCAGCCACGCACTCGCGCGCTTGCGCGGCGTCCTGGGCGGTTTGCACCGCAAAACCGTGGCGACCGAAGTATTCAGCCAGCAGCCCCCGAAGTTCGGGTTCGTCGTCGACCACCAGCAGCGTCGGGGCGGTGGCGGTGGTGGTCACGGCAGGCGGTATGGGCAGGGGGGCACGGTCTTCTGAATCATATCGGCTGGCTGCAAGCCAAAGCGGGGTGGGAAAGAGGGCAGCGTTCATCCCCCAATGGTGGGATACGGGCGTATCGCTGTTGCATCAACCCGGCGGCTGCTGCGTTGCAAATGTTTCGGTGGGGCAGCGCGTGGCCCAACAAAGCAAACACATCGACGGCCGCCGGGAAACCGCAGCGAAACCTGGCGTGCTCACAGTACAGCCCATACCGCAGCACAGTCACCACCCCACCCAAGGTCTCAACCATGAACAGCATCGCACCCCAGGACATCTGGCGCAGTGAAGCGTTTGCCGAAGATCTGTTTCAGGAGTCGGCGTTTGCGCCGCCCGCAACCCGCGACACCCCGCGTTTTGGCGCGCTGAGCAGTACCGTGTTGTGCGCCGTGCCGGTGTTGGTGGCACTGCTGGGTGGCGCGGTGGCCTTCCTTCACACCATGGGTTGACGCGGTACCGGCAGCCGAAGTTTTCAAAAGAGAGACGCCGTCAAGGCGCGGGCACGGGCTCAGGGCAGTGGTAGACGAGATCGGGTAGACCGCCCGACGGGCGGCCC
>JANMHH010000286.1:0-3865 GCA_031375065.1 Rubrivivax sp. | reverse complement strand
GCATGGCCGTCGGCGGCGTGTTCAACCTGGTAGCCCGCACCGCGCAGGTGCAAGGCCACCACGTCGGCCACCGCCGCATCGTCTTCCACCAGCAACACGCGTGAACCCATGCGCCCCCATTTCTGGGGCGCATTGTCGGTGTTCGGCGCAAGCGCTGTCGGGTTGGCCAGCCCTGGCGCCAGCGCGGCCGTTTTCAACGCTGACGCGCTGCGCGGCGCTTGGCCCGCGCGGTGCCAGCCACCATGGCCAGGCCCAGCATCGCCAGCGCGGCCGATGTCGGCTCCGGGACCTGCAGCACTTGAAAGCCGATGCGGTAGATCGGCGTGTTGGCCGACAGGTTGTTGCTGAACACGTAGCCCGCGCCGGTGGTGAAGCCGTTGTTGGCCGACAGCTCCGAGAAGTTGAAATTCACCACGCCGTTTTGGGCCGTGCGCAAGCTGTTGGTGCCCACGAAGGCGGCTGCCAGGGGGTCGGTCAGCTCGGAGCCGGCGTCCCAGATTTCACTGGCGTCCTGGGTGATCTGGTTGATCAGCAGGTTGCCCGCTGCGTCAAACACCTGGTACTCGGTGGGCGAGTCGTTGCCGATGAAGTGGTCGTTGCTGGGCACCACCATCGAACCAAAGGTGAAAAACTGGTTCATCGCGGTGTTGATGGTGAAGTCCATCTGCGCCGTGGCGCCCGACACCAACAAACCACCGATGGAGCCGCGCGTGGCGCCCGGCTCGGCCGCGGCAAAGGCCGGCTGCCAAGCCGAGCCACTACCACCTTCGGCCACAGAAATGATGGCCGCGCCGGCGGTTGAGCCGTCGTTGAAGGCGTCGAACAGACCCTGACCAAAGCCCACGTGCAGCGGCGCAAAGGCAATGCCATTGGCCGGAGCCAGGTTCTGCACCGTGACGCGCAGGCTGACCACGGCGGCTTGCGCGCCCTGCAGGCCCAGCAAAAGACCGGCAGCGGTCAGCGCAGCGCGGATGGAATTTGAGCGAAACATGAACTTCTCCTGGTGGGTGGGGGTTCCAGGAATGCTAGGAAGCGCGGGTCACGTGGCCCTCACCCGAAGTTCACGGCGCGGTGATAACCGGCCCCCGGTTCAGGGGGGGTGCACGAAGGCAGTCAGGCCTGTTTCAAGACCGCCAGGCCCTTGAGGTACTCGCCCTCGGGAAACTCCATCGTGGTGGGATGGTCGCAAGCGCCTTCCAGGCGCTGCAGGATGGCGCCGTCGGCCGGTGCGTCGGCCGCCGCACCGGCCACGATCTTGTGGAACAGGTCGGCGCTGATGCCGCCACTGCAACTGAAGGTCAGCAACAAGCCGCCGGGCGACAGCAGCTTGAAAGCCAGCCGGTTGATGTCCTTGTAGGCCCGCGCGGCACGTTCGGCGTGGGCTGCGGTGGGCGCAAACTTGGGCGGGTCGAGCACGATGGCGTCAAAGCGGCGGCCGGCTTCCAGGCCGGCGCGCAGGTAGGCGTTGACGTCGGCGTCCAGGCAGGCGCTGGCGGCCACGTCAAAGCCGTTGAGCAGGACATGGGCTTGCACCTTTTCCAGCGCCGGGCCTGAAGAGTCCACACTGGTCACGCGCTCGGCGCCACCGGTCAGGGCCGCCACCGTGAAGCCGCCGGTGTAGCAAAAACAGTTGAGCACGTCTTTCAAGCCCAGCTGCTGCACCCAGCGCGCAAAGGCGGCGCGGTTGTCGCGCTGGTCCAGGTAAAAGCCGGTCTTGTGGCCCTGGGCCACGTCCAGGGTCAGCTGCCATTGGTGTTCTGCGATCTGCACCTGGGTGTCGCCGCTGCCACGCAACCAACCCGTTACCGCAGGCAGGCCTTCCAGTTCACGCACGTTGGCGTCCGAGCGTTCGTACAGGCGGGCTGCACCGGTGGCGGCCATCAAGGCGTCCACCAGCGTTTCTTTCCAGCGCTCAGCGCCAGCGGAAGAAAACTGCACGCTCAACGTGTCGGCATAGCGGTCCACCACCAGGCCGGGCAGGCCGTCGGCTTCGCCATGGACGAGCCGAACGCCGGTGCTGTGGATGGGCAGGCGCTGGCGCAGCGCCACCGCACGCTGGACGCGACGCTGCAAGAAGGCCGCGTCGATGCGTTCGGCTTCATCAAAGCTCCAGGCCCGCACCCGGATGCTGCTGCTGGGGCTGTAGGCGCCCCAGGCCAGGAAGTGGCCGTCGCTGGACTCCACGCGCACGGTTTCACCGGGGTCGGCCTTGCCGCGCGCCACACTGCCTGCAAACACCCAAGGGTGGCGGCGCAGCAGCGAACGCTCTTTGCCGGGCACCAACCGAATCGACTTCATGGCGCGGGCTTGCGCTTGGCGCGCGGGTGGGCGGCGTCGTAGACCTTGGCCAGGTGCTGGTGGTCGAGCTTGGTGTAGACCTGGGTGGTGCTGATGCTGGCGTGGCCCAGCAGCTCTTGCACCGCACGCAGGTCACCACTGCTTTGCAACAGATGGCTGGCGTAGCTGTGGCGCAGCATGTGCGGGTGCACCCGCGTCGGCAGCCCCGAAGCCAGGGCTTGCGACTGCAAGCGCAGGCGCAGCTGGTTGGGCGACAGGCGGGTGCCGCGCTGGCTGACAAACAGCGCCGCCTCGGCCGGCAGCGCCAAGCTGGGCCGCTCCAGCAACCAGGCCTGCAGCGCCAGCAGCGCTTGCGAGCCCACCGGCACGCTGCGGCGTTTGCCGCCCTTGCCCAGCACGTGCGCAGTGCCGTCGGGCAGGTCGACCCAGCCGCGCGCCGTTGCACTGGCCTGCAGGTCCAGGCCCATCAATTCGCCGATGCGCAAACCGCAGCCGTAAAGCAGCTCGGTGATGGCGTGGTCACGCGCGGCCAAAGCCGGCTTGCCATGTTCGGTGTGGTGCTCGGCCAGCGCCACGGCCTGTTGCACCGACAAGGCCTTGGGCAAGGGCTTGGCGGCCTTGGGCGGGCGCACGCCTTCCACCGGGTTGGACTTGACCAGCGCCTGCTGGCCCCACCAGCGGTACAGCCCGCGCCAGGCCGCCAGCGCAATGGCGATGCTGCGCGCTGCCAGGCCCCGGTGGCGCAATTGCGCCACCCAGCTGCGGATGTGGTGCGTCTGTGCGGCGCGCAGATCAACACCGGCCGCCTGCGCCGAGGCCTGCAAGCGCAGCAGCGCTTCGGTGTACATCGCCACGGTGCGCGCGGCCAGGCGGCGCTCCACCGTCAGGTGCTGCAAGAAGCGGGTGATCTCTGCAGCCGGTTCGGTCATCAGCGGAAAGCTCTGTTCAGATCAGCCCGAATCAGCCCAGATCAGCCCAGAACACGCAGCCGCGACAAGGCCGCGCTGGCCACGTCGCCAATGCGCATCAAGAAGTCGGTGCCCATGTCGGCCGAATAGCGCGTCGGATCGGGCGAGCCCAGCACCAGCAGGCCAAAGCAGCTGTCGCCCTGGCGCAGCGGCAGCATGGCCATCGACGTGACGGTGCTGGCGTCGTCCAACCACCGCGCCGCCTCGAAGCCTGCGTTGACGCCGCAGTAGGGCATGGTCAGGCTGGCGCTGAAGCTCTTGGCGTCGTCGCTGACTTCTTGGGCAAAGGCCAGGTCGTCGTAAACCGGGCCGATGTTCCACAACCGCAAGGCGGCCTGCGGGATCATGAATTCGTGCTTCAGCGATTCAACAATGCGCACCGGCAGCTGCGCCGGATCGGCCGTGACCAGCAGGCGCCGCGTGGTGCGGTGCAGGCGGTCGGCGATGGCCAGGTTTTCCTGGCCATGGCGAATCATTTCGACGATGCGCATCTCCAGGCCCTTGATGCGTTCGCGCAGCATTTCCATCTGTCGCTCTTGCAAGGACACGGCGCGCTGGCCGTGCGGGCTGGTCAGCTGGATGGCCGACAGCAGTTCGGC
>JANMHH010000326.1:0-12647 GCA_031375065.1 Rubrivivax sp. | reverse complement strand
CTGAAGTCACGCTCGGACTGCAGCAGCGCGTCGTCTTTCTTGTAGTTGAAAAACACCGTGGCATTGCCACGGTTGCCGGCGAAGTTGCTGCCCAGCAGCAGGCTGAAGTTGGTGGACTTGCCGTCAGAGCTCTTGTCGCCGGGAACCTTGAATTCACGCGGGTTGGTGGCCGCACGGCCTGCCACGATGTCAGAAACGCCTTGGGCGTTTTGCTGCTTGTGGTTGAAAAAGCTGTGGTTCAAATCCAGTTGAACGCCTTCGAAGCGGTCGTTCATGATGAAGTTGACAACGCCCGCCACTGCATCAGAGCCGTAAACGGCCGATGCACCGCCCGTCAGAATTTCAACACGGCGAATCAGGCCGGCAGGAATCTGGTTCAAGTCGGCGGCCACGCTGTTCGGGCTGCCCATGGGCAAACGGCGACCATTGACCAGCACCAGCGTGCGGTCAGCGCCCAGGCCCCGCAGGTTCACGGTGGCAGTGCCTGTGGACCCGTTGACGACGTTGGCGCCCTGGTCGGCAAACACCTGCGGCAGGTTGTTCAGGAAACTCTCGACGTTGCGAACGCCGTCGACTCGGATTTCCTTGGCGTCGATGACCGTGACCGGGCTGACGGTGTCAACACTCAGGCTCTTGATGCGTGAGCCAGTGACTTCAACGCGGTCGGTCGTTTGCGCAAAAGCAGGCAGCGAAGCCAGCGTCAGGCCACCGCCCAGCGCCAGCAAAACGCCGGTACAAACCTTGGATTTCTTGAACATGTAAACCACTCCTGTGGGAAAGTTGATCGGCAACCCCGGCTTCCCAGCAACCCCCGTGCCAGCCTTTTGGGTTGCACCAGGTATCGCCTGGGAAGCGATGTATGCCCATTGTCACGGTCAGGATTCTTCAGGTGACTCGGGGCAAACCCATGCCAAGGCGCCATGGCCTGGCTTGAGCCGGGTCTGCAGCACTGTTTCTCATAGCTGTGCAAGGCATCTGGCCGACGAACCAGATGCCTTGGCCCCCACATGCTGCAATGGGGTGGAAGTTGACCCGTGTTGGTAACGGGCAACAGGCCGCACAGTCCTCTTGATGGCCCGCATCGATATGGCCGCTTCGATCCTTGTGCGCCAGCACCGGCGCCAGTGCGGCCTCGATTTCGGCACAGGGAATGTGCGCGGCCGGCACCACCTCGCGGCGGCGCAGGCGCCCGCAAGCCAATACACTGCTGTTCGGCTGCAACAAGGTCGACCACTGGATGGAGCGATGCAGGGTGCAGGATGCCGGGTGCAGTTTGCTTCGCGTTGCCCGGCGGGCTGCTACGTCAGCTGGCTGCGGCGGACCATCGCCGGCCTGGACCAGCAAAGGATCGTTTCGCCCGATCTTCGATGGTCATGTGTGCCGTCGGCACTGTTGAGCGCATCGGGCTTCGCGAGCCTGCAGCTGCGCCTGAAAAGCTTGGCAAACGACCACCGCTGCTTCTGACGCAGGCAAAAAAAAGGGGCCCCGAGGGGCCCGTTGTGCGCAAGGAAGTCGCACCCAAGTGGCTCGGCTACTCAGAACGTGTAGCCAGCACCCAGATAGAAGTACCGACCGCGGATGTCATCTGTCTGCGCAAAGCCCAGCGTACGCGGGTCGTTGTTGGAGAATGGCGGCTCCTTGTCGAACACGTTGCGCACGCCCGCCGTGAGCTTCATGCCCTTGAAGCCTGTGAAGCTGACGGATGCGTCCATGGTGTCGAAATTGCCAACCACGGCCGTGCTGGCAGCCACAGGCGTGGCCGCAGTTGATTGCGGCTTGTCGTAGAACTTGGCGCGGCTGTTACCGACCAAGTTGATGTCCAACGACTTCATCTGGAGGCCAATCCGAGCCTGAGTGCGCCAGCGCGGCAGGTTCAGCAGTTCAAGCCGGTTGTACAGCGGCGTGCCCGGCTGGTCGGCGTACTGGTAGCGCTGGTAGTACGTGCCCGTGCCTTCCACGATGACACGCCCCAAAGCCGTGGGGATGCGAAGGGTGCTCTGCAGGTCCCAGCCCGAGATTTTTCGCTCGCCCAGATTACCCAGCGATGTGTTGATGCTGGTGATGGTGCCGCCTGCATTGCGGGTGATCGCAAACGCCGGGTTGCCACCCAGCGTCGTGGTGGCACCAGCGACATAGGGCACGTTGTCGATCACGAACTGAGCCAGAACCAAACCAATTTCATCGGTCTTGTTGATGATGAAGTAGTCCAGGCCGATCGTGATGTCACGAGTGGGTTCTGCCAGGAATCCGAAGGTCAGGCTCTTGGCCTTTTCAGGCTTGAGTTGGGTGTTGCCGCCTGAGAACCGGTCGTACTGCAGACGCGGGCAACTGGCAGCCGCAACGTTACCCGCACGGCAGCCCGGGAAGTCCTGGACCGAGTCTGCACTCTGGTTCTGGCCACCGAACAGGTCGCGCAGCGAGGGCATTTTGAAACCCTCGGAGTACGACGCGCGCAGAAGGATTTCCTTGGCGGGTTGGAAGCGGAATGCCACCTTGGGTGTTGTAGAACTGGTGCCCCCTTCATAGCGGTCATGGCGCAAGGCCAACTGCATTTCCAGTGACTTCAGCAGCGGCAGACCGAACTCGACATAGCCCGCCGACAGCCCACGATCCGCCACCACCAGCGACTGCTGGATGCTGCCGAACACGTTGCCAGTGCGCGAGTTGGGGCCCGGCACGTCGGAGATCTCTTCCTTGCCGAGCACCAAGCCCGCAGCAAACCCGGCCTTGCCGCCAGACAGGCTGAAAAGGTCGCCCGATACGCGGGCGTCAACGAAGCTGTTGGTGGTTTCACCCACACGCGAGTCCGTCGAGCTGATGCTGTTGATGACCGACGCCGGATTGGTCAGCGAGAACGGGTTGAACGTGGTGTTGCTGATGGCCGCGTTCATGCGGTCAAGCAGGAAATAACCGCTGTCCTTGTTGACCGACTTGTTCTTGGCCTGGCCGACGCCGACGTTGTAGTCAAAGGCACCTACGACGCCTTCAACGCCCAGCAAGAAACGGGTCGCGTCAGAGGTGTTGTCGGTGACGCGGGGCCCGGCTTGCAGCGGACGGCCCCGAACCGTGATGGCGGTGCTGAAGCTGTTGGCAGGGTGCCCCACCGGCAGTGTGAAGTTGCCGGGCGTAGGCGCAGCACTGGCAGATGATTCGCTGCGCGCAAACATCACCTCACCGAAGAATCCGATGGCGTCATTGAGCTTGGCCCGCCCCGTGACGATACCGCCCAGGCGCTCAACACCGAACAACGTGGTGCGGTAAGGCGAGAAGTCCCACAGGCAGCTGGAACTGGCAGCAACGCCAGGGCTGAGCGGGGAAGGCGTCACCACCAAAGCGGGGTCGGCACACGCCGTGAACGGCGACTGAAACCCGGTGGTCGGGTTCACGAAGTTGCCAGTGGGCGCAAAGGTCGACAACTGGCTGCCACCGCCGAACCTGCGGTAGTCGGCTGTGCGCGTGCGCTCACGGTCCAGGTTGTTCAGAGGGTCGCGCTTCATGTAGTTCAGGTTGGCCAGCACGTTGAAGCCGCTTGCCCCGATGTTGCCAAACCCGACCGTGCCCGTGACGGAGGTTTCGGCGCTGTCCCCGCGCGAAGAAACCCCGTAGTTGCCGGAGATCTCGGCACCTTGAAAGTCCTTGCGTGTGATGAAGTTGATGACCCCGCCAATGGCGTCCGCACCGTAGATGGCGGCCGCGCCGTCTTTCAACACCTCAACACGCTGGATCGCGCCAAGCGGAATGGTGTTGAGGTTGACGAAGGCGCCGTCGAAGCCATAGTTGGCAAGGCGACGACCGTTCAGCAGCACAACCGTCTGGTCGCCCGACAGGCCGCGAAATCCGGCAGCGGCAGTGCCTGTCCCGTTGGGGCTGTTGGACAGCAGCTCGTCGTTGAAACTGCTCATGTACGACAGCGAGCGCAGCAAGTCGTTGGTGGAGGTGACACCTTTGCGCTCGATGTCTTCGCGGGTGATGACTTCCACCGGAGATGGGCCTTCACCTGCAATGCGCTTGATGCGCGACCCGGTGACCTCAACGCGGTCTGTCGTCTGGCCAAAGGCGGGTGCCATCGGCACCGCCAGCACTGCGCCCAAGGCGACCAGGGCGCCAGAGCAAATCTTGGTTCTTTCAAACATGAGCAAGGAACTCCTGAAAAGGTGGATTGCAAAAAAGACTGACCGGCGGCCGTAAGGCGCGACCTCAAATGGTTAACGCCATGTGACAGCCTTGTTTCCGCCGCGTATCCGAATTGTCACGGACAGACGGAAACTCATTTCGCGTCGGCGGTGCAGCTCGACAGGTATCGCCGCTTAGCGGCTTGCGCCGAGGTCGAGTCGGGGTATCGGAACTCCCAGTTTCTGCCAATAAAATCAACGACTTGAAGCTTGAAGGGCCGCCTTTCCAAGGCTGCAATCGGCTGGCGCACTAGGGCTTGCACCTAGCGCATTCAGGGCCCCTATCCGTTGGGTCGATGCAACATCCTGTTTCATGCTTCACCCAGAACCTCGCAGGGTCAAGCCGACTGCAGGCGCGGCACCGCCGCCAGAAGCTGCCACGCGCAGATTGCGTTGCAAGTCGCGCAGCAGGCTGGGTGACGCGGTTTCCAAACTGATTTGGCGCGGGACCGCGGCGGCTGGCGCTGGTTTGCAGCAGCAGCCCAGGGCTGCACTGCACGGCCGCTTTGCCCTCTTGCCTGCGCGTGACGAAGTGCTGACCCCGCAGCGCGTGCGCGAGCTGGTGGAACGCGAAGGCGTCTAGGCAGCCGCCATGCGCGCCCTGCTGGATGTCAATGTCTGGATCGCGCCTTTTGACGATGCGCATCAGTTTTCATACCGCGCCAACCATTGCATTGCCAAGCCGGGTGTGAAGATCGCCACCGGCCCGTTGGTTGAAAACGGTGTGATGCGCGTGATGAGTTCGCCGCACTACAACCGTCAGGGCACGTTGTCCATTCAGGTGGTTCGTGAGCGGCTGCGCCAAGCCTGCCAGGAACTGGACCATGATTTCTGGCCCGACGACGTCACTTCGCGCGAAGACGAGCGCTTCAATTTCACCCGCGTTCAGGGCCACAACCAGATCACGGATCTGTACCTGCTGGCCCTGGCTGTGCACCGCAAAGGTTACCTGGTCAGCTTTCGCCAGGGCATTGCACTGAGCAGCGTGAATCGTGCCGCAACACGGCATCTGTTGATGCTGTAGCGGCTCATTCCCAGGGACTGAGCACGGGCACCGTCAAACAAAGCGAGCTGATGTGGGCCCCGGCGGCAGCCTCTGCTCAGCGGCTCAAGGGCCTGCCGTCACCAACCGTGGCACCGCAGCCAGCAGCTGGCGGGTGTAGTCGCGCGTGGGCTGCCCCAGAACCTGGGCACAACTGCCCTGCTCCTCCACCCGCCCGGCCTTCATCACCACGATGCGGTCGGCGATGTACTCCACCACGCCGATGTTGTGGGTGATGAACAGGTAGCTCACGCCCAGGTCGCGCTGCAAGTCACGCAGCAGGTTCAGGATCTGCGCTTGCACCGACACGTCCAGCGCAGAGGTCGGTTCGTCGCACACGATCAGGCTCGGCTCCACCGCCAAGGCGCGTGCGATGGCGATGCGCTGGCGCTGGCCACCCGAGAACTCGTGCGGATAGCGTTGCAGTGCATCGCGGCGCAGGCCCACCTGGTCGGTGAGCCTTTCGAGGCGGGCGCGGCGTTGCGCGGTGTCCAGATCGGGCTGCAAGGCGGCCAGGCCTTCTTCCAGGATGTCGTAAACCCGCATGCGCGGATTGAGCGACGCAAAGGGGTCTTGAAAGATGATCTGCACCTGGCGCCGCGCGGCACGCAGGGCTTCACCGTCCAGCTCAAACAGGTTTTGCCCGTTGAGCAAAGCCTTGCCATCGGTGATGGACAGGTGGCGCAGCAATTGCACGATGGCCTTGCCGGTGGTGGTCTTGCCGCAGCCCGACTCGCCCACCAAGGCCAGCGTCTGGCCCGCGTGCAGCTGAAACGACACGTCTTGCACCGCGATGAAGGACTTCTGCGCACGCTGGAGCACGCCGCTGCGAATGGGGAAGCTGACGCACAAACCCTGCACATCCAGCAAGGGCGCATGATCAGCGGGTTTGGTGTTGCCCGCCGTGTTGCTCGCCATGTTTCTGGTCGCGCTGCTGCTCACTTCGACTGCTTTCTCGCTGAGCAGCGCTGGACCCAAAGCCTGGTGGGCCGGCGCAGTCCCAGAAGAAGGTCTGTCCTGGGTTCCCGCCGCATAGAGCAGGCACCGCACTTCGTGCATGGCGGCCACCGTTTGCAAGGCCGGCAAGGTAGAGGCGCATTGCGGCATCACCTGGGCGCAGCGCGGTGCAAAACGGCAGCCGGTGAAGGTCTGATTCAGCGCCGGCACGGTGCCGGCAATGGCCTCCAGCGGACCGGCGCGACGGTCGCCCCCCGGCAAGGCGCGCATCAAAGCGCGGGCATAGGGGTGCTTGGGGCTGCGAAAGAAATCTTCGGCACGCGCCACTTCGATGATCTGGCCGGCGTACATCAGCGCCACCCGGTGCGCCATGCCCGAGACCACCGCCAGGTCGTGCGTGATCAGCAGCAGGCCCATGCGCCGTTCACGCTGCAGGTCGCGCAGCAGGTCCAGGATCTGGGCCTGGATGGTGACGTCCAGCGCGGTGGTCGGCTCGTCGGCGATCAGGAAGTCAGGCTCGGCCGCCAGCGCCACCGCGATCATCACGCGCTGCTTTTGCCCACCGCTCATGCGAAAGGGGTAGTCGTCGATGCGGCGCTCGGGCTCGGGAATGCCCACCCGCTTCAGCCATTCGATGGCCTTGGCTCGGGCCGCCTGGCCGCGCAAGGGCGTGTGCGCTTCAATCGCTTCGACGATTTGCTGGCCCACCTTCATCACCGGGTTCAGGCTGGTGCTGGGTTCCTGAAAAATCATGCCCACGCGGCCGCCGCGCACGGTGCGCATCTGCGCTTCGGGCAGGCCCAGCACGTCCACGCGGTCGGCGCCGGTGCCGATGTGAATGTCGCCCGCAGCGATGTAGCCGTTTTCGGGCAGCAGGCGCATCAGCGCCAGCGCGGTCATGCTCTTGCCGCAGCCCGACTCGCCGACCAGCGCAAAGGTCTCGCCGCGTTCGATGCTCAGGCGCATGCCGTCGATGGCGCGCACCAGGCCGGCGTCGCCTTCCAGTTCAACCTGCAGGTCTTGGATGTTCAGCACTTCAGGCTTTCTTGCGCTTGAGCAAAACACGCTGGCTGCGGTAGACCCGGGCGCGCGGGTCAAAGGCGTCGCGAACGCCGTCGGCAAAGAGGTTGGCCGCCAGCATCAGCGTGACCATGAAGCCAAAGGCCGACGCAAAAGACCACCAGACCACGGGGTCGCGGCTCATCTCATTGCGGGCCAGGTTGATCATGCCGCCAAAGCTGTTCATCGACGGGTCAACACCCACACCCACGTAAGACAACACGGCTTCATAGAGGATCAGCGAGCTGAATTCCAGCACCGTGACGATCAGCATCAGGTGG
Source organism: Rubrivivax sp. (assembly GCA_031375065.1). Lineage (GTDB taxonomy): Bacteria > Pseudomonadota > Gammaproteobacteria > Burkholderiales > Burkholderiaceae_C > Rubrivivax. Next base: position 5,136 of record JANMHH010000326.1, on the reverse strand, counting down.
GCCACGTTGGGGAAGATGTGGCGCGCCATGATGCGGCTGTGGCTGATGCCGAATGCTTGTGCGGCCTGCACATAGTCCAGTTCGCGCAGCTTCAGGGTTTCGGCGCGCAGCAGGCGGCACAGGCCGGCCCTTCCGGTCAGGCCCAGCACCGCACACAGCTAGAACAGCTTCAGATCGGAGCGTTCCGCGCCGGTCTCGAACAGGTCGGGGTTCTTGTCCAGGAAGACCTGCACCATCAACACGCAGGCGGCAATGAGCAGCACATTGGGCACCGACGACAGCACCGTGTAGATGTACTGGATGAGCTCGTCGACCCAACCCTTGAAGTAGCCGGCCAACAGGCCCAGCACCACCGCCAGCGGCAAGGTGGCCACCGTGGCCAGGGTGCCAATGACGAAGGCGGTGCGGATGCTCTTCAAGCTTTGGTAGAGCACGTCATTGCCGGTGAGGTCGGTGCCCAGCAGGTGGTAGGGACCCGACAGCGCGGTAGCTGGCCCGACCACGATCCCCAGCACCATCAAAGTGGCCAAGGCCACATGCCAGGGCACCTGGCCCTGCTGCCCGCGAATCTGGCGCCAGGCCAGACTCAGCGACTGACCACGGCCGCGCGCCACCGCCGCCACCAAAGCCAGGCAGGCCAAGGCGCCCAGGCAGAAGCCGGCAAACAAACCCTGCGAAGCACGCATGGCCACATCACCAACCCAGTCGGATTCGGGCTTGGCCAGGTGGCTGCCGCCAAACTGCAGACGCGGCGCCACACGCTTGACCTCGCCGTCCACCAACAGCGACTCTTTGGTGAAACCGACAAAGGCCAGGGGCCGGGAATAGGTGGACTCGCGCGCATCCAGCAAGTCGGCCAGCGTCCGGTCCAGCAAGGATCGGGTGCGTGAGTCATAAGCCGACTGGGCGTTTTGCACGCCCTGCGCTGCCGGCAACAAGGGCCGGTAGTGCACGCTGTCGAGCAGCGTCACGCCCAGGCACAGCAGCAAGATGATGCTGGAGGCCAGTGCCGGGCCGTTGCGAAACACGCGACCCCATTTGGCGGCCAGTTCCGGGTTGCGCAGCACGTTGACGACATAAGCCAACACGGCCAGCAACAGCAGCCAGATGGCAGCGTCGGTCCACAACAAAACAAACTTGGGCATGGTGTGGGCTCGCTTCAGCTCAAGCGAACACGCGGGTCGACCCAGGTGTAGGCAATGTCGATCAAGGCGTAGGTGGCGATGTAGAGCAACGAGCCCACAAAAACCATGGTGCGCACCACAGCGAAGTCTTGCTTGCCGATGGCTTCAATCACATAAGCGCCCAGGCCCGGCAGGCCGAAGAAACTCTCAAAGACCAGGCTGCCCAGGAAGACATAGGGCAGGTAGCTGCCCGCGCTGGTGATGATGGGAATGAGCGCGTTGCGCAGCACGTGGCGGAACATCACCACCTGCTCGCTTAGACCCCGCGCCCTTGCCGTGCGCACATAGTCCTTGCCAATTTCTTCCAGGAACATGGCGCGGTACAAGCGGGCTTCGCCACCCAGGCGGGCAATCAGGCTCAAGCCCACCGGCAACGCCAGAAACTTCACCGCATCCAGGCCCGGCGCATAGCCCGAAATGGGCGCCAGCATCAGCACGCGTGAAAACAGGTACTGGCCGACGATGATGTAGAACAGGCTGCTGATCGACAGCATCAGCACGCAGCTGACCACGCCCCAGAAGTCCAGCGCTGAGTTTCGAAACATCACCAGCAGCAGCGCAAATGCGGTGCTGGCAAAGACCTGCAGCACAAACAGCGGCAAGGCCATCTGCAGGCTGACCCACATGCGCTGGCTCACCTCGTGGCCGATGTCGCCGGCGCTTTCGCTGTCGGCGCGGCCAAAGTCCAGCGCAAAGAGCGACACCGAACGTTCCCAGAAGATGGTCTCTGTCACCGCCTCCGCGCCCTGCTTCTTGGCATTGAGGTAGAGCGGCTTGTCGTAGCCACGTTCGGCCTTCCACTTGTCGATGGCATCGGCCGTCACCCGCTTGCCGCCCAGGTTGAGCCGGGCCATGTCGTCGGGCGTGTTGACGGTGAAAAACAGGATAAAGGTGGCCAGGTTCACACCCAGCAGGATCAGCACGCCATAGCCGATGCGGCGCAGGATGAAGTTCAACATGGGGTGTTCGCTCCCATCAGGCCAAGACTTCGCCACGCGCATTGGTGCGCTCGCGCTTTCGGAAGTGCTGGCGAGCGACCCAGTAAAACGCAAAGGCCAGCGCCGCCAGCAACAACACGGGCCACCACACAGGCTGGTTCCACGCCGCGTGGCTGGCCAGCCGTTGCGGCACGTCCAGGCGCAAGTAGCGGCCATGGTCGCGAATCAGGATGGCCGGCTTGAAGTTGTGCACCCACTGCTGCGCCGCCGCGCTGGCATAAGGGAAGAAGCCCATGGTCCAGGGCGCGTCTTCGCGGACGATGCGCACCATCTCGTCGACCAGTTTTTGCTTGTCGGGGCCGTCGGGCAGTGTCTTCATCTGCGCGTAGAGGCGGTCGTACTCGGGGCTGGCGTAGTTGGACGTGTTTTCGCCATCAAACTTGGTCTTGCCGGTGGGCCCGTAGAGCAGGAACAGGAAGTTTTCGGCGTCCGGGTAGTCGGCGTTCCAGCCCAGCCAGAACACCTGGTACTTGCCTTTGCGCACCTTGTCCTGAAACTGGTTGTTGTCGGTGGCGCGCACCTCCAGCTGCACGTCGATCTTGGCGAACTGGCGCACCACCCAGTCGATCTCGGGCTTGCGCTCGGGCGTGGGCGGCGCGTAGAAGTCGTAGTTCAGCACCAAAGGCTTGCCGGTCTTTGCGTCGCGGCCACTCGGATAACCGGCTTCGACCATCAACTTCTTGGCTTCGCTGATCGGCCGGCGGACCGCCTTGCCGTCCTTCCAGACGTGCGTGACGGGGTTGACGCCTTCAGCCGTGCCTTCGCGGGAACCAAAAATGCCCGGCGGCAGCGGGCTTTGCGCGGTGTCGCCGGCCTTTTTGGGGAAGACCTTGGAATACTCTTCCCAGTCGATCGCGATGCTGATGGCCTGGCGCAGCTTTTTGTTGCGCGCCGCACGCTCAGGCGTGGCTTCGGCGCCGTCGCCGTTGCCTATCGTCGGATCCAGCATGTTGAAGCCGATGAAGTAACTGTTGACGTCAGAGCCTCGGTTCAAGCGAAATCCCTTTTTCAAGTACTCGGCGCGCACCTCTTCGCTGTCTTGCATGGCCACCAGGTAGTCCATGCCGGTGTCGGTGCGCTCGAACACCTCCACGTCATAGAACCCTTGGCGGAACTTGCCGCGCTGCGGTACCGCTTCGCGTTCGATGCTGGACATGATGGTGTCGATGAAGGGCATGGTCTTGCCGCAGTCGTCCAGCAGTCCGGCTTCCTTGTCGCCAGGCATGCCTTCACACGGATAGGGCTCGCCGCGGTAGTGCGGGTTGCGCTTCATCACGTGGTAACGGTCCTTGACGAACTCGGTCATCATGTAGGCGCCGGTGCCCACCGGCCAGACGTCCAGCGTCAAGCCTTTTTCGGCCATGCCCGGCTGGGCGTAAAACGCATCGGCCTCCCAAGGCACGGGGGCCATGAAGGTCATCTGCATCCAGTAGCTCCACTGCGGATACTTGCCCTTGATGCGCACCCGCAGCAGGTATTTTTCGGGCGCGCTGGCCCCCGCCAAAGGCCACAGGCGGAAGTCCAGGAAAGGCTTGTCCTGGCTGGCTGGGTCCAGGCCCTTGCGCAGCTTGACGTCTTCCCGCTTGACCAGTTCGCCGTATTCCTTCAGGCCCACCACGTACTCGGCAAAGGTGCTGTAGATGGGCGCGGTGATGCGCGTGGTGGCGTGGCGCTTCAGCGCGTAGACAAAGTCTTCGGCCACCAGTTCGCGCGTGCCCTGCCCTTCAAACTGCAGCGGCGTGCGGCGCTCGCCCAGTTCGCCGGGTTTCATGGCGTGGTAGCGGTAGCGGCCCTGTTCGTCCTTGGCAAAGGCCGGGTGCGGCTGGTAGCGGATGCCAGGCTTGATGGGCACGTCGTAGACACTTTCGGCCACCAGGTCCGAAGGCGCGTCGTCCGGCAGGCGCTGGCCGTTCTTGTCGACGAAGTAAGGCTTGGCCACCGCCGCGGCCGCCTTGGGCACCAGCTGAAACGGGCGCTTCAGGTAGTGGTAGGCGTAGAGCGGCTCGTAGATCTGGTAGGTGTACGGGGTGTCGTTGTTCCAGTAGGACGCCGTGGGGTCCAGGTGGCGCGGCGAGTTTTCAATCACCGCCGTGTGCAGCGTGTTGGACGCCGCCGCATCCGCCGGCCAGGGGTTGTTGTTGCAGGCGGCCAGCAGCCCTGCAGCAACCGCCGTCCAGGCTGCCCTGGCGGCGCGCCGGGCGATCAAACACAACAACGGTCCGCGCATGCGGCCTCCACATCAGCTACTGCACCGGGGCGCCGGGTCTCGGTCGTCCGGCTGCCACAAAAAAATCACGCCTTCAGTCGGCACTTGGCTTTTGGCCAGGCCACCCAAAGGCGCACGCAGATTCTAGGCTTGAGCCTGCCGCTGTTGCTTCAGGGTTTGCCTCGCCCTACCACCCCAACAGCACGTCCCGCCCTTGTACCAACAGCTGAACCTTGCGCCCCACCGGCAAGGTGACTTTGGGATGCACGTGACCAAAGGGCAGGCCCGTGATCACCGGCGTCTTCACTTCAGCGCGCACCCGCTCCACCACGCTCTTGAGCTTGTAGCCGCGGTCCAGCGGTGCCGCCTTCCAGGCCGACACCGCGCCCAGCACCACAGCCTTCTGCGACTGCAGCACCCCAGCTTGGCCCAGTTGCAGCAGCGCACGCTCCACCCGGTAGGGGTGCTCGTTGACGTCTTCCAGAAACAGAATGCCGCCCTTGATCAGCTTGGGCCCCGGCCAGTGTCGTGTGCCCAGCAGCGACACCACCATGTTCAGGTTGCCACCCCACAGGCGGCCACTGACCCCCAGCCCGTCAAAACCGGCTTCGGTGCGAAAGCCCACCGCCTCCAGCTCGCCGCTCATGGCTTCGCAAAAGCAATCCTGCGTGACCTCGTCCACACCGCCGTCCGCTTCAGCGCGCGAAAAGTCGTCCATCGCCATCGGCCCGGCCCAGCTGGCGCCCGA
>JANMHH010000299.1:0-9779 GCA_031375065.1 Rubrivivax sp. | reverse complement strand
CCGGCCGGTGAACTGAAACACGGCCCGCTGGCGCTGGTGACGGCGGACATGCCGGTGGTCACCGTGGCCCCCAACGACGCGCTGCTGGAAAAGCTGAAAAGCAACCTGCAGGAAGTGCGCGCCCGCGGCGGCGAGCTGTATGTGTTTGCCGACGACGACACGCGCATCGAAAGCGAGCCCGGTGTGCACGTGATCCGCATGCCCGAGCACTACGGCGCGCTGTCACCCATCCTGCATGTGGTGCCGCTGCAGCTGCTGGCGTATCACACGGCGTGTGCGCGCGGGACCGATGTGGACAAGCCGCGCAACCTGGCCAAGAGTGTCACGGTGGAGTGAGGCGGTCAGCACTTTCCATGTTGTCAGCCTGCTCCGTTCACCCAGTCCTGCGCTTCGCGGTGCCAGCGGCTGCCAGGATTGCTGCGCGCCCACAAGGACTGCACCTGGATGAACGTTGGTTGTGCCAGATCTAGACGACCGGCCAGCATGTGCAGCCGGCCTCGGCCCAGCAGGGCGTCGGCGTTGAGCAGCGAAGGCTGCACCTGTGCCTCTTGGTACAGCAAATCGGCTTGGTCCAGTGCAGCGCTGGCTTCAGCCACCGCGTGGCTTTCCAACAGCAACAAGCCCAGTTCCGTGTGGGCGTGAGCCCGGTCCAAGGCGGCTGCCCGTGCGGCCGTGCAGCGCGCAATGGCCTCGTGCGCGGCAGCAAGGCCTGGCGGCCAATCGCCTTGCAGGCGCCAGCTCATGGCGCGCACGCAGGCCAGGCGAACCCACTCGAAGCGGTACTCTTCCTGGGCCGTGGCTTCCAGGGTGTCCAGCAGGGCACGGGCAGCATGGCCGTCGCCGCGCCAGGCATGCAGTTGAGCCCACATGCGCTGGCGGCGAAAGGGTTCCAAACTGACGCTCGTGACGCCCTGCAGCTGAAGCGCGTCGCCGCGCTCAAGCTCCGTTTGTATGTCTGCCAGGCGCCGCGTCGGCAGCAAGCAAAACGCCAGGCGGTACGCAAAAGCCAAGGTATTTTCGACGACGTCTGGATACAAGGCGGCATGTTGGTTCACCACCTCGCGGGCCAGAGTGACAGCCTCCTCGGTGCGGCCCATGCCAGCCAGTGCCATCGCGTGCGCCGCCATGGCGTTGACCACCCGAAGGGTGATCTCGCCGTCCAGGGCCCGTTGATCCACCACCACCTGGCGGGCGATGGCTTCAGCATCTGCAGGCCTGTCGTTGAAACGCAGCGCATCGGCGTACCAGCGCTCGGACTGGGTCAGCAGCGTATGCGGGCGCATGCCACCCAGCGCTTGTTGTGTGCGGTCCATGGCCTGTTGGGCACACTGCAGGGCCTGGGCATGCTGTGCAAACCGGTTCAGCGTGTTGGACAGCAGGCCCAGGCTGTCAATGGTCCCTTCGTGCAGGGGGCCGAGGTGGGTTTCTGCCAGATCAACGGCTTCGCGCAGCGGCGCCAGGCTGTTAGGCGCATCGTTGAGTTTGGCCAGCGCAAAGGAAGTCTCACGCAGCGCTTCGACCAGCAGCTCGACGGGTAAGGGCAGCTGTGCGCGCAGGTCCGCCAGCAAGGCGGGCGCCAGAGCACGGGTCCGCTCAAAGTGATTGCTGGCGTTGATGGCTTCGAGCTGCATCACGCGCCCGCCCAAAGTGATTGGATGCACATGGCCCAAGGCGCGCTGGCACCGTGGCACGGCGGCGTCGAAGGCTTGCATGCTCAGTTGCGGGTAGCCGAGCTGGCTGAAGCTCTGTCCGATCAGCACGCCCAGCTCGCCCGCCGTGGCCGGTGCGCTGGCCAGCTCGGTTTCGATTCGTTCTGTGGCCGATTGCAGCAGCGCAATGGCCGTGACCACGCCACCGCTGCCTTCGCGTGGTTTGGCCTCCGTGAAGATGGACGCAATGAATTGCTTGACCTCTTCCGCGCGCCGCTGAGCGGCCTGCGCAGCCGCCGCTTGAGCCTGTGCGCGGCGGGCCTGCCAGAGCGCCGCCAGCGTGCCCACGGCCAGAGCCAGCAGCACGGCCACCTGGGCATGGGCGCCACCCACCAAGGCCAGTGCCACGCCCACGCCCACGGCCGTGCCGGCGCGGTTACGCCCGACCCACTTGCGCAGGCTGTAGCGCCAGGACTCGCCTCGCACCAGCACCGGGTGGCCGCTGAGGTGGCGGTTGATGTCGTCCAGCAGCGCACGGACCGTGGCGTAACGCTCGGCCGGATGGGCCTTCAGCGTGTGCATCACGATGGTGTCCAGGTCGCCAGCCAGGCGCCGGCGCAAAGGGGCATCGGCCACCTGCGTGCTGGGCCGCGGTGGCTCGCTGTCGGAAACCCAGGCCCGGGCCTTGCCGCGCCGGCGGTCGGGGAACGGCAGTTGTCCCGTCAACAGTTCATACAGCAGCGCCCCCAGCGCATAGACATCGGTGCCCGTTGTCACGGGGTCGCCGCGCAGTTGTTCGGGTGCTGCGTATTCCGGCGTCATCACGCGGCCCCAATCGCGGGTCAGGTCGGTGGTGGGCTCGGCGGCGCCTTCGCTTTCGATCAGTTTGGCAATGCCGAAGTCCAGCAGTTTCACCACGCCCTGTGGTGTCACCAGGATGTTGCTGGGCTTGATGTCCCGGTGCACCACCAGGTGGCCGTGTGCATGGGCCACCGCCTGCAACACGTCGACATACAGCCGCAGCCTGGCGTCGGTGTCCAGGTTCATGGCGTTGCAATGGCGGTCCAGCCGCTCGCCGCGCACCAGCTCGATGACCAGATAGGGCTGCCCCTCGGGGGTGATGCCGGCGTCCAGCAAGCGGGCAATGTGCGGGTGAGTCAGGCGCGCCAGGATGCTGCCTTCGCGACGGAAGCGTTCAGCGCCAGCCTGGCCCACCAGGGACAGGTGCAGCAGCTTGATGGCCACTTGACCTTCGAAGCGGCCGTCTTCGCGCCGGGCGCGCCAGACGCTGCCGCTGCCGCCTTGGCCGATGGGTGCTTCCAGCACGTAGGCCCCCAGACGCTGACCCGCCAGCGTGGGCGCCGCCGGTGGGCCCGAGGGCGGTGTGGCAGCGCCCGAAAGAAAGCCTTGCTCGTGCGACTGGCTGTTGGCCGCCAGCATGCGCCGCAGTTCCGCAGCCGCGTCTGGCGCTGTGTGCTCGATGGCCAACAGCCGGGCTTCACGAGCGGCCCCGTCCAGCTCCATCAGTTCGTCGAACCAGGCACTCAGGCGAGCCCAAAGGGCGGGGTCAGGCAGCGTCATGGCGCGGATGTTCGGTAGAAAAGGGCTTCAGTGTGAGAGGGCTTCAGTGTGCTCATCGGAAAGGGCGACCCAAAACCCGCCACGCGGCCTGCCCGCACCCAGATCGCTTCAAGTGGCCCGCAAGGCCAGATACAGCATGGTGCGGGCCTTCTCCCACTGGCGCTGGACGGTTCGCTCCGAAGTGCCCATCAAGGTGCCGATCTCCAGCATCGAGAAGCCGCAGAAGAATTTGAGGTCCACGACCTGTGCCAGTGCCGGTTCCAGTTTGGCCAGGTCTTCCAGCGCGGCATCGATGTCGGTCAGCAGCTGGGGCTGCGCACATTGCTCGGCCAGTTCGGTGTCCAGAGAGGTCATGTCCAGGTCGCCGCCACGTTTCTGGGCCTGCCGTTCCCGCACGCGGTCGATCACCAGGCCGCGCATGGCCCGTGCGGCGTAGGCCATGAAATGCCCTTCGGTGGCAAAGGCCAGGCCGTCCCGCTGCGACATTTCCAGCCAGGCTTCGTGAAGCAATGTGGTGGCACCCAGTGGGGCATTCGGGCCCATGCGGCCCGCTTCGCGGCGGGCCATGCGGCGCAGCTGCTGGTAGAGCGTCGTAAAAAGCCGGTCGGTGGCCGCAGCATCGCCAGCCTGCGCTTGCGCCACCAGCCTTTGCAGCCCCTGGGGCAACGGGTCATCAGGCGCAGGGCTGAACATGGGTGATTCTGACTCCACTGCGAGTGCCGGCTTCGATTCCTTCACTTCTGACCTGGGCTCGGCCCGATCGGGCCCATTTTTGGCAGCCTGAGTTGCAACTCAGGGCGTAATCCTTCGGCGCGCCTGACGACCCAGAAAAGAGGCTTGAAATTCCCGACTGGCGGCACCAGCTACCCGTGTCGGCCTTCAGCCGTCGGGGGCGTCCATGTCGACAGGGTCTTTGGCGAGCCACTGTTTGTTTGGCCTGACAAGTTCGAGTCGGCCGGTGGCTGGCCCCCTTTCACCACCATGCATGCCGAAGGCTGTGCAGAATTCATGAACCAAGTTAAGGAGATTTCCGATGAGCACTGATCGCGCCGTTCTGGCAGGGGGTTGTTTCTGGGGCATGCAGGACCTGATCCGCAAGATGCCCGGCGTGGCGTCGACGCGGGTGGGCTACACCGGGGGTGACGTGCCCAACGCCACTTACCGCAACCATGGCAGCCACGCCGAGGGCATCGAAATCGTCTTCGATCCTGGGGTGGTGAGTTATCGGCGGCTGCTGGAGTTCTTCTTCCAGATTCACGACCCGACCACGCCGAACCGGCAGGGCAACGACCGTGGTTTGTCCTACCGTTCGGCGATCTACTATGTGTCCGAAGCCCAGCGCCTGGAGGCCATCGACACGATCAAGGACGTTGAAGCCTCGGGTCTGTGGCCTGGCAAGGTGGTCACCGAAGTCGCGCCGGTGGGTGACTTCTGGCAAGCCGAACCTGAACACCAGGATTACCTGGAGCGGCAGCCGGGCGGCTACACCTGCCACTTTGCGCGACCCAACTGGGTCTTGCCACGGCGCGCGGTCGCCTGACGGGCCGAGGCCAGGAACTGCTGACGCTGCTAGGTCAGCCAGCGGAAGGCCAGCGGCACCAACAGCGAAGCCAGCAGCACTTGCAGGCCCAGCGCGATGCCTGCATAGGCACCGGCGTCTGCATGGACCTGCAAGGCCCGGGCTGCGCCGATCCCGTGCGACACGGTGCCCAGTGCAAAACCGCGCACAACCCAGTCGTGGATGCGCAGCAGGGCGAACACGTATTTGCCCGACATCGAACCGACGATGCCGGTGACGACGGCGAAGATGGCCGCGAGGGCCGGCACGCCGCCGATGCGGTCTGCAATCCCCATCGCGACCGGCGCGGTGACGGACTTGGGCGCCAACGACCGCAGCACATCGGTGGGCAGATCCAGCGCCCAGCCCAGCGCCACGGCAGTGCCGGCCGCGGCGATGCCGCCCACCAGCGCGGCCAGCGTCAAGGCCAAGCCGCGCTGGCGCAGCTCTGCACGGCGCAACCACAAGGGCCAGGCCAGTGCCACCACGGCAGGCCCGAGCAGAACGTGGACAAATTGCGCGCCGGCGAAGTACGTGGGGTAGGGGGTCCCGGTAGCGACCAGCACCGACCCGATGCAGACCACCGACCACAACACCGGGTTGGCCCAAGGTGCGCGGTCCCACCGTTCGTAGACCGCCGTGGCCACGACATAGGCCAGGAACGTCGCCGTCAGGCCAAAGAGCGGTGCCGATGACAGATACACCCACAGCTGCACAAATTCAGTCATGGCGGGCCTCTGGTGCTGCGCTGGCGGGCACAAGCGCGCGCAGCACGCAGGCCGTCACCGCCATGCCGATCCAGGTTGACAGCACGATCACCGCCATCAGCCGAACGCCGTAGACGGTCACCAGGTCCAGGTGCGTGATCACACCGACCCCGATGGGCACGAAGAACAGCGACAGGTGCGCCAGCAACAGTTCGGCACCCGCTTGAATCGGAGCGCGCACCCAGCGGGCCTGAAGGGCCAGCAAGAGCAGCATCAACCCGAGCACAGGCCCGGGCAACAGCAGGCCAAACGTGTGAGCCAAGGCTTCCCCGGCGGTCTGCAACAGCAGCAGGATGGCCAGACCGCGCAGCGCCGTCATGACCGGGCCTGCGGGACTGGAATGTGGTGTCTCATGCGATGACGCTCCTTTGGCTGCGCTGTAGTGTGCAGCGCTTCCCGTTCAGCCGGGCGCCGTTGCTGCAGCGCAGGGACGACCCCACCCCCCGCAATGGCCGCGGCTGCCAGCGCCGCACCCACCGCCTACGCCATCGACCCAACCCACACCTTTCCCAGCTTCGATGCCGATCACATGGGCATTTCAGTGGGGCGCGGCAAGCTCAACAAGAGCAGCGGCAAGGTGCTGTATGACAAGACCACGGGCACCGGCACGGTGGAGATCGTCACCGAGCTGGCCAGCATCGACTTCGGCATGGACGCTTTGGCCACCTGGGCACGTGGCAAGGATTTTTTCGACGTCAAGAAACACCCACGTGCCGTCTTCAAGGGCAACTTGAAGTCGCCGGTGGACGGCGTGCCGACGCAACTGGTGGGCGAACTGACAATGCGTGGCGTGACGCGCCCGCTGACGCTGAAGGTCCACTCGCTGAAGTGCATCCAGCACCGCATGCTCAAGCGCGACTGCTGCGGCGGTGATGCCAGCGGCAGCTTCAACCGCGACGATTTTGGCCAGGGTGCGGGCAAGGATTACGGCTTCAAGCTGAACGTCGACCTGCGCATCCAGGTCGAAGCCATCGCGCAGCGCTGACGCCGGGGCCTGCGCTGCTGCGCTTCGAAGGGGCTGTTGTTGGCTTTGCCCTGGTGGCACTCGTCAGCGACCATAATCCGCGGCGTTGATTTTCAAGGGATCAGGCATGAAATGGCGCGCTGTGTGGGCTAGCGGAATTTGTGCAGTTGCAGCGGCCCACGCGGGGGCACAACCGGGCACCCCGGTGGTCACTGCAGAACAGGCCATCGCCGCGCTGGAGCGCAGCCTTGACGCCGAGCTGCGCCGCGCCGACCAGCCGGCGCCGCCCGGCCTGGCTGCGCGCATGCAGCAGCTGCCGCTGCGCGGCCTGAGCATCGCCGTCATCCACCAAGGCCGCGTGCACTGGGCGCGCGGCTTTGGCGACGCGCGCGATGGTGTGCCGGTGACACCCGAAACGCGATTCCAGGCCGGTTCGATCAGCAAGGCGGTGGCGGCGCTGGGCACGCTGGCCTTGGCCGAGTCGCGCGGCGTCAAACTGGACGACGATTTACGACCGATGCTCAAGCGCTGGCAACCCGCTGCCGAAACCGCGGAGCCGGCTGTGTCGCGCTACACGCTGCGCCGCTTGTTGTCGCACAGCGCGGGCCTGGGCCAGGGCGGGTTTCCGGGCTACACCCGCGGCGCCGCCCTGCCCACGCTGCCGCAGATTTTGGACGGCCTGCCACCGGCCAACACCGGCCCGGTGCGGCCGCTGCAGGCGCCCGGCGCAGACTTCCGCTACTCGGGCGGCGGCACCACCATCGTGCAGCTGTGGGTCGAGGACGTCAGCGGGCAGCCTTTTGCGGCCCAGATGCAGCAGTGGGTGCTGCAGCCACTGGGCCTGGTGCACAGCCAGTATGAGCCGCCCACCGTGGCCGACGACCCGCGGTTTGCGATGTCGCATCAGGGCCGCACGCCCGAACCCGGTGGCGCCCGCGTCTACCCGGAACGCCAGGCTGCGGGCCTGTGGTCAACACCGTCGGACATCGCCACCGCCTGGATCGCCGTGCAGCGCGCGTTGGCGGGTCAGAGCAGCCCGGTCAGCGCCGCCACCGCGCGCGCCGTCACCACCGCCGTGACGCCGTTGACCTCGGTCGGCTTTTTCATCGATGGCGGCGCTGGCGCGGCTCAACGCTTCGGTCACAACGGTTCCAACCAAGGCTTCGAGAGCTTCTCGACCGCGTTTGTGAACCGGGGTGAGGGTGTCGTGATCATGGCCAACGGTCAAAGCACCTGGGCACTGGTGGATGCCGTGGTTCGCACGCTGGCGCGGGTGTACCAATGGCCCGGCATGGCCGCACCGGCGGCGCTGGCGGACCAGGCGCTGCCGCTGCAGGCGGCGCAGTGGGTGGGCCAGTACCAGCCCCAGGACGGCCCGGCACTGCAGGTGCGCCGGCACCAAGACATGCTGTACCTGGCGTCCGGGCCGGGCAGCTGGCAACGTTTGTGGCGCACCGATTCCGGCGCCTACACCACCGCGTTCGGACGGCCGCTGTTGCGCTTCACGGCGGCCGGCCTGGTGACGGCTGAAGGCAGCGCCGCGTTGCCGCGCCAAGCGCTGGTGCCGCTGCGCTGGCCGGCGGTGTACCTGCGCGGCAGCTTCAACAACTGGCAGGCTCAACAAACAATGCAGACGGTGACCGACGGCCAGTGGCGCCTGCAGTTCGAACTGCCAGCTGGCCGCCACGAATTCAAGCTGGGCGACGCCAACTGGCAAACCGTCAACCTGGGTGGCAGCAGCGGCGGTGGCGTCGGTCTGGACAGCTGGACGCCGCTGGCGGCCCAAGGCGGCAACCTGGTGGTGGACATCGCCGCCAGTGGCCCATATCTGCTGGAGCTGGAAGCCAGCGACAGCCCGAGCCCACCGCGCCTGCGTTTGAGCCGCGTGCAACCGCCCGAGCCCAAGTCCTGAAGCTGCCCGGGCGGGGCCTGCGTGGTTCGAGCGGCTGGGCACTGCGGTGGACCTGACGTGGGACGCGATTCCCCACGATGACCCTGGCGCACCATCGCCAGGGCGGCGGCTTACGATGCCCTGATGCACGTGCCATCCACCCCGCTGAGCTTGGCGTCCCGCCCCGACGACCTGGTGGTGGCGCGGCCCGAAGGCCTGTACTGCCCGGCCGGCGACTTCTACATCGACCCCTGGCGGCGGGTTGACCGCGCCGTCATCACCCATGCGCATTCCGACCACGCCCGGGTCGGCCACCGGCACTACCTGGCCCACACCGACAGCCAAGGCACGCTGCGCGCGCGCCTGGGCCAGGACATCACGCTGCAGACGTTGGCCTACGGCGAAAGCATCGTTCACCACGGCGTGAAGGTGTCGCTGCACCCGGCCGGCCACGTGCTGGGTTCGGCGCAGGTGCGGCTGGAACACGGCGGCCGCGTCTGGGTGGCCTCGGGTGACTACAAGACCGAAGCCGATGGCACCTGCGCGCCGTTTGAGCCGGTGCGCTGCGACACCTTCATCACCGAATCGACGTTCGGTCTGCCGATCTACCGCTGGCCTTCGCAAGCCCAGCTGTGTGCCGACATCAACGCCTGGTGGCGCGCCAACGCCGAGCAGGGCCGTGCGTCGGTGCTGCTGTGCTATTCGTTTGGCAAGGCACAGCGCATCTTGCATGGCGTGGACGCCAGCATTGGGCCGATCGTGGTGCACGGCGCGGTCGAGCCCTTGAATGCGGTCTACCGCGCCGCCGGCGTGGCGTTGGCGCCGACGCTGCGGGTCAGCGACCCGGGCTTTGACGCGGCCGCGGTGAAGCGCGCGCTGGTGCTGGCGCCGCCCTCGGCCCACGGCACGCCGTGGATGCGCCGCTTTGGCGACTACTCGGACGCCTTTGCCAGCGGCTGGATGCAGCTGCGCGGCGCCCGGCGCCGGCGCGGTGTCGATCGTGGTTTTGTGATGTCCGACCACGCCGACTGGCCGGGCTTGCTGCAGGCCATCACCGGCACTGGCGCGCAGCGCGTTTTTGTCACCCACGGCAGCGTGGCGGTGATGGTGCGCTGGCTGACCGATGCCGGGCTGCAGGCGCAAGGCTTCAAGACCGAGTACGGCGGCGATGACCAAGAAGACCGAGAGGCCCTGGAGGCCCCGCCCGCCCCATGAAGCTGTTTGCCGCGCTCTACCGCGATCTCGACGCCACCACCTCCAGCCTGGCCAAGCAGGCTGCGCTGCAGCGTTACCTGCAGCTTGCCAACCCGGCGGACGCGGCCTGGGCGGTCTACTTTCTGGCCGGCGGCAAACCGCGCCAGCTGGTGCC
>JANMHH010000272.1:0-4172 GCA_031375065.1 Rubrivivax sp. | reverse complement strand
ATGTCCTGGCCTTTGGCCACCGTGCCCGAGCCACTGGGCAAGCCCTTGAAGTCGGGCCGCACGTCGATGTCCCAGGCCTTCACTTCCTGCGGCGTGGCCATGCGGCCGATGCCCGGATAAGCCGGGCTTTGCGCCCACGCGCTGGCGCTCAACAAGGCACAACCTGCGATGCTGGCAGCCAGCCGCAACCAGGCCCGTGCCCGTGCCTGTTCCCATTCAGGAGAGCTGAACATTCTTCACCTCCCCACCCGCCTGAACCAGCCAGGTTTGAACCGAGTTGTTGTGATAGATCGACCGTGTGCCGCGCACCGCCCGCGCCTGCCGATAGGTGGGTTGCACATAACCGGTGTCGTCGGTGGCGCGGCTTTGCAGCAGGGCCGGTTGTCCGTCCCACACCCAAGGCAGCGTGAACCGGGTCAGGCACTTGTCCATCACCGGGCCTTGCAACTGCGCCGGCTTCCAGCTGCGGCCCCCATCGGCCGACACGTCCACCCGCTTGACCCTGCCGCGCCCGCTCCAGGCCAGGCCGCTCACGGTGTAGAAGCCCTTGTCGAGCAGCACCTGGCCGCCACTGGGCGTGGTGATCACGCTCTTGCATTCCTGGATGCTGCTGTACTGGCGGTGGCGGCCATCGGGCATCAGGTCGATGTAGTGGATGGCCTCATCCTTGCTGGCATAAGGCTGGTCACCCACCTCGATGCGGCGCAGGTACTTGACCCAGCTGACACCCTGCACACCGGGCACCACCAGGCGCAGCGGGTAGCCGTTTTCCGGCCGCAGCATTTCGCCGTTCTGGCCATAGGCCACGATGACTTCGCCGGACTCGATCATCTCCATCGGGATGGTGCGCGTCATGCTGGAGCCGTCGGCGCCTTCGGCCAAGACAAAGCGGCCGCGTTTGGTGTCGGCCCCGGCCATGTCCAGCAGCAGCTTCAAGGGCACGCCAGTGAACTCACTGCAGCTGATCATGCCGTGGCTGTACTGGCAGGTGGGCACCGCCACGTTGCCCCATTCCATGCCGGTGTTGGCACCACATTCGATGAAGTGGAAGCGGCTGACCATCGGCAAGCGCATCAGCTCGTCCAACGTGAAGACCAAGGGCTTCTTGAGAAGACGCTCGTCGCTGCCGTTGATCATCAAACGGTGCTTGGACGGATCGACATCCCACCAGCCCTGGTGGTGGCGCTCAAAGTGCAGGCCACTGGGGGTGACGATGCCAAACAGGCTTTGCAAAGGCGCAAACGACACCGACGACTGGGTGGTCTGGGTCAGGCCCGGGCTTGGCCGGCGCTGCACGTTTTTCTCGAACTTGCTGGGCGCGCCGTAGCCGTCGGTGGCCACGCCCTGGCCCAGGCCGGTGCTGTGCGGCGGCAGGTTCAGGATGTTGGCGTCGCCGCCTACTGTGGGCACCGGGTTGGCCTGCGCCAGCGCGGCGGTTGACCCGCCCGCGGCCATGGCGCTCGCAAAGGCCTGGCGAATGAAATCACGCCGCCCGGCCTTGGCCTGGCTGAAGACGGTGCGCACGCCATCGGCCCGAATGAAGTTCTCGGGCGCCTTGATCAATCGCCCAGGTGCGTGGGGCTGTTCAGGATCGGCAGACACGGCGTTCTCGTTTGTTGCATCTGGATATAAGCAATCACGAATATATAGAGCGCCATGTTGTTTGCGAATGCGGGTAAACCAGTGCGTGTCTCGCTCGGCAACCCGAACCGGCGCTGAGCGGATATCTTTTCAAAAAGCGCCCCGGCTGAAAACCGGGGCGGGTGGCCAAAGGCGCGGCTTAAGACACCACCGAAGCGGTCGCCATCAGCTCTTCAAACAGCGACAGCGAAGCCCGGCCCGACACCGCGTACGGGTCCAGCGCCGAGCGCTCGGAGTACTTCAACACCAGACCCGGATTGAGCGTGGCCATGTTGACCTGGCCCATGGTCCACGCGGCAAAGCGGCGCTCACCGATCTCTTCGTAGCTGAGCACTTCGACATCGGTGTGCCGGTCATCCTTGGCGATGTGGTTGTAGAGCTTGTTGACGGCGCTTCGGCCACCTTCCAGCACCTGCAAAAAAATGCGCTCCTGGAGACAAAAGCACAACACCCCGGTGATGCCTTCACTGGGGTTGTTGGCCTTGCTTTGACGCAAGATCGACAACAACTCGTCGGGGTTGACGGACTCGACGGCGCGGCTGGCGTACAGCAATCTGACCAACATGGTTTGTGATCCTCAGGAGTTCTTGCGGGGCAGCAGAGAAAGGAATTCGCGGCGCAAATTGGCGTCTTTCAGGAAGGCCCCGCGCATGACGCTGTTGACCATCGCCGTTTCGGTGTCTTTCACACCGCGCCAGTGCATGCAGAAGTGGTCGGCCTCCATCACCAGGGCCAGGCCGTCGGGTCGCACCCGCTGCTGCAGTTCATTGGCCAGCATGGTGACGGCCTCTTCCTGAATCTGCGGCCGGCTCATCACCCAGTCGGCGATGCGGGCGTACTTGCTCAGGCCAATCAGGTTGCTGTGCTCGTTGGGCAGGATGCCGATCCAGACCTTGCCAAAGATCGGGCACATGTGGTGGCTGCAGGCGCTGCGCACGGTGATCGGGCCGACGATCATCAGCTCGTTGAGCCGCTCGACGTTGGGGAACTCGGTGACCGCAGGCATCGGCACGTAGCGGCCGCGGAAGACCTCTTCGATGTACATCTTGGCCACACGCTTGGCCGTTTCGTTGGTGTTGTGGTCGCTCTCGGTATCGATCACCAGCGCCTGCAGCACCTCTTGCAGCTTGGCCTGCACTTCGGCCTTCAGTTCCACCAACTCGCCCTCGCGCACAAAAGCCGAGATGTTGTCGTTGGCATGGAAGCGCTTCTGCGCGCTGACCACGCGGTAGCGGATGCGCTCGGACGCTGGCAGGCTGGCCAGCTCTTCTTCGCTGCGGAAAATTCGCGCGGTGCTGTCGGTGAGGTTGGAGCCGGTGCGTGCCATGCGTCTGAAGTTCAATGGGCGGGCTTGTATTGTGCGTTAGCTCGGCATTTTTCGACGTGCAGCGGCACTAGACTGAAGCCATGACAGGGGATAAAGCCAACCCAAGCAACCCACCAGGCACTTCTGCGCCCCTGGCCCGGCTGCTCGACCAGACCGCTGACGCGGTGCAAGCCGTGCGCGGTGGCAAGTCGCTGACCGACGTGATCGCGCGGGTGCCGGCCGACTTGCGCCCTGGCGTACAGGCGCTCAGCTTTCACAGCCTGCGCTGGCTGGGCAGCGCCACCGAAGCCCGCGCGCTGCTGGCGCCCAAGACCCCGCCACCCCAGGTCGACGCCCTGCTGGTCACCGCCTTGGCCTTGTTGTGGCCCGGCGAGCCCGCACCCTATGCCAGCCACACGCTGGTCGATCAAGCCGTCAGCGCGGCCCGCCAGCGCACCCCGGCTGCCGCCGGCTTCATCAACGCGGTTCTGCGGCGTTTTTTGCGCGAGCAAGACGGCATCGTGCAAAGCGTGCGCCACTCGCCTGTGGGCGCCTACAACCACCCGCTGTGGTGGATCGAAAAGCTCAAACGGGACTGGCCGCAAGACTGGCAAACGCTGCTCAGCAGCGCCAACCTGCGTCCGCCAATGACGCTGCGCGTCAACGCCAGGCGAGGCACCGGCCAGGGTTATGTGCAACGGCTGGCCGCGCTAGGCCGTGTGGCCAGCGCGGTGGATGACCCCGGCTTGGGCGGCCAGGCGGTGGTGCTGGCGCAGCCCAGCCCAGTGCAGCAGTTGCCTGGTTTTGCGGAAGGCGAAGTCTCGGTGCAGGACGCGGCGGCACAGCGCGCTGCGCACCTGCTGCTGCAAGGCGGCCTGAAACCCGGCGCCCGCGTACTGGACGCCTGCGCCGCGCCCGGTGGCAAGACCGCCCACCTGCTGGAGCTGGCCGAGCTGGACCTGTTGGCCCTGGACAGTGACCCGCTGCGCCTGGCGCGTGTGCAAGAGACCCTGAACCGCCTGCAGTTCCCCAGCACCAGCCGCATCGAACTGAAGGCTGCCGACGCCCGTCAACCCCCCTCTTGGTGGGACGGCCGCCCCTTTGACGCCGTGCTGCTGGACGCGCCCTGCACCGCCAGCGGCATCGTGCGCCGCCACCCCGACGTGCGTTGGCTGCGCCGGGCCGATGACATCCTGGCACTGGCCCGCATCCAGGCTGAAATGCT
>JANMHH010000271.1:0-1607 GCA_031375065.1 Rubrivivax sp. | reverse complement strand
ATGTCCTGGCCTTTGGCCACCGTGCCCGAGCCACTGGGCAAGCCCTTGAAGTCGGGCCGCACGTCGATGTCCCAGGCCTTCACTTCCTGCGGCGTGGCCATGCGGCCGATGCCCGGATAAGCCGGGCTTTGCGCCCACGCGGTGGCGCACAACACGGCACAGCCAACGGTGCTGACTGCAATCGGCACCCAGGTCCGTAGCCACCTAAGAGAGCTGAACATTCTTCACCTCCCCACCCTCCTGAACCAGCCAGGTTTGAATCGAGTTGTTGTGATAGATCGACCGCGTGCCGCGCACCGCCCGCGCCTGCCGGTAGGTGGGCTGTACATAACCGGTGTCATCCGTGGCTCGGCTTTGCAGCAAGGCCGGTTGACCGTCCCACACCCAAGGCAAGGTGAACCGCGTCAGGCATTTGTCCATCACCGGGCCTTGCAGTTGCGCCGGCTTCCAGCTGCGCCCACCGTCGGCCGAGACGTCCACCCGCAAGACCCTGCCGCGCCCGCTCCAGGCCAGGCCGCTCACGGTGTAGAAGCCCTTGTCGAGCAGCACCTGGCCGCCGCTGGGCGTGGTGATCACGCTCTTGCATTCCTGGATGCTGCTGTACTGGCGGTGGCGGCCGTCGGGCATCAGGTCGATGTAGTGGATGGCCTCGTCCTTGCTGGCGTAGGGCTGATCGCCCACCTCGATGCGGCGCAGGTACTTGACCCAGCTCACCCCCTGCACGCCGGGCACCACCAGGCGCAACGGGTAGCCGTTTTCCGGCCGCAGCATCTCGCCGTTTTGGCCGTAGGCCACGATGACCTCGCCCGACTCGATCATCTCCATCGGGATGGTGCGCGTCATGCTGGAGCCATCGGCGCCTTCGGCCAGCACAAAGCGGCCGCGTTTGTAATCAACGCCTGCCATGTCCAGCAGCAGCTTCAGCGGCACGCCGGTGAATTCGCTGCAGCTGATCATGCCGTGGCTGTACTGGCAGGTGGGCACGGCCACGTTGCCCCACTCCATGCCGGTGTTGGCGCCACATTCGATGAAGTGGAAGCGGCTGACCATCGGCAAGCGCATCAGCTCGTCCAGCGTGAAGACCAAGGGCTTCTTGAGCAGACGCTCGTCACTGCCGTTGATCATCAAGCGGTGCTTGGACGGATCGACATCCCACCAGCCCTGATGGTGCCGCTCGAAGTGCAGGCCACTGGGGGTGACGATGCCAAACAGGCTTTGCAAAGGCGCAAACGACACCGAAGACTGGGTGGTCTGGGTCAGGCCTGGGCTTGGCCGGCGCTGCACGTTTTTCTCGAACTTGCTGGGCGCGCCGTAACCGTCGGTGGCCACGCCCTGGCCCAGGCCGGTGCTGTGCGATGGCAGGTTCAGGATGTTGGCGTCGCCGCCTTCTGCGGGCACCGGATTGGCCTGCGCCAGCGCGGCGGTTGACGCGCCCGCGGCGACGGCGCCCGCAAAGGCCTGGCGAATGAAATCACGCCGTCCGGCCTTGGCCTGGCTGAAGACGGTGCGCACGCCATCGGCCCGAATGAAGTTCTCGGGCGCCTTGATCAATCGCCCAGGTGCGTGGGGCTGTTCAGGATCGGCAGACACGGCGTTCTCGTTTGTTG
>JANMHH010000267.1:0-2695 GCA_031375065.1 Rubrivivax sp. | reverse complement strand
GCGGGCGCGCATGCAGACGCAGAAGCGGTGGCCAGTCAGCTCCACACGGTGGCGGGCCGCGGCGTCGCGGGCTGGGTGGCCGGCTTCGAGCTGCGCCTGGGCAGCGCACGCTGGATGCAGGAAAGCGGTTTGAATCTTGACAGCGTTGCAGCCGCCGTGGCCGCGCAGCAAGCCGCTGGTGCCACCGTGTCCTACCTGGCGCGCGCCCAGGGCGGCTGGTCCAGCGGTGCTGCCCCCGAGCTGGTGGGCTGGATGAGTTTTGGCGACCAAGCCAAACCGGGTGCCGCAGCGGCCATCGCGCGGTTGCGCGCCATGGGCGTGAGCTCGGTGCTGCTGTCGGGCGACAACCGGGGCGCAGCCGAACACCTGGGTCGACAGCTGGGCTTGCAAGACATCCGCGCCGAAGTGCTGCCGCAGGACAAGTCGCGCATCGTGTCCGAGCTCAAGGCTGCGGGTGCGGCCGCTGGCCACCGTGTGGCCATGGTCGGCGACGGCATCAACGACGCGCCGGCTCTGGCGGCGGCCGACGTGGGCATGGCCATGGGCACGGGCACCGACGTGGCCATGCACGCCGCCGGTGTGACCCTGATGCGCGGCGAACCGGGTCTGGTGGCCGACGCCATCGACATCAGCCGGCGCACCCACGCCAAGATCCGCCAGAACCTGTTCTGGGCTTTTGTTTTCAACACCGTGGGCATCCCTTTGGCGGCCTTCGGGTTGCTCAACCCGGTCATCGCCGGCGGCGCCATGGCCATGAGCAGCTTTGCGGTGGTCAGCAACGCCTTGTTGCTCAAGCGCTGGAAGGGCGGGAGATGAATTTGGGTGGGGGCCGTCAAATGATGAAAGCGTCGCCTGTTCTCGTGACCGGTGCCGGCAGTGGCATCGGCCTGGCCATCGTCAAGGCGCTTCTGCAGGCGGGCACCCCGGTCTATGCCGGCGCCCGCCGCCCGGCGCACCTGCAGTCGCTGCGCGAGCTGGGCGCGCACGCGTTGCCGCTGGACGTGCGTGACGCCGGCCAGGTTCAACAAGCGGCGCTGACGGTACAGGCGCAAGGGCAGGGCCTGTATGGCCTGGTGCACAACGCCGGTGTGGGCGGGCTGGGTGTGCTGGCCAGTTGGACCGACGCCGACCTGCACGACTTGTTCAACACCAACGTTTACGGCCCGCACCGCCTGACCCGGGCGCTGTTGCCTTTGCTGCTGGCCTCGCGTGGGCGCGTGGTCTGCATCGGTTCGCAGGGCGGCAGCATCACGTCACCCTTCATGGGCCCCTACACCATGAGCAAGCACGCGCTCGAGGCCTTCGCCGCGTGCCTGCAGCAAGAGCTGGCCCGCCATCATGTGGCGGTGAGCATCGTGCAGCCCGGCGCGGTGGCCACCGACATCGGCGACAACGGGCGCCTGGGCAACGTCACCCGCTTGCAAGCCACGGCGGCCCCGTTTGATGTGGCGGCCTCTGCCGTCTTGCAAAGCTTGCGCGAGCCGGCGGCGCTGCAGCCTGACGAACCCGAATCAGCCAGCAACCGCCGCTTTGCCCGGCCCGAAGTGGTGGCCGAGGTGGTGTTGCAGGCGCTGACGGTGGCGTCACCCCAGGCGCGCTACCTGGTGGGCACCCGCTGGGAGGGCGACCGGGTCATCCACGCGCTGACGCAACGTTTGCTTGACGCCGCGCGCAGCCCTTCGCATCGGTGGAGCGAAGCCGAATTTCTGGCCCATTGCCAGCGGGCTTGGCACGCGGATTGACGTGCGGAGGGATGCTGGGCTTGTGCCGGCAAAAGCCCCGGCGTCAAGCCAGGCGATGCCACTCCGCCAGTGAACTCATGTCCAGGTCCCATCCCGTCAACGGCGCGGCCAGGCGTTTGTTCAGCGCGCTGACGTTCAAGCGAAACATCAGCGGGATCAGGTAACCGTCGCCACAGACCAGATCGTTCATGCGGATGAACTGCGCGGCGCGCTTGACTGGGTCGAGCTCCGTTTCAGAGGCCCGGTACAGCTTGTCGTACTCGTCGTTGCGCCAGCGCAGCGCGTTGCGGCCCTGCCATTTGTTGGACTTCTGGGCGACTTCCCAGGACACGTAGCGGTCCATGAAGCGCTCGGGGTCGGGCTGGCCCATGCCCGACGCGTACATCTGCAGGTCGGCCTGGAAACGCCCGTTGGTGTCGGGGTTGCTCACGTCGGCCGAGAAAAACACCGCCGAGGTCACGCCCTTCAGTTCCACGTCGATGCCGGCGCGTTGGAAGGCGCTCTTGATCACGCTCTGCGTCTTTTGGCGCGCGGCGTTGATGGAGGTCTGGAACAACAGCTTGAGCTTGCGCCCGTCCTTTTCGCGCACGCCGTCGACGCCCTTTTTCCAGCCGGCTGATTCCAAATGCGCCGCAGCTTTGTCGGGGTTGAATTCGGGCCGCAGGTTGTTGGAGCGAAAGCGCTGCGGGTTGTGCACGATGTTGGGCGTGGCCACGCCCGTGCGCCCGTAGATGAACTCTTGGATGCCTTGGCGGTCGATGCACAGGTTGACCGCCTGGCGCACTGCCGCGTCCTTGAACAGCGGGTGGCGGGTGCTGACGTGGGAACGCTCACCGTCGACTTCGGTGCCGGGGTCGGCGGCGTTGAGCATGATGAATTCCATGGTGCCGCCGGGCGACAGCGAAACGCTGCCTTTGCCACCCGATTCCATGCGCTTGAGCACGTCGTCTTCG
>JANMHH010000219.1:0-10842 GCA_031375065.1 Rubrivivax sp. | reverse complement strand
CCGCTGCAAGACGGCGACGTGCCTGCCACCTATGCCGATGTCGACGCGCTGACACAGTGGACTTCGTTTGCACCGGCCACCGACATCGCCACCGGCATTGGCCGCTTCGTCAGCTGGTACCGCCAGTACTACAAGGTCTGAGCGATCGTTTTTGCAGGGCGCGGTGTGGGCCCGCCGCAGCAGTGAGACCCGCTGCGGCCCATGAACATGGCTGCAACTGGCCAGCCATGCTCGCCCCGGCGGCTCAACGCAAGGACTTGATCAGTTCCTGCACATAACGAACCGGTATCGCATAGCTGATGCCCGTGGGGTTGCTGAGCGCACTCTCGCGACCCGCCTTGACCAGCACCATGTTGACCACGGCCACCACGCGGCCGGTGTTGACATCCAGCACCGGCCCGCCGCTGTTGCCGGGGTAGGCCGTCGCATCCAGTTGGTAGACCTCGAAATTGCCTTCACGCAGGCGCAGCAAGGCGCGCGGGTCCAGCTGCCCAGCGGTTGCCGCAGGCAGTGCCGCGGTGGTGATCGACGCGATGATGCCCCGGTGGGTGACCGCTGCAAAACCCAAGGTGCCGCCAATGGGGAAGCCCATCAAGGCAATCGACTGACCTTCTTTGGCCGCCCCCGGCTCGTCCAGCTGCAAGGGTGTCAACGGGCTGCCTTCCAATTTGAGAAGGGCCAGATCGCGCGCGCGCTCGGTGGCCACAACACGGCACTTTCGAAACAGTCCTTGCTCGCCTTGGCGGCCCACCAGCACCACCATGTTGGCCAGGGTTTCAACATCGGCACCCGAGGGCAAGACGTGAAAGTTGGTCGCAATCAGGCTGCCGTCACCGACCACAAATCCGGTGCCACGAAATGCAAACCGGGGGCTGTCGGTCGGGTTGAAAGAGCCAACCGGGAAGACCGAAGTCTTGGCGGCGGCGATGATCGACACCAGGTCTGCATGAACGGGCAACGCCATCGCCCCGGCTCCCAGCAGGAGGGTGCGGCGCAGGCGTTGATGCGACATGCCGGTGCTACAGCGTCTTGAGCAAGGCGGCCACTTCGGCTTGGCCGCGGAACTTGTCGCCCAGCTTGACCAGGTCTTCCAACTCGGCGCGCGCGTAGGCCTTATCACCCGACTTGATGAGCAACTTGGCCAGGTTCAGCTTCAGCGAAGGGTCGGCAGGGTTGCGGCTGATCGCGGCTTTCTGCGTTTCAATGGCCAGGGGCAGCTTGTTGTCGGCAGCCAAAGCGGTGGCCAAGGTGTCCATCAAAGGCGGACGCCCCGGCATCAGCTCGTTGGCCTGCTGTGCCATCGCCACCGCGCCAGGCTTGCCCTGTTTGACCAGCAACCAGGCCACATTGTTCATGGCCAAGGCGTTGCGCGGCTGGGTTTCCAAGACCGACCGATAGTGCCCTTCGGCGTCGGCGAACTTGTCCTGGGACATCGCGATGTCGCCCAGGTAGAAGCGGAACCCCGCATCTTTGGGTCGGTCTTTGATCCAGTCGCCTGCCACCTTGTCGGCTTCGGCCGACTTGCCGGCCAGACGAAGACCGGTGTGCAGCCTGACCACGACGTCGGTGGTTTTGCTCAGCGCAAAGGCGGTCTTGTAGGCGGTGTTGGCCAGGTCGAAGTTCTTGCGGACGACTTCAATGTCACCTTCCAGTGCAAAGCCGGTGGCGTCCTTGGGGGCCTGCTTTTGCATGTCCTTGGCCACGTCCAGTGCTTCTTGCGGCCGCTTTTCCATCAGCGCCAGTGACACCAAAGCACGCTTGGCCATCAACAGGTCGGGCTTGATCTCCAACGCTTTGCGCAGCGACTGTCGCGCGCCCACCGGGTCCTTGTTGGCGGCCTGCGCCTCGGCCAGCCGGATGTGGTGCATGGGGTTGGTGATTTGCAGTGCGGTCAGCTGCTTGAACGTCGAGATGGCCTGCTCGGCGGTGTCACCCGCCAACTGGGCTCGACCCAGGGCGTCCATCACTTCCAGGTTGTTGGGCAGAGCGCCGGTGGCTTCGCGCGCGGCGGTCAAGGCGCTCTTGCCATCATTGCTGCTGAGCAGGTGGTTGATCAGAGCCACGTGCGGCGCTGCCGAGCCCGGGTTGGCCTTGACACCATCGCGCAGGTACTTCACCACCTGGTCTGGCGCCGCACCGGTGCGCACGGCCAGTTCGCTCAACGCCAACCAGGCTTCATGTGACTTGGGTTTGGCCTGCGTCAGATCTTCGAAGCGTTTGCGCGCCAGCTCGGGTTTGCCGGCGTTGAGTTCCAGCGCAGCCAGGCTGGCCACGGCCGGGAAATAGCTCGGATCCTTGGCCAAGGCCATTTCGAAGGCCTTGGTGGCACCGGGCAGATCGCGCTTGAGCAACAGCACCCGGCCACGCAGGTTGTAGGCCACGGGTCGATCTGGCGTTTTGCTTTGCAGGCCGTCAATGGCTTTCAACGCCCCTTCGATGTCGTTTTGCCGCAAGCGGGCGCTGATCAGGGCGACGTCGGCCCGCGGGCCCTTGTCTTCGGCAGCAATGGCTTCGAGCTGACCAATGGCCGCCCCGCTGTTGCCGCGCGACAGTTGTGCCAGCGCAGCGGAGGTGCGAACGCGGGTGTCGTTGGGCGCGATCTTGGAGGCCATGGCAAAGGCGGCATCGGCCTTTTTGGTGTCGCCCAATTGCGCCCAGGCTTCGCCTGCCAACGCCAGGCTGGTGCCGTCCGGGTTTTTGCTTTCGACAATGGGGGCCAGCACGTCCACGGCCTTGTTGGGCTGGTTGGTGCGCAAATAGGTTTGTGCCAACAGTTGTCGCGACAGCAGCAGGCCCGGAACGAGCTTGAGCGCCCGGCCCAGAAAGGCTTCCGCCTGCGGGTACTGCTGCAGTCGGTATTCGGCTCCACCGGCCAGCTCCAAGACCCGCACGTTGTCGGGCATAGCCTTGAGCAGCCGGTCGGTGATGTCGCGGGTGGTTTTGTAGTCTTTGGCCGCAAAGGCAAACTGGGCTTCGTAGAACAGTGTGTCGGGGTGGTTGGGTGCGGCCTTCTTGAGCAGGTCAAACTGGGCCTTGGCCTCGGCTGGTTTTTGCTGCTCCGTCAGGATCGTCACGATGGAGGTGTGTGCACCCACCGATTTCGGGTTGGTCTCCAGCACTTTCTTGAAGCTCTCCAGCGCTGCGGCTGTGTCGCGCTTGCCGTGGCGCTGGATTTCACCTTTCAAGACGCCGGCGCTTTCATCGCCCGGCTGCTTGATCAGGGCTTGCTCCAGCAGCGCCAAGGCGCCGTCAAAGTCGCCTTCGGAGGCTTGCAGGCGGGCGTTCAGGATGGTCGACTGAAAGTGGCCCGCCGCGCTTTGCTGCGCCTGGGCGATCAACGCCCTGGCCTTGTCTTTGTCGTCGTTGATCACGTGGGCAGCTGCCAAGGACGTGAAGAGGTCCGCAGCCGCCTTGTTGTCTTTCAGCCTCAGGCTGCCATATTGCTCGACCATGCGAGCGTGCTCGCCGGTCAGCAGCATGGCCTGTGCGATGGACGGCACGACGTCTTCATCGGGGCTGCGCAGCTCTTGCGCCTTGCGCAGCTCCACCAGCGCTGAGACCGGGTCGCCGCTGTCCAGCAGGGCTTTGCCCAGCAGCAGGCGGGCCTCCACCGAATCAGGCGCCTTTTGCAGGGCGCTCTTGAGTTGAATGATGGCGGCCGAGGTGTTCTTTTCGGCCAGCAACTGTTTGCCGGATGCCGTCAGGTCGGCCTCTGACTTGCCGCCGCAACTGGCCAGCAAGGCGGCTGTCAAAACCAGGCCCGAAGTCAGGCTGATCATTCGATGGGATGCACGGGTCATGTGGGTGTTCCTCACTTTCGAAGCGGCCTTCATCCCAACCGCTGTGGGTGTAGGCCGGGTCTGTTTGGCGCGCTGGCGAGCGCACCCGTCCATCACTTGATGGTGAGCTTTTTCATCAGGTCGTACAAGGTTGGGCGGCTCACGCCCAGCATGTCGGCCGCTTTCACGATGTTGCCATTGGTGCGGGCCAGCGCAGCGACGATGGCCTGTCGTTCTGCAGCTTCCCGCACCGCGCGCAGATCCAGATCTGACTGCTCGCCAGCTGCCACCGACCGGGGCGCAGGCAGGCCCAGGTCCTGGTAGGTCAAGCGGTCGCTGTCGGCCATGATCGAAGCGCGCTTGATGGCGTTGAGAAGCTCCCGAACGTTGCCGGGCCAGGCGTGTTGTTCAATGGCCTGGATGGCATCTTCAGAAAACGTCAGCGAGGTCCTGCGCTGGTCCTGGGCAAAGCGGCGCAAGAAGGCGTGCGAGAGCAACACCGCGTCGCCTGTGCGCGCGCGCAGGGGGGGGATGTTGATGACGATTTCGGCCAGCCGGTAAAAGAGGTCTTCGCGGAATCGTCCTTCGGCGATCAGGTTCTTCAGGTCCTGGTGGGTGGCACAGACCACCCGCACGTCCACCGGGATCTCGCTGCGTCCGCCCAGGCGCTCAATGGTGCGTTCCTGCAAGAACCGCAGCAGCTTGGCTTGCAGCGAGTGCGGAAGATCGCCAATTTCGTCGAGCATCAGGGTGCCGTTGTGAGCGGTCTCGATCTTGCCCGGCGTGGTTTTGGCCGCACCAGTGAAAGCGCCCTTCTCGTAGCCAAAGAGCTCGCTCTCGAGCAGGTTTTCGGGGATCGCCGCACAGTTGATGGCCACAAAGCGGCCGGCACGTTTGCTGGCCGCGTGCAGTCCCTGGGCCAACACCTCCTTGCCGCTGCCACTTTCCCCCAAGAGCAAGATCGTCGCGTCGCTGGAAGCCACACGTTCGACGGTGCGCCCGATGCGCAGCATTTCCGCGTCTCGGGTGATCAGGCCGGCCATCGCGTCGGGTTGGTTCAGCGCCTGCAGACGCCGGTTCTCGGCTTGCAGTTCTGCCAATCGCTTGGCCCGGTCCACCGTCAGGTTGAGCACCTCGGGCTCGAAGGGCTTGGCCAAAAAGTCGTAGGCTCCCATCGCCACGGCGCGCAAAGCATTGGCTTGATCGTTCTGCCCCGTGAGCACAATTACCTTGGTGTTGGGCTCCAAGTCAAGGATTTGCTCCAGCAGCTTGAATCCTTCAGAAACGGAATCGGGGTCGGGCGGCAGCCCCAGATCCATCGTCACCACCGATGGCTGATGGCGCCGAACCTGCAAGAGGGCGCTTTCGCGGTCGCTGGCGGTGACCGACTCGAAGCGATCCAGCGTCCACTTGATCTGCTTTTGCAACGCCAGATCGTCTTCAACGATCAGCAGCGGGGAATCGGCTGCGCTCATCGTGAACCCGCATCGAGCAAGTCGGAGCCGCGCTGCGCCTCAAACAAGGGCAGCAGCACGGTGATGCGGGTGCCATGCCCTGGTTCGCTCTTGACGTTGATGCTGCCCCCCAGTTCGCGTATGTACTGAGAACTTTCGTAGGTACCGATGCCCATGCCGTTGTGTTTGGTGGTGTTGAAGGGCCTGAAAAGGCGGCTTTGAACAAACTCTGCTTCCATGCCCGAACCCGTGTCGCCGACCTCGACTTGAACCTGACCGCTGAAGCGCTCGGCCTTGACCCAAACGCGTCCATCAGCGGGCGTCGCATCCAAAGCGTTCTGAACCAGGTGGCCCAGCACCCTTTCCAGCCGGTCTTCATGCCCACGGGTGGACAAACGCTCAACCTCCTCGACTTCCAGCAGCCGGCCCTGTGCCTTGGCCAACGCCGCAAGGCGACCCAGAACGGTAGACAGTTCGACGCCGCGGCTTCCGCCAGGGGGCGTCGCCCCTTCGCGCAGCTGCAACATCAAGCGCCTCATCTTCTCAAGCGAGCTTTCGACGGTCAACAGCATGTCTTGCTGGAATTCGCGGTTGTCGTGCAGGCGTTCCGCATTCTTCAGCATGAGCGACAGCTGAGCCACGATGTTCTTGAGGTCGTGCACCACGAATGCGGACATGCGGTTGAAGGCTTCAAACTTGCGGGCATCCAGAAGAGCCTCGGTGGCCTGCATCTGCGCCAGGTAACCTGCGGCCTGTCGACCGGCAGTTTTGAGCAGGTCCAGGACCTCCCAGTTCAACTTGATGTTCGTCACGGGGCGCATCAAAACGACGAAACCCAGCAGTTCGTTGCCGGCCAACAAGGGCACCACCAGCCAACCATTGCGGACCGCCAGCAACCAGTTGGGCAATGCCAGCCCCTCGTAGCGACGGGGTGAGGATCGGTATTCGTCCAGATCGATGACCCAGCCATCGCCCTGCAGAAACTTGCACAGCGATGAGTCGAAAGGCTCAGTGTCCGCAACCTGGGCCATGTTCCAGGGGGCGGTCTGCTTGAAGGGCTCGTCTGCGCCGCTGCGGGTCCAGAGCCCCCCGGCCGGGCATTCGACCATTTTGGCCAGGCCGCGCACGATCAACTCGCCCATCTCTTGTGGTGATCTTTTGGCCGACAGCATGGCGGTGAAGCGCAGCCATTCTTCCCGGTAGTCGTAGCGATAGCGGTAGAAGTGTTTGCCCACAAACACGCGCAGCCAGGAGCGCAGGGCACCGGAAAAGACCAAGGTTCCCAAGAAGGCGACGCTGGCAACCAGCAGGCTGATCTGCAGCGCTCGACCCCACTCACCACCAAAGAATCGCACCGAGTAGCCAATCGCCGCCATCAAGAGCAGGTAGCCGCCACCCAGTACGAGGGTCGCCGAGTAAAACGCCGCCGTTCGCGAAACATGCAATCGGGCTGTCCAGCTGGCGCCGCGCCGGGAAGCGACCCAAAGGAAAGGCACGGCCAAGGTGTGCACCAGCCCACGAACGTTGAGCGCGTCGCGGTCGAACGTGCCGAACATCAGGCCTTCGGCGTAAAGGTAGATGTCGAAGACAAAAACGCAGGCCAAGCCCAGGCACGCCGGTTTGGCGCTCCATCTGGAGTCGTCACCGAGGTTGCGAAAGACCTGCTCCACCATCACCAAGCCGCACAGCGGCAAGGCCAGATGGGCGGTCAGCGCGACAGTGGCCAGGCCCGACGTGATCCCGCCCAAAGCACCCAGGGCTTCCAGCACCGCCGCGACGGCCAGGCAGAGCAATGCGACCTTGCCCAGTGCACTCGACGGGCTTGACACCTCGCGGTTCTTCTCGGGCCTGAGGATGGCCAGCAAGAAAAAGAACCACAGCCCATAACGCGCGAGGTCCAGGCCCACGGCGAGGGCCTGAAGCCAGAATGAAGGTGAGAACTGGCCAATCAGACTTGCGGCCGCCCAGAGCGCGGTGGTGACCAACGCGCCCAGGAAAAGGCGTTCGGGCCGGGGGCTGCTGCCAACAGGCCTTGGCCTGCCCGACAGGTAAATCGCAAATCCGGCGTGGGCTGCCAGCGCCAAGCCGTAGCCGTAGCTGGAGAACAGGTTGGTGGCGGTGCTCATTTGCTTGGGCGCAGGCCAACCCAAGTCGTGCGTCGCAAACAGCGCAGGGTGCAGGCTGACACAGCTGACAGGAGGTTCAGCGCGCGCCTTTGCCGGTGAGCACTACGCCCACCGTTTCCATCAGAACAACCAGGTCGAGAAACAAGGTGTGGTTCTTGACGTAGTACAGGTCGTACTGGAGCTTTTCTTGCGAGTCTTCGACCGTGGCGCCGTACGGATAGCGCACCTGCGCCCAGCCCGTCACGCCCGGTTTGACGCTGTGTCGAAGCGCGTAGAAGGGTATCTCCTGGGTGAGCTGCTCCACAAAAAATGGCCGCTCGGGACGCGGGCCCACCAGGCTCATGTCGCCACGCAAGACATTGAACAGCTGGGGCAGCTCGTCGATGCGCAGGCGGCGAATGATGTGGCCAATGCGTGTGACACGGTCGTCGTTGGCGCTGGCCCAGCGCGGTTTGCCATCTTTTTCGGCGTCGGTGCGCATGCTGCGGAACTTGGCAATGCTGAATGACTTGCCGCTTTGTCCGACCCGCTCTTGTCGGTAGAGGGCAGGGCCTTTGCTCTCCATCTTGATCAGCACGGCCGCCACCAGCATGACCGGTGCCGTCAAAAGGCAAAGGCAGGTCGCGCAGAAGATGTCGAAGATGCGTTTGACAGCGGTGCGCCAGGTGCCCTGGTCAAAGCCGTCGCCAAAAATCAGCCAACTGGCGCTGAGAAAGTCGATGCGGATCTGGCCCAAGGTCTTTTCGAAGTGCGTGTTCAGGTCGTAGACCTTGGTTCCGGTGACCCGGCAGTCCAGAAGCTGTCGCAACGGCATGCTGCCAGCACGGCGTTCTGTCAGCGCAACCACGATCTCGTCGACACCCAGCTTCTGGGCCATCGAAGGCAGCGTGTCTTGTAGGGCCAGTATTTGCGAGAGCGGAACCGCGGGGTCCTTTTCGTTGGGCCCGGCGACATAACCAACGATGTCAGCGTTGGGGTCTGCCGTTCGAAGCGTCTCCCCGACCACTTTTGCGGCTGGCCCGGCTCCGAAAATCAGAATTCGGGTGCGGCGAGCCAAGGCGGCCGAACTGTGGGTGAGGTAGGCCCGGCGCAGGATGAGCGCCGACACCCCCGCCATCATTGACATTTGGATGCTGGAACGATCGGCAAACCGTTCGGGCAGCAGGCCGAATATGACGTAGCTCAGGGGCAACGCCACCAACAGCACCACGAATGCCCGGGCGAAGGAACTGCCGGCGGAACTGGAAGGTGAGGTTTCGTACAGTCCTGACGCGCTGTTGATGACAAACAGACACGCCGCAAATGACAGCACATGGGTGCCGGCAAGCGGCACGGCTTGGTTGATGCTGCCCAGGTTCAGGCTCACGGCAATCAGCGCGACCAGCAACACCAAGGCCAAGTCGAAGACGATCCCTCGCAGCGCGGCGCGATGAACGTAGTGGTTGAAAATTCGGATCATGTCGACTCATGGGCCGCTGGGGCCGCCGGGGGTCTCCAGGTCCTGCCCCGCGATCTGATTTGCGTGAACAGAGCTTTGGTAAGCCTGCTGTGAAGCCCGACCCGGGACTGTAAGTGGCATCGAAAGCTGGCAACAAGCCCCGCGTTCGGGGGAAGGGTAAAGGGCATCTGAAGTCGCCGTCAGGCGCCGTTCGTTTGCGTGTCGAAGCGCCGAAACTGGACCTTGAGCCTGAGCATGTTGTGGATAGGGCCTGGGAACCCCGCTCCCTTTGAACTGCAGCCGAGCTTAAAGGCAAGAAGCCTTGTTCTCTGCGGGCAAACAGGTGGTGTGTCCCAGCTTCGCCTATTCGATCACAATTTGCGCTGCGATCCAATGTTGAACTTGCCTACGATGATCGCTCGCCTGCCCGGCACTTGGCAGGCTGTTGCCACCTGTCCCTGGGCACCTGCGCGACAGCAGTTGGTTCTTTTACCCGCGCTGCAGGCCAATTCGTCTGGCCATCAAGTCGCGACCATGGGCCGGACAACAACGAGCAGGAAGCGCCTCAGAGGGAGCGGCTGGCGGCAGACTGCGCCATATGAAGTTGTGATGCAGCTCCGTTGGCGTGAAAAAATCGGCTTTCTCTCGGTGCAGACCAGCTGAGGGAAACGGCCGTCCGACGCCCCTGTGCGATCATCTCCGCAGGATCGCCCAAGCTTTGGTGGGTGGGAACGGTGTCCGCCCTTCATCAACAGGGATGCCCCTTTTGCGCCCAGGCTTTCAACTCGAAGACAACGCTTTTCAGGAGCTCATCGTGACACGTGCAAGTCGTACTTGGTTTGATTTGGCCCGTGCCCAGGCTGTTGTGGTCCTGGCCTTTGCGGGTTTTTTAACTGCATGCTCGACGGTCTCGTTGCCACCCGCGCCCGCCTCAGCGCAGACAGCCGACTACAGCTATGTGATCGGGGCCGGCGACAACTTGAACATCATCGTCTGGCGCAATCCTGAACTGTCAATGTCCGTCCCTGTGCGTCCCGACGGTAAGGTTTCGGCGCCTCTGGTGGATGAGTTGGTCGCCCAGGGGAAAACGTCCATCCAGGTCGCACGCGACATCGAGAAGAAGTTGTCAACCTATGTTCGCGACCCCGTGGTCACCGTGATCGTGACGGGCTTCGTGGGCCCCTTTTCCGAGCAGATTCGCGTGGTGGGTGAAGCGGCCCGTCCGCAGTTTCTTCCCTACCGCCAGCGCATGTCGCTGCTGGATGTGATGATCGCGGTGGGTGGTCTGACCGACTTTGCCGATGGCAACAAGGCGGTCATTCAGCGCACGTCTGAAGGCGACAAGCAGTATTCCGTCCGTCTGAAGGACCTGATCAAACGTGGTGATGTCGGTGCCAATGTCGAGATGCGGCCTGGCGACATCCTCATCATCCCGCAAAGCCTGTTTTGAAGCAGCGCAAGGAAAGAGCTTTCATGGACCGAGAGCCTGAGGCCTGCCCATTTCGACCTTGAGTCGCCACCAGCTGACATCACCGCATGCAAGATATCGTTCAACAACTTCTGCTGACACTTCGTCGGATGTGGAAGTTTCGCTGGCCCAGCCTGGTGGTTGCTTGGGTGGTGGCCGCGATTGGGGTCGTGGTGGTTTGGAAAATTCCTGACAAGTACGAGGCCACGGCTCGAATCTTTGTCGACACCGACTCCATCCTGAAGCCGCTGATGAGCGGCTTGGCGGTTCAGCCCAACGTCGAGCAGCAGATCGGCATGCTCAGCCGAACGCTTCTAAGCCGGCCCAATCTGGAAAAGCTCATTCGCATGGCCGATCTGGACCTGAAGAGTGATTCCAAAGGCGGGCAAGAGGCGCTGATCGAGAAGCTTGGCAAAGGCATTGAGATCCGCACCGCTGGAGGCGTCAACCTCTACTCCATGACCTACCGTGACAACGAGCAAGACAAGGCCAAGCGCGTGGTGCAGTCCCTGGTGTCCATCTTTGTTGAATCTGGCCTGGGTGCCAGCCGGAAAGACACCGACTCAGCGAAGACTTT
>JANMHH010000210.1:0-17816 GCA_031375065.1 Rubrivivax sp. | reverse complement strand
CTATCACAAGCAGCCTGCGCTCACCGCCGCCGCCGAGTGGTTTGACGCCGAGGGCCAGCGGTTCATTCGCACCGGTGATGTGGGCCGCTTTGATGAAGACGGCTTTTTGACGCTGCACGACCGGCGCAAGGACATGATCATTAGCGGCGGTTTCAACATCTACCCCAGCGACCTGGAAGCCGTGCTGCGCCCGCACCCGGCCGTGGCCGACGTGGCGGTGGTGGGCGTACCCAGCACCGAATGGGGCGAGACGCCAGTGGCCTTTTGCGTGTTGAAGCCTGGCGTTGCAGCCAGCGCCGAAGACCTGCGTCAGTGGGCCAATGCACAAGTTGGCAAGACGCAGCGCCTGCACGCGCTGCGGTTGGTGGCCGAACTGCCGCGCAGCGCCATTGGCAAGGTGCTCAAGCGCGAGCTGCGCGACGCCTGGGTGGGCTGAGGCCCCCGTCCACCACACACCACACACCACCAGGAAATTCATCATGCGCATCGCCATCATGGGCGCGGGTGCCGTCGGCGGCTACTTCGGTGGCTTGCTGTCGCTCAGCGGCCAGGACGTCACTTTCATCGCCCGCGGCGACCACCTGCGCGCCATGCAGGCCCGCGGCCTGACGCTGGAGACGCCCAAGGGCCCCTTGCACGTGAAGAACGCGCGCTTCGTGGCCGAGCCGCGGGACGTGGGCGCCTGCGACCTGGTGCTGTTCGCCGTCAAGGCCTATGACATCGAAGCGGCCGCCCAGACGCTCAAGCCCCTGGTGGACGGCGGCGCCACGGTGGTTTCGGTGCTGAACGGCGTCGATCACCAGGACCGCATCGGCGCGGTGGTGGGTGCGGGCCAGGTGCTGGGCGGCCTGGCGATGGTCTCGGGCGTGATCGTGGGGCCGGGGCTGATCCGCTACACCTCGCCCATGTCCAGCCTGCGATTCGGCGAAGCCGACGGCAGCCTCAGCGCGCGTGCGCTGGCCTTCCGTGACGCCTGCGCGGCAGCTGGCTTTGTCGCTGAAGTGGTCACCGACATACGGGCCGCGCAGTGGGCCAAGTTCGTCGGCTTGGCCACCAATGCCGCGTTGACCAGCCTGTTCCGCTTGCCGGCCGGCCACATCTACCACGACCCCGAGACCCTGGCGCTGGCGCTGCTCGGCTTTGAAGAGGTGGCCGCGGTGGCGCGCGCGGCGGGCATCGCGCTGCCGGCCGACGCGGGCGCACGCGCGCTGGCGATGCACCAGTCGTTTCCGAAGACGATGTTTGCCTCGATGTACCACGACGTGGCCAAGGGCCGGCCGCTGGAGCTGGACAGCCTGTCGGGCACCGTGGTTCGCATGGGGCGCGCGTTGGGTGTGCCCACGCCTGTGCACGAGATGGCCTACCTGGTGCTGAAGCCCTACCTGAACGGGACGCCGGCGCCGCTCGCGGACTGAGGCGGACAGGCCGGCCTCATGTGGAAGTTTTCCGTGATCCGGGGCGGTGCCCGCATCATGAAACTCAGGCGCGCTGCCCGCCCAACTGCGTCGTCAGCTCGGCCGCACAGCGCATCAAGGTGATGGCCGGCAGGCCCGTGGCCCGCGTGTCGAAGCTGGCCGTGGCGCCGATGGCCGTGAGCGCCAGCACCAATGCGCCCTGACCGTCGAACACCGGCACAGCCAGCCCGCTGACGCCTGGCACGGCGGCGTCCACCACATGGCTGAAGCCAGCCGCGCGGGTGGCCTGCAGTTCCTGATCGAACGCTTTGTCGAAGGTGTCGCGCGGGGCCGCCGCGCGCACCACCTTGCGCGGCAGGTGGGCCGCGAACAAGCGCCCGCTGGCCGTGCCGCGCAGGCTCATCACCGCGCCATGGCGCATGGTCACGTGCACCGGTGACGGGGCTTCTTCGGTGCGCACCACGGTGGCCCCCTGCGCGCCCCACACCGTGATGCCCACCGTCTGACCAATCGCCTGCGCCAGGCCCGGCAGCCGCGCCGTGGCCAGGCGCACCGGGTCGAACTGCTGCAGGCTGATCAGGCCCAGCTGCATGGCCAGCGGCCCCAGGCCGTAGTGGCCGCTGGCGCTGTCTTGCGCGATGAGGCCCAGCTTGCCGAAGCTCACCAGGTAGGGGTGGGCCTTGGCCGGGGCCATGTCGGCGGCGGCGGCCAGGTCCTTCAGCGCCAGCGGGCGGCCGTGCCCGGTCAGGGCCAGCAGCAGGCGGCCGCCCACCTCGATGCTCTGGATGCCACGTTGCTCGGTCATGTTGGGGTCTGCACGGGGTTTACACTTAGATTAATGAGTTAAACAATATCAAACAGATGCACCGGAGACAAGCCGCATGAACGCTCCCCAGAAGACCTTTGCCTCGCAAGCCGACCTCGAAGAAAAGCAGGTCAGCTTCACCAAGCTCAGCGACAACGCCTACGCCTACACCGCCGAGGGCGACCCCAACACCGGCATCATCATTGGCGACGACGCGGTGCTGGTGCTGGACACCCAGGCCACGCCGGTGATGGCGCAGGACGTGATCCGCCGCATCCGCGAAGTGACCGACAAGCCCATCCAGTACGTGCTGCTGACGCATTACCACGCGGTGCGGGTGCTGGGCGCCAGCGCCTACCAGCCGCAGCAGATCATTGCCAGTCAGGACACCTACGATCTGATCAAGGAGCGCGGCGAACAAGACAAGGCCAGCGAGATCGGCCGTTTCCCACGGCTGTTTCGCAACGTCGAAAGTGTGCCTGCGGGCCTGACCTGGCCGACCATGTCCTTCACCGGCAAGATGACGCTGTGGCTGGGCAAGCTCGAAGTGCAGTTGCTGCAGCTCGGCCGTGGCCACACCAAGGGCGACACGGTGGCCTGGCTGCCGCAGCAAAAAATCCTGTTCAGCGGCGACCTGGTGGAATTTGACGCCACGCCCTACGCCGGTGACGCCTACTTCAAGGACTGGCCGCAGACGCTGGACAACCTGGCTGCGCTGAAGCCTGAAAAGCTGGTGCCTGGCCGCGGTGCAGCGCTGGTCACGCCCGAACAGGTGCGCGCGGGCCTTGAAGGCACGCGCGACTTCATTGCCGATGTTCGCGCCAGCGTCGAAGTCGGTGCCAAGGCCGGCAAGGACCTGAACACGGTCTACAAAGAGACCATGGCCAAGCTCACGCCCAAGTACGGCCACTGGGTCATCTTCCAGCACTGCATGCCGTTTGACGTGACGCGCTGTTATGACGAGATGACGCAGTACACCGACCCGCGCATCTGGACCGCCGAGCGCGACATCCAGATGTGGAAGGCGCTCGAGACCTGACCGCCACGAACCACAACAGCCACCCCCTGCAGGAGCTGCCATGCCCATTCAACGCATCCACCACGTGGCCTACCGCTGCCATGACGCCAAGGCCACGGTGCAGTGGTACGAACAGCACCTGGGCATGAACTTCGTGCTGGCCATCGCCGAAGACCAGGTGCCCAGCACGCACGCGCCCGACCCCTACATGCATGTCTTCCTGGACGCCGGGGCCGGCAACGTGCTGGCTTTTTTTGAGCTGCCCAACAGCGCACCGATGGGGCGCGACGGCAACACGCCCGACTGGGTCCAGCACATCGCCTTTCAGGTGGGCAGCGTTGATGAACTGCTGGCCACCCAGGCGCGGCTGCAAGCGGCTGGCATCGAGGTGCTGGGCCCCACCGACCACACCCTCTTCAAGAGCATCTATTTCTTCGACCCCAACGGTCACCGGCTGGAACTGGCGGCTGACACCACCACGCCAGAGATGGCCAGGAAGCTGGACGACGTGAAGTGGGCGATGCTGGATGAATGGGCGCATACCAAACGCGCACCGAAACACGCAGCCTGGATGCACGAGAAGGAATTTGCCGCTTGACTGGCGCCGGAGCAACCCCTTCGCACGACTCGGGCACCGTTCGGGCGCCGCTCGGGTGCCACTCGGGCCCAGCCCGGGCAAGGCAACGGCGGCGTCGCGCTGCGTTGCAGCGGCAGGTGCTGCCACAGATGCACTGACCCAGACGCCACCGCACTCGCCATGCACAGCACCTACACCTACCCCCGTTACGCTTACCGCCGCCCGGCGGAATTGGACAAGCCTGAAAGCGTCCATCGCCACCCGGTGGTGGTGGTGGGTGCGGGCCCGGTGGGCCTGTCGGCCGCCATCGACCTGGCGCAGCGTGGCCTGCCGGTGCTGCTGCTGGACGACGACGACACCGTCAGCGTCGGTTCGCGCGGGCTTTGTTACGCCAAGCGCACGCTGGAGATCCTGGACCGCTTGGGCTGTGGCCAGGCGGTGGTGGACAAGGGCGTCACCTGGAACGTCGGCCGCACCTTTCACCGTGAGCACGAGGTCTTCAGCTTCAACCTGTTGCCCGAACCCGACCACCGCCGCCCAGGCATGGTCAACCTGCAGCAATACCACCTGGAGCAGCTCTTGGTGGAACGTGCGCAAGCCTTGCCCGGCATCGACCTGCGCTGGAAGAGCCAGGTCACCGCCGTCACGCCACAAGGGCAGGGCGCGCTGGTGCAGGTGCAAACGGCCGACGGCAGCTACACCTTGCATGCCGATTGGTTGGTGGTGGCCGACGGCGCGCGCAGCCCCATCCGCCGCATGCTCAAGCTGGACACCGAAGGCAAGGTCTTCCAGGACCGCTTCCTGATTGCCGACGTGGTGATGAAGACGCCGCTTTTCGAAGAAGGCAAGGCCGAACGCTGGTTCTGGTTTGACCCGCCTTTTCACCCCGGTCAGAGCGTGCTGCTGCACCGCGAGGCCGACAACGTCTGGCGGATCGACTTTCAGCTGGGCTGGGACGCCGACCCCGAAGCCGAAAAGCAGCCCGAACGTGTCATCCCCCGCATCCGCGCCATGTTGGGAAAGGACCGGGAATTCCAACTCGAATGGGTCAGCGTCTACACCTTCCAATGCCGCCGCATGCAGCGCTTTCGTCATGGCCGGGTGCTGTTCACCGGTGACGCTGCGCACCAGGTGTCGCCCTTTGGCGCGCGCGGCGCCAATTCGGGCGTGCAAGACGCCGACAACCTGGGCTGGAAACTGCAGTTGGTGATGGCTGGGCTGGCCTCTGAAACGCTGCTTGACAGCTACAGCGACGAGCGCGTGGCCGCGGCCGACGAAAACCTGCTGAACAGCACCCGCTCCACCGACTTCATGACGCCCAAGAGCCAGGCCAGCCGCGACCTGCGCAACGCCGTGCTGACCCTGGCGCGTGAGCACAGCTTTGCGCGTGCGCTGGTCAACAGCGGGCGCCTGTCGGTGCCGGCCCACCTGACGCAGTCCGCGCTCAACACGCCTGACGAAGCGGCGTTCAACAGCGTGATGCAGCCGGGCGCACCGCTGGCCGACGCACCGGTGCAGCACCAAGGCAGCGACGACTGGCTGCTGCAGCACACCGGCCAAGGCTTCGTGCTGCTGCTGTTTGTGGCCAACGCGGGCGCGCTGGACATCGACACCCAGCGCAGCCTGGCCGAACTGGCCCGCAGCCGCGTGCCCGTTCACACGGTGCTGCTGGCTGAAAGCGCGGCGGTGGCACCGGCGCTGTCATGGCCCGACCACGTCACGCTGCTGGTCGACCACCGCCAGCGTGCTGCGGCCAGGCTCGACGGCCGCCCCGGCACGGCGTATCTTCTGCGGCCGGATCAGCATGTGGCCGCACGCTGGCGCCGCTGGACCACCGCCAAGGTCTTGGCCGCCGTTGCGCGCGCCACCGGCAACGTTTAGGCACCTCGGCGCAGCTGCCGTCTGCCCCCGTCAAACCAGTCGCCAACCCCGTCGTCAACACCCTGCACAGAGCACCACCGCCATGAGCCAGTTGATCACCACGCCCAACCTGGGCCAGCCTGGCCTGCGACCCTTGCATGCGTTTTCGCCGGGCGATGACTTCTACGAGCAGCTGGTGGGCACCCACCACGGTTTGAGCGACGAAGACAGCCGGCTGCTGAACGCCCGCCTGGTGCTGCTGCTGGCCAACCACATCGGTGACCTGCAGGTGCTGAGCCAGGCCCTGAAGGCCGCGCGAGCGGGCTTGAACGGCGGTGCAAGCGAAGAGAAGGTCCTGGCATGACGCTGAACCACCAAAGCGGCTTCGGCAACGAATTCGCAAGCGAAGCCGTTGCCGGCGCCTTGCCGCAGGGCCGCAACAGCCCGCAGCGCGTGGCCCTGGGTCTGTATGCCGAGTTGCTGTCGGGTACCGCCTTTACCGCACCACGCGCCGAGAACCGGCGCACCTGGATGTACCGGCGTCAGCCGTCGGTGCTGACTGGCGCCTATGCGCCCTATGAGCAGGCGCTGTGGACCACCGGCGCCGCGTCCGGTGTGCCGGTGCCGCCCGATCCGCTGCGCTGGAGCCCCTTTCCCTTGGCCCAACAGCCCACCGATTTCGTCGACGGCATCCGCACGGTGGCGGCCAATGGCGACGCCGACGCGCAAATGGGCATGGCGGTCTTGATCTTCACCGCCAACACCTCGATGGCCGGTCGTGCGCTGGTCAACGCCGACGCCGAGATGCTGCTCGTTCCGCAGCAAGGCCGGCTGCTCATCACCACCGAGTTGGGTGTGCTGGAGGTGTCGCCCGGCGAAATCGTGGTGCTGCCTCGCGGCCTGGCTTTCAAAGTGGTCCTGCCCGAATCAGCACAGGGCGCCGCCCGTGGCTACATCGCAGAGAACTACGGCGCGCCATTTCGTCTGCCCGAACTGGGCCCCATCGGCAGCAACGGTCTGGCCAACGCCCGCGACTTCCTCGCGCCCGTGGCCGCCTTTGAAAACCCGGCCGGCCCTTACGAGCTGATCAAGAAGTTTGGCGGCCGCCTGTGGCGCACCACCCAGCCCGGCACACCGTTCAACGTGGTGGCCTGGCACGGCAACCTGGCCCCGGTGAAGTACGACACCGCGCACTTCATGACCCTCGGCAGCATCAGCTTCGACCACCCCGACCCCAGCATCTTCACGGTGCTGACCAGCCCCAGCGACACCCCAGGCACGGCCAACTGCGACTTCGTGATCTTTCCGCCGCGCTGGATGGTGGCCGAAGACACCTTCCGACCGCCTTGGTACCACCGCAACCTGATGAGCGAGTTCATGGGCCTGGTGCATGGCCAGTACGACGCCAAGCCCGAAGGCTTCAAGCCCGGCGGCGCCAGTCTGCACAACGCGATGGTGCCGCACGGCCCCGACACCGAGGCCTTCGCCAAGGCCAGCGCGGCGCCGCTGGCGCCGCACAAGTTGGACCACACGCTGGCCTTCATGTTCGAAAGCCGCTACCGCTTTGTGCCCACCGCCTGGGCCATGACCGGCAGCGGGGTCTTGGACACTGCCTACGCCCAGTGCTGGGCCGGTCTGGCCGACACCTTCAGTCCGCGTTGATTTGACCTTCGCTGAGTCAGCATGCGCTTGTTCAACAGATCCTGATTCACCCCGCGCCCACCCAACCCGCGCTGACATCATCCGGCCATGACTTTGCTCAACGCCACCCACAACGCCGACCTGACCAGCTGGGTCGAGTCGGCCAATGCGCCCGACACCGACTTCCCGGTGCAAAACCTGCCCTACGCGCGCTTTCGCCGACAGGGCAGCGACGAGCCGCTGCGGGTGGGCGTGGCCATCGGCGACCAGATCCTGGACCTGCGCATGGCGGCCGAACTGTGCCCTTGGGGCGACGGGA
This sequence comes from Rubrivivax sp., assembly GCA_031375065.1. Lineage (GTDB taxonomy): Bacteria > Pseudomonadota > Gammaproteobacteria > Burkholderiales > Burkholderiaceae_C > Rubrivivax. Next base: position 10,181 of record JANMHH010000210.1, on the reverse strand, counting down.
TTCAGCCTTTGCTGGAGCCGCTAGCCGCAGGCGATCTGGCCGCCTTCATGGCGATGGGCCGACCGGCCTGGAGCCTGCTGCGTGCAGCCCTTTCCGAAGCCCTGTTGGCCGACAGCACACAGGGCCCGTTTCTGGAGACCTGCCTGGTGCCGCAGTCGGCCGCGCAGTTGGTGCTGCCTTGCGCGATCGGCGACTACACCGACTTCTACACCAGCATCCACCACGCCACCACGGTGGGCAAGATGTTCCGGCCCGACAACCCCTTGCTGCCCAACTACCCATGGGTGCCCATCGGCTACCACGGGCGCAGCTCGTCCATCGTGGTCAGCGGGCAGGCGCTGCACCGGCCCCTGGGCCAGATCAAGGCCGTGGACGCGGCCGAGCCCGCACTGCGGCCCAGCCGGCGTCTGGACTACGAACTGGAGCTGGGCGCCTTGGTGGCGCACGGCAATGAACTGGGCCAGCGCATCGGCATGAACCAGGCCGAAGACCACCTCTTCGGTCTGGTGCTTTTCAACGACTGGAGCGCACGCGACATCCAGCCCTGGGAATACCAGCCACTAGGCCCCTTTCTGAGCAAGAACTTCGGCAGCACCGTGTCGCCCTGGGTGGTGACGATGGAGGCGCTGGCGCCGTTTCGCCAGCCCTTCACGCGGCCTGCAGGCCATCCGCAGCCCTTGCCCTACCTGGACAGCGAAGCCAACCGACAGATGGGTGCCATCGGCATCGAGTTGGAAGCGTGGCTGCAAACCGCGCAGATGAAAAAGGCTCAGCACCCTGGCGACCGCCTGGGCGGCAGCAACTACGCCAGTGCGGCCTATTGGACCTTGGCGCAACTGGTGGCCCACCACACCGTGGGTGGGTGCAACCTGCGCACCGGCGACCTGCTGGGCACGGGCACCCTGTCGGGGCCCGAGCCGGCGCAAGGGGGGTCGATGTTGGAACTGAGCCAAGGCGGCAAGCAGCCGATCACGCTGAGCAGCGGCGAGCAGCGCGCTTTTTTGGAAGACGGCGATACGCTGATCCTGAAGGGGGCCTGCGCAGCGCCTGGGGTGCGGCGCATCGGCTTTGGCGAGTGCCGAGGCACGGTGTTGCCGGCGGTCTGAGCGCCGCGCCTGTCCCCATCGGCCCCGATGTGGGGGGAGGCTGCGTCCCCGATGTGACAAGTCCAGGGAAAGGCCGGAGGCGCTGATCCGTTGCCAGGTCTATAAGCGCTGTTTGACCGGCCGCCACTCCACCCACGGCAGACCGGAACCTGGAGACAAACATGACAAGCACTTCGTTGCGGGCCCGATGGTCCGCTGCCACCGTGGCGGCCACACTGGCGCTGACCTTCACGGCGAATGCTGGCGCACACGACGACGAGGTCAGCGTGCGCGCGGGCACTGGCCTGGCCGGCATGCCCTTCCCCAGCAACCGCTACACGGTGTTCGACGGCAGCCAGCGCACGTTGCGCCGCGTCAACCTGCCCAAGCCCGACTGTGCCGTGCGGCCCAGCGACTGCGCCGACGTTGACGTGATCAACCGCCTGGACGGTTTTTCCACCCAGCCGCGCATCAGCGTGCCCTTCACGGGTGACATCGACCTGACCACCGTGACCAGCGACACCGTGTTCTTGCTCAACCTGGGTGACACCTTCACCCTGGCCGGTGCGGGCGAGCGCGTGGGCATCAACCAGATCGTCTGGGACGTGGCCAGCAAAACCCTGGTCTTCCAGAGCGACCAGCTGTTGCAGCAGCACGCGCGTTACCTGCTGGTGGTGACCGACGGCGTGCGCGATACGCGCGGCAAGAAAATCAAATCAGGCGGCTGGGGCGAAGACCTGGGCCAAGCCCATGGCCGCGACATGGACGGCGCCGAGTACCGAGGCGAACTGCGCGGCGCCGTCAACGCGCTGCGCGCGAGCCGTCACAAGGTGGTTGCGGCCACCGTCTTCACCACCCAGAGCATCAGTGCCGACCTGGTCAAGATCAACCGCCAGATCAAGCAAGCCAGCCCGGCCGCGCTGGACTTCAACATCGGCCTGACCAGCGCCGGCCCGGTGCGCGCGGTGTTCCCGGTCAGCAGCCTGCTGGGCATCCAGTTCAACCGCCAGACCGGTGCGGCCCCGGCCTTCACGGCCGGCTTTTTGCCCACGCCGGCACTCAATGTCGTGAGCGGTGCCGTGGCCCAGGTGGCCTACGGCCGCTTCAGCAGCCCGGACTACCAAAACGCGGCCAAGGTCATACCGGCCACCGGCACCCTCACGGGCAACCCGCAGCCGCTGGGCAGCAACAACCTGATCGTGCAGGTGTTCGTGCCCGCCGGCACCAAACCGGCTGGCGGCTGGCCGGTGGCCATGTTTGGCCACGGCTTCACCGACAGCATGTATGGCGCGCCGTGGACGGTGGCTTCGGTGCTGGCCTCACGCGGCATCGCCACGGTGTCGCTCAACGTGGTGGGCCACGGCGGTGGTGCGCAGGGCACGCTGAACGTGCTGCGCAGCGCGGCGCTGCCGGTGCTGGTGCCGGCTGGCGGGCGCGGCTTTGACCAGGACGGCAACGGCGCCATCGACAGCACCGAGGGCGTCAACGCCAGCGGCGCGTCGACCATCGTGGCCAGCCGCGACGGCCTGCGCCAGACGGTGGTGGACTACATGCAGCTGGTGCGCCAGATCGAAAGCGGCGTCGATGTGGACGGCGACGGCAGCGTCGACCTGGACGCCAACCGCATCTACTACGCAGGTCAAAGTTTCGGTGGCATCTACGGCACCATCTTGCTGGGCAGCGAGCCCAACATCAAGGCCGGGGTGCCCAATGTGCCGGGTGGTTCCATCACCGAAATTGCGCGCATCAGCCCGGCGTTTCGGGTGTTGACGGCGATCACGCTGGCCACCCGTGTGCCAGCGCTGCTGAACCTGCCGCCGGCCGCTGGCGTGCCCTTCCCGTTCAACCTGCAGTTCAACGAGAACATGCCCCTTCGTGACCTGCCGCCGGTGGTCAACACCGTGCCCGGCGCGGCGGACATCGCGGCCTTCATCGACCGCGCGCAGTGGGTCACCCAGGCCGGCAACCCGGTCAGCTATGCCGCCTTCATCCGCAAGCAACCACTGCACGGGCACGCCGCCAAGCCGGTGATCGTGCAGTTTGCGCAGGGCGACGTGACGGTGCCCAACCCGACCACCAGCGCCATCCTGCGCGCTGGCGGCCTGGCCGACCGCGCCACGCGCTTTCGCAACGACCTGGCCTACGCCATCAACACCGGCGTGGGCAAGAACCCGCACACCTTCCTGACCAACATCGGCAACGGCGTGCAGGCGCCCTATGCGGTGGCGGCGCAGACGCAGATGGCGCTGTTTTTCGCCAGCGGTGGTGCGCTGACCATCGACCCCGACGGCGCGGGGCTGATTTTTGAGGTGCCGACCCTGGCACTTCCGGAAGGCACGAACTTCATTCCCTGAGTTCGGGCAGCGGGGCCGTGGGGCGGCCATGCTGCTGCCCCTTGGGCGCCTGAGCGAGCTGCGCCCGCCGCTGCGCCCGCCGAGTAGCATGTGGCAACCCCGCCATCTTCAGCCCGGCAACCATGGCTCAGGACCGCAACCAGCTTCGCCTGCACCTCGTCTTCAGCGGCGAATGTTTGCCCGGCCACGACCCGCTGGTGGTGCGCCGTGCCGTCACCGCTGCACTGCGGCTGCACGAAAGGCACACCGCGCGGCTGTTTTCAGGCAAGCACATCGTGCTCAAACGGCAGGTCGACGCGGCCTTTGCAGCGCGCCAAGTGGCACGCTTTGCCGCGCTGGGCGCTGTGCTGCGCACACAAATCGCGTCCCAGCCGCCCCAGCCCCGGCCGCCCTGGTTCAGCGCCAGGCTGGCTCGGCTGTTGAGCCAGCCACCCAGGCGCGTGACCCTGGCCGTGGCCGCCAGTGCGGTGGTGATGCTGGTCTTGGCGGGCGCGTGGGTGGTGGGTCAGGGCAGCGGCCTGGGTTGGGCGTCCGGGTCCGTTCCCGTGGCCGCGCCAACGACAAGCCAGGCCGCGCCCGCGCCCCTGCCGAGCCCCGTTGCCGATGCGGACCTGCCGCGCCTGTTGAGCGCCCAAGCCGCCATCGACTACCGGCAGCAATACTGGCCGGCACCGTGGCACAAAGCCTTTGCAGTGGCTGCATCGGGCAACCACGTCTGGGTGGTGGGTCTGGCTTCGCCGCCGCTGGCGCGAGAGGCGGCTCTGTTGCGTTGCGCCAAGGCGCAGCCCGCGACGGCCGCCGCTTGCCGGGTGGTGGACGTTGACGGCGAGCCGCAGAACTGACCCCGCCGCCCTGCATCAGCCCAGGCCGGGCCCCTTGGGGCCGGCATCCGGACGCGGCTTGAACCCGCCCGGTGAACGCCGCCGCCGGTCGGAAAACGGCGAACTCTGTGACAGGTGTGTGACAGGCCCCGACTGCAACTCGGTCCCGCAAATCCAGCTTGAATTCCCCCGCCCCTGACCCTAGACTGCATCGCGTCAGAGCCAGGAGCACCGCATGAACACAGCCACCACCGAAGTCACCGTCTACAACTTCCGCATCCTGGACAGCGGCTTCGAATCGGCGCCGGTGTCGACTTTCAAGGCCACCCGCCAAGCCATCCTGGACGTGTTTGGTGGCGACCCCATCGACGGCACCGAAGAACGTGTGCCGATGGATGAACTGGACGCCAACGGCAGCTACCGGCGTCGGGCTACGGGCTGGGGCGAACTCAACTGAGTGCAGGCTGCGGCGCTGCCAGCCTGGCAGCGGCCGCCAAGCCGGCCGTCTGGGCCGACCAGTCGACGATTTCCAGTCGACCATCGGTGTGTTCGACCAGGGCTGTCAGGCTTTCGACCCAGTCACCATCGTTGCAGTAAAGCATGCCGTCGATCCAGCGCATTTCGGCATGGTGGATGTGGCCACAGACCACGCCTTGCACGCCACGCGAGCGGGCCTCGCGGGCCACCGCCGACTCAAAGTCACCCACATAACTGACCGCGCGCTTGACCTTCAGCTTGAGGTACTTGCTCAGGCTCCAGTAAGGCAGGCCCATGCGGCCGCGCAAGGTGTTGAAGTGGCGGTTGATGCGCAGGGTCAGTTCGTAAGCCCAGTCACCCACATAGGCCAGCCACTTGGCGCATTGGATGACACCGTCGAAGTAGTCGCCGTGGGTGACCCACAGCTTGCGGCCGTCGGCCAGTTCGTGGATGTGTTCGTCGACCACGTCCACGCCACCAAAGTTATGGCCCAGGTACTTGCGCGCAAACTCATCGTGGTTGCCCGGAATGAAGATGACCTTGGTGCCTTTGCGGGCCTTGCGCAGGATCTTCTGCACCACATCGTTGTGAGCTTGTGGCCAGTACCAGTGGCGGCGCAACTGCCAGCCGTCAATGATGTCGCCCACCAGAAACAGCGTTTCGCAGTCCACCGTTCGCAAGAAGTCCAGCAGCGCGGTGGCCTGGCAGCCTGGCGTGCCCAGGTGCACGTCAGAAATCCAGACACTGCGCACGCGCAAGGAGCCGTCGGCTGCGCCCATTGACGGCCCGGACGGGCCGTCAGACGGTGCGGGGATGTCGTCGCGTCGCATGGCGCGTTTCATCATCGGTGGGGAATGAGGCGCTGTCATGACAGTGCCCGTGCTGTGGTGTGGGGCCGACCTGCGCGGTTGCGTGGGGCACGGTGTCAGTCATCGAGCAATGCCGTGCGCCGCAGCAGGGCCTGGCCCTGTGCAATGCGTTGGCCGCTCTGGATGCCCGGCGCCAGCGCAAAGCCGGGTGGCACAAAAACAATGATGGTCGAACCGTGTTCAAACCAACCCAGCTCCTCACCTTTGGCCACGGCGGTGTTGCAGGGCATCTCGTTGGGGCCGGGCCAGCGCAGGTGCAGCAGCACGTCCAGAAAGTGCAGGCGGATGCTGGCCACCAGAATCGCCGCCACCGGCACCAGGGCCATCGGTGTGCCGTCCGCCAGGCGCAGCTGGATCACCGCGCGCTCGTTGCGGCAGAACAAGCGCTCGACGCGCTTGAGGGCGATCGGGTTGACGTTCCAGGTGTCGCCACTGATGTAGCTGACGTGGTCCACCGTGCCGTCAGCCGGCGCGTGAAAGCGGTGGTACATGCTCGAGGTCAGCCGCAGCGTCACATAGGTGCCGCCCTCGAAGGGTGCAGCGCGGTCGGCGCGGCCAAAGAGATCGGCCATGGCATAGGGGAAGCCTTTGGCCTGCAGCACGCTGCCGTTTTCCACCACGCCGCAGGCACCCACGATGCCGTCACTGGGGCTGGCCAGCACCAGGGGGTTGGGGTCGACGCTGCGCGCGCCGGTCTTGAGTTCGCGGGTGAAACAGTCGTGCAAGGAGTCAAAGCGCTGCTTGCGGGCGTCGCTCAGGTCCAGCTCGGTGAAGGCCCGCCAGATGGCGATGGAGGCCCGACAGACCCAAGGGTTGCGGATCTTCGAGAACCAGCCCATGAACAGCGTCAGCGCATGGCGTGGCACGCGGTTGGTGAGCAGGAAGTTCAGGTCCTCCTGCAGCAGCAGTCGGTCGCGCAGCCGGGTCAGTACGGCGGCCAATCAGGCCGCCTGGGCGTGCAAGGGCATCGGTACATGGGTGGTCTGGGGCAGGGCCTGCGCGCGACCGATGCCGACGTGTTCAAAGCCCAGCGCCTTCATCTGAGCCGGGTCGTACAGGTTGCGGCCGTCCAGCAGCAGCGGGTTCTTCATCGAGGCTTTCAAGGCCTGGAAATCCGGGCTGCGGAATTCGCGCCATTCGGTCACCACCAGCAGGGCCGAAGCGCCGGCTGCGGCGGCCATCGGGTCGCTGACCAGTTCCAGGCCCGCGCGCCCCGGCCAGCGTGCGGCCACGCCGGGCATGGCCACCGGGTCGAAGGCGCGCACCGTGGCGCCGCGTTGCAGCAGTTCGTCGATGATCACCAGGCTGGGAGCCTCGCGCAGGTCGTCGGTGCCGGGCTTGAAGGCCAGGCCCCACAGCGCGATGGTGTGGCCTGACAGTGACTCGCCCAGGCGCGACACCAGACGTTCACACAGCAGGCTACGCTGGCGTTGGTTGATGGCCTGCACGGCCTCCAGCATGTCCATCGCCACGCCAGCGTCGGCGCCCATGCGGCGCAGCGCTGAGACGTCCTTGGGCAGGCAAGAGCCACCCCAGCCACAGCCGGCGTAGAGGAAGTGGGTGCCGATGCGCGGGTCGCTGCCGATGCCTAAGCGCACCTGTTCGATGTCGGCGCCGACGCGCTCGGACAGGGCCGCGATCTCGTTCATGAAACTGATGCGCGCCGCCAGCATCGCGTTGGATACGTACTTGGTGAGCTCGGCGCTGCGCACGTCCATCACCAACAGGCGGTCGCGATTGCGCAGGAAGGGCGCGTACAGCGCGCGCATCAGCAAGGTGGACTGCTCGTCTTCGGCGCCGATGATGATGCGGTCGGGGCGCATGAAGTCCTCGATCGCATCGCCCTCTTTCAGGAACTCGGGGTTGGAGACCACCGCAAAAGGCAGCAGCGCGCTGCGCTTGCGCAGTTGGGCCTGCACGGTGGCGCGCACCTGGTCCGCGGTGCCCACGGGCACGGTGCTCTTGTCGACGATGACCTTGTAGTCGACCATGTGCTGGCCGATGGTGGCGGCCGCGGCCAGCACGTGGCCCAGGTCGGCCGAGCCGTCTTCGGCCGCCGGTGTGCCCACCGCAATGAAGATGATGGTGCCGTGCGCCACGGCGGCGGCCGCGTCGGTGGTGAACTGCAGCCGGCCGGCTTGCGAGTTGCGCAAGACCAGCTCGGCCAGGCCAGGCTCGTGGATCGGCATCTGGCCCAGCTTCAGGGCTTCCACGCGTGCCAGGTTGACATCCAGGCAGACCACGCTGTTGCCCATGTCAGAAAGGCACGCCGCCGTGACCAGCCCGACATAACCTGCCCCAACCACGCAAACTTTCATGACCGTCTCCACACGGTGCAAGGGCGCCGCATGGACATTGATCGTCGGGTTGCCAGATGACCGTGGCGTGAAGCTCCAGGGTCAGATTGATGACGTGGGCGCAGCCTTAGTGCCTTCATCAAGTTGTCAAGGCGCTGACTTACAAGCTGGGGGTCCTGACCCAACAAGGCCCCCATGAACGACCCCTTAGTGATGACAGCGCTGGCCCTGGCTGGCGCTGCGGTGCTGTTGCCCATGGCCCGCCAGCGGCTGGAGCTGTCGCTGGCCAAACACCCTTCGCTGACCGGCCACTCGCGCATGGCCAAACGCGTGGCCGCGCTGGTGCCCGGTTATGCCTATGACGAGGCGCGGTTCTTTGGCGCCGACCAGGCGCCGGCCGACGTGCAGCAAAGCCGGCGCACGGGCTTCATGCGCCTGGCCGGCCAGTTGAGCAGCCGGCACGCCAAGTCCATCGCGCTGACCCAAGCGGCACGCCAGCACCTGCCGGACCTGCAATTCACCGGCAGCTACCGTGTGCCTTACCAGTTCAGCCCTTTCCTGCGTCAGCACCTGGGCGTGGGCTCGTTTGTGCAAAGCAGTGACGGCGTGACCTTGACCGACATGGACGGGGTGCGCTTTTATGACCTGACCGGTTCTTATGGCGTCAACGTCATGGGCAACGACTTCTACAAAGACTGCATCCGCGAAGGCAGTGAACGTGTGGCCGACCTGGGCCCCTTGTTGGGCAGCTACCACCCCGTGGTGGCCTGGAACGTGGAAGAACTCAGCCGCATCTCCGGCCTGCCCCAGGTCTCATTCCACATGAGCGGCACCGAAGCGGTGATGCAGGCGGTGCGCCTGGCTCGGTACCACACCAAGCGACCCTACCTGGTGCGCTTTTCAGGGGCGTACCACGGCTGGTGGGAAGACGTGCAACCCGGCCCGGGCAACCCCTTGCCGCCGGGCAAGACCTACACCCTGAAAGAGATGGATGCCGACACGCTGCGCGTGCTGCGCAAACGGCGCGACATTGCCTGTGTGCTGGTCAACCCGCTGCAGGCCCTGCATCCCAACCGGTCGGCCCCGGGCGACAGCGCGTTGATCGACAGCGGCCGCAGCGCCCACTTTGACAAAGCGGCCTACACCGCCTGGCTGCAGCAGCTGCGCCAGGTCTGCAGCGAACGCGGTATCGCGTTGATCTTCGACGAGGTTTTTGTCGGCTTCAGGCTGGCACCCGGTGGCGCGCAACAGTACTTTGGCGTCCAGGCCGACCTGGTCACCTACGGCAAAACGCTGGGCGGCGGCCTGCCGGTGGGTGTGGTGTGTGGCAAGACCGAGTGGATGAAACGCTTTCGCGAAGAGCGGCCCGCCGACATCTGTTTCGCCCGCGGCACCTTCAATTCGCACCCCTACGTGATGGGCGCCATGCAGGTCTTTCTGGAGCGCCTGCAAACAGCGCCGGTGCAGGCCCTGTATGCCGACCTTGACACGGTGTGGAATGGCCGTGCAACGCAACTCAACACGCGTTTGAAAGACGCCGGGCTGCCGGTGCAGGTGGCCAACCTGAGCAGCATCTGGACGGTCAGCTACAGCCAGCCCTCACGCTACAACTGGATGCTGCAGTTCTACCTGCGCGAACAGGGCCTGGCGCTGTCTTGGGTGGGCACCGGCCGCTTGGTCTTCAGCCTGAACTACAGCGCAGCAGACTTCAACGAGGTGTGCCAGCGCTTTGTGGCCGCGGCTCAGGCCATGCAGGCCGATGGCTGGTGGTGGACCGATGCGTCGCAGACCAACAAGACCATCCGGCGCAGCCTGCTGCGCGAGATGCTGAAGCACCGCTGACCTATGCCGCCGGTTTGAGTGCAGACGCACCCAATCGGGTTGGTATGCCTCGTCGGTTTTCGGCGCATTGCTGACTTTCGATCTGCGGCAGTCTGTGGCGATCGCGTGCGCTTGGGGTGCCCTGCTGCGCTCATGTCCCCCGCGCCGGGCTTCGCCCGCCGCTCCTCCTAATACTTCGCTCCGCAGGGCACCCCAATCGCCCGCTCAGGCACCGGCGGTGGCGTGCCGATTTTTTTGGACCGCCTCCATGGTGGATAGACGAGGGCAATGGGTACCGGGCGCAGCGAAGTATTAGGAGGAGGGACCGGCGAAGCCGGTCCCGGGGGACATGAGCGGAGCCCGGTACCCGTTGGCCTCGTCTCGCCACAGACCGTGGCGCGCTTGATCGCGGCAGGTCGGATGGGTGAGTTCAGCTCCAAGAGCTGAGCGACTGCAA
>JANMHH010000051.1:0-3690 GCA_031375065.1 Rubrivivax sp. | reverse complement strand
TTCGGTCTTTATCTTTGCGTTGCTGGCAGCGGTTTGCTGTTGGCCCCCGCCTTGGTGCTGGCGCCCCTGGGGCTGGCGGCGCCGCAGGACGTGTGGATCCGCATCGTCGGCATCGTGGCTCTGGCCCTGGGCACCAGCGATGTGCTGGCCGCGCACAACCGCGTGGAGCCCTTGATCCGCTGGTCGGTCTGGCGCCGCCTGGTGGCAGGCCTGGCCATCGGCGCGATGGTGGCCGCAGACGTCGCACCAACGCCGGTGGCCGTGTTCGCTGCGGTGGACATCTGCGCCGCGCTGTGGACGGCCCTGCTGCTGAGGCAAACCCCTGTCATTGAACCTCTTCGCACTTAACCCCAAGGTCAACAACATGAACCCACCACGCTCCAAATTCACGCTGACGCCAGCAGCTTTGTCGGTCGCCCCATCAGCCGTGCTGGTCGCTGCTTTGTGCGCCGCCCCCGGGCTGTCGAATGCCGCCGCTGTAGCTTTCAACGCGGTGGTCGACGGCACCTCGCAGATCATCGCCGTCGTCAACCCCACCGGGCCGGTGGTGCAGGTGCAGACCCTGGCCTTCGGTGCCGGCTCGTTGGGGCCGCTGGTCTACCACTCGGGTGATGTGCTGGACCTGACCACCGGCCAGGGCAGCGGCAGCAACCGCTTTGTGGCCAGCGACGGCGACGAGCTGCTGGGCAGCTTCACGGTGCAGATGGTGCCGGGCCTGGACCCGTCGCTGTTTGACCTGCTGGGCAACGTCACCTTCACCGGCGGCACCGGCGACTTCCTGGGCGCCACCGGCAGTGCGTCATTCCGGGGTCGCGGGCAGTTTGTCTCAGCCTCAGAGGCGCTGACCCACTTCGAGTTCAACGGCCGCCTGATCACCGTGCCCGAACCCGCCAGCTGGGCGCTGGCGGCCGTCGGTCTGGCCTTGTGTGCCAGGCCGCGGCCTAAAACACCAGCGACCACAAGATGACCAACCCCGCCATCACGCCCAGCGCCATCAGGTACAGCAGCGACACCAGCGTGGCCCGCAGCAGCCGGGGCCACCAACGCCCGCCGTAAACACGGGTGCTGGCCCACCACGCGTAGACCGGCACCGACAAAGCGGCCAGACCCGTCAACCACGGCTGATTGGGCAGGCACAACATCAGCGCCACAAACCAAAACGCATGCAGGTGCAGCGCGTACACCAGGTGCTCGGTGTAGTGCAGCCGTCGGTTCCAGTAGAGCAGCTTCTGCCACAGCGCATACAGCGGCACCATCAAGAACATGGCGGCGCCCATGTTGGACAAGAAGCGCTGGCCCAGCTGCTCGGCTTCGCGCTGCAGGCCCTTGGGGTCGACATCCAGCCGTTGCTGAAGCCGCTTGCAGGCCCAGGCTGGCAGGCTGGTGCAAAAGAACTTGCCGTCGCGCATGCCCGCGCCCCGGCCCTCGCCCAGATCTGCGATCGTCCACTCGCCCTTGCGCAGGTCCATGTCACCGGGCATGCTCAGATCGAGGGTCGTGCCCGCCAGCCCGCGCAGCAAAACCAGTGCGACCAAGCTGATGCTCAGGTACAGGCGCAGCGGCAACACGTAGTGCTTGCGCCGGCCGGCCAGGTACCGCCGCGTCAGTTCACCGGGCCTGAACAAGAGCAGCGCCAGGGTTCGCCACAGCGCGCCTTCGGTGCTGAAGTAGGCGCCCCCGAACTGCTGCAGAAATTCCCCCAGACGCGGCGCGCGGATGCGGCTCTCCTGGCCGCAATGCGGGCAGAAGTTGGGCATCGGCAGCACAAACAGGTGGCCGCAGTTGCGGCAGTGTTCTGGCGCCGGCTGGGCAACAGCGTCGGGCACCACTGCAGCTGAACCAGCCTGGGTCGGCAGCAGACGGTCTGGCGGCATGGAAGGGCCCGCCGCGCTCACAGCAACAGCGCCACCAACGCCGACAAGGCCACGATGAACAACACCAGCGCCGCGTGGCACAGCGTCAACAAGGTGGCGCGCACGGCCAAGCGCGCTGGAGGGCCGCCATAAACGCGGCGAAAGGCCAGCGCCGCGTAGCCCGGAATCACCAGCAAACTGAGCCAGGCCAGCTCGTCCACCCAAGTCAGGCCCACGATCAGCACGGTGGCGGTCAAGAACCAGAAGGTGTGCAGGTGCAGCGCAAACACCAGGTGCTCGGTGTAGCTGAAGCCGCGGTAACGAAACAAGGCCGCCAGACCCGCAGCAAAGCCGGGCAACAGGACCAGCATCACCAGACCCGCATGGCTGGCCAGGCGGTCGTTGACCTTTTCCACCTGCTGCAGCAGCTGGGCCGTGCTGGTGCCCAACTTGGCCTGCACACGCTGGCACAGCCAAGGCGGCATGCCTTCACAGTAAAAGACCCCGTCCTGCAGGCCGGCACGCACGACGCCCAGTTCCAGCGTCACCTGCGTGGGCCGCTCGGCCAGCGCCTTGCTCAGTTCAGGATCTTCCAGCGCCGACAGCTGCAGCGCGCCCACCAGCCGCATGGTCAGCAGCATCACCAGGGTCATGCTCAGGAACAGGCGCAGTGGCAGCACGAACTGCTTGCGCCGGCCGTTGAGGTACTGCGCGGTCAGCTCGCCGGGCTGGGTGAGCAAGAGTTTGAAGGTGCGCCACAAGGCCCCTTCGGTGGCGAAGTAGGTGCCACTGAACTGCTGCATGAACTCACCCACGGTGGGCGGCTTGATGTTGGTCTCTTGGCCGCAGGCGTGGCAGAACTTGGGGTGCGGCTCGGGCAGCTGGGTTTCGCAGTTGGGGCACTGGCCCATCACCGCTGCTGCGGTGATGGCGGCCACGGTGGGGCTGGGGACGGGGGCAAGGCGCATGGAAGGCCAACGCAGGGCTGGAAACCGCATGGGTGGCGACGGTAGCGCAAAAACCCGCCGCGCTGGCCATGCGCCAGCCAGCCAAGGCGCGACCCCCCAAGCGCCACCGAGTCAACGGCTCAGCCGGTCGCAGAGCCACGCCGCAAGCTGCGACAGAATCGGCCGATGGCCATCCCCGCAGACCCGCCGACCGCGCACGAACCGGTGCTGCGCCTGCAAAGCATCAGCAAGCGCTTTGGAACTCTGCTGGCCAACGACGCGATCTCGCTGGACTTGGGCGCTGGCGAAGTGCTGGCGCTGCTGGGTGAAAACGGCGCTGGCAAAAGCACGCTGGTGAGCATTCTCTTTGGCCATTACGTGGCCGACGCCGGCAGCATCACCGTGCACGGCCGGCCTCTGCCCGCCGGCCAACCGCGTGCGGCTTTGGCCGCAGGCATCGGCATGGTGCACCAGCACTTCACGCTAGCCAACAACCTGAGCGTGCTGGACAACGTGATGCTGGGCACAGAAAGCCTGTGGCAGCCCTTCTCGCGCCGCGCCGCTGCACGTCAGAATTTGTTGACCACCGGCGCCCGCTTTGGGCTGCAGGTGAACCCCGGCGCCCGGGTGGCCGAGCTCTCGGTGGGCGAACGGCAGCGGGTGGAGATCCTCAAGGCGCTGGTGCGCGGCGCCACCATCCTGATCCTGGATGAGCCCACCGCCGTGCTGACGCCGCAAGAGAGCGAAAGCCTCTTCGCCACGCTGGCGCAGATGGTGGCGCAAGGCCTGAGCATCGTCTTCATCAGCCACAAGTTGGACGAGGTGCTGCGCGTCAGCCATCGCATCGCGGTCCTGCGTGGGGGCCGGCTGGTGGCCACGCTGCCTGCGGC
>JANMHH010000048.1:0-14057 GCA_031375065.1 Rubrivivax sp. | reverse complement strand
ACTCGGCCAGACTCAAGCCAGTTCAGCCAAGCTCAGCCCGGCTGATGACGGCGGGCCACCCAGAACGTCGCGCCCTGCGCACCGTAGTGCTCAGCGTGCGGCACACCGTGGGCCAGCTCAAAACCTTCGCCAGCGCGCAGTTGGCGGGTTTGCTCGCCACAGGTCAATTTCACTTCACCTTGAACCACCTGCGCGCGCACCTCAAACGGATGACTGTGCGTCTCGAGCACCTGGCCCGGTGCCCAGACCCGCTCCAGCACTTCATCAAAACCTTCGGCCCGGGCGGCGCGCTCGAAGTCGGCAAACGTGGCGTGGTTCATGATGTTTCTCCGGTCAATTTGGAGGCGAGTTTTTTCAGTATGGGCGCCCTGGCTTGCTGCAGCGCGTTGACGGCCTTCAAGGTGTCAACCGCGGGGACTCACCCACGCGCATGGGTCACACCGCCGTCCACCACCAGCGTCGAGCCCACCACATAGTCACCGGCTCGCGAGGCCAGGTAGATGGCCGCGCCGGCCATGTCGTCGTCGGTGCCGATGCGCCGCGACGGGATGTGTTGCGCAATCTCGTCGCCGTGGTCACGCGCCACCTTGTTCATGTCGGAGGCAAAAGCGCCGGGCGCGATGGCGCTGACCACGATGCCTTCGGGTGCCAGCCGCAGTGCCATGCGGCGGGTCAGGTGGATCAGGCCGGCCTTGCTGGCGGCGTAGCTGTAGGTCTCTTGCGGGTTGACCGAAACCCCGTCGATCGAAGCGATGTTGATGACCTTGGCGCAGTGGCCCCGCGCCGCACCGGCCAGCAGCAAGGCGTGCAGGGCCTGGGTCAGGAAGAAGGGGCTCTTGAGGTTGAGGTCGACCACCTTGTCCCAACCCGATTCGGGGAACTCGTCGAAAGGGGCGCCCCAGGCCGCGCCGGCGTTGTTGACCAGGATGTCCAGGTGCGACTCGCGGGCCTGGTAGGCCGCCACCAAGCCGCGCATGCCGGCCTCGCTGGACACGTCGGCCGGCAAGGACACACAGGTTCCCAGGGCGCCGAGCTCAGCGGCCGTTCCATCACAGGCTGGCGCCTTGCGTGACGAGATGTAGACCTTGGCGCCGGCCTGCAAGAAACCGGCGGCAATCATGCGGCCGATGCCACGCGAACCCCCGGTGATCAGAGCGGTGCGGCCTTGGAGTGAAAAGAGTGAGTTGTGCATGGCGGCCTCGAAGCTTTCAGTCGGTGATCACGGTGGTGCCACATTGCTGGCAAAAGCGCGCGCCGGCCAACAGCGGCGTGCCGCAGGACGAGCAAAAACGCGCGGGTCGTTTGGGCGCGGCTTGCCCCGTCAAGTCCCCCGCGCGACGTTCACGCGCCTTGGCTCGGGCGGCCAGCAAATCAGGCGCCACCGCTGCCGCGCTCAAGCCGGCGCTGCGCGCCAAGGTCTGGATGGCGCCGGTCCAGTGCTGGGTGCCTGGGCGATCGGCCTCCAACGAGATCAGCACCCTGCTGCCCACGGTGTGCCGGGCCGCTGCGTAAAACGCCGAGCGCGCATGCACCACGCAGGCCTTCAAGTTCAAGTCTTCGACACCCGCGGAGTTATCGACCTTTTGCCGACCACCGCCCGCGGCCGCAAGTGGCGTGGGCGCCAGGCGAAAGTAGGTCCCCTTGAGTTCAAGCCAGATCAGGCTGGAGCCCGACTCGACCCGGCTCCACAACAGGTGCCCGATGCTGATCGCATAGCCGCCCCCCAAGAGGCAGACCAAGCCCAAAGGCGTGCTGGCCCAGCTGGCGCTGCCGTCCAGCAGATGGGCCACCGCAGACCAGATCCACAACGCGCCACCCACCACCGTCAGGGCCAGCCCCAGGACGCCCAGGCTCAGCAGCCAGACGCTGGACGTGCGGTTGATGCCCGCTTCGCCAAACGGCGGCGGCACCAGCGGCTGGGACTCTTCCAGCACCACCGCCGTGAAGGCGCCTTCTTCGGTGCCCGCGGCCACCACCGGCGGCTGGCGAACATAGCGGCGGTTGGGAATGCCCTCGGCCCAGCGTCGAAACAGCTCGCGGTCGACCTCGGTGAAGAACTTGCTGAGCTCGACTTCAAAGTTGACGCTGGCGGTTTCGTGCACCAGCTTGGCGGTCTGGGCTGTGCTGATCTGGCTGCGCGCGGCCAGCAGGGCCAACAACTCCAGCACCAAGCCCAGGGCCAACAAAAAAGCCACGCTGGTCGGCAGGCCCAAACGGGGCCAGCGCTCGACCAAGGGCAAATCGGCCGCAAACCAGGCCAGTGGCAGCGCCAGCGCCAGCGCCAGCGCCCAGGCCAACGCCACTTTCCAGGGCACCCAGCCCGGGCTCTCCAGGTCCAGCAGGTGGCGTATCAAGACACCGCCCGTGACCAGGCCGACCATCAGCGACCACCAGTGGATGCCTTCGGGCCGCGCCGACAGCTTGGCGAACACCACCCCCAGAGCCAGGATCAAGCCCATGCCCACCAACATCAGCACATGCGAAAAGCGCGCCCGCAGGTAGTTTTGAACCGTGGTTCCCGCGCTGCCCGTGGCCGGGCTCAAGCGGGCCAACCAGGAGGCGTAAGCGCCCACCGTGCTGCGCAGCGCCAAGGTGCCTTTGTTCATGGCCTGCATCAACCCCTGGGCGCTGGGGCTGGCACCGGTGGCCTCGTGGGCCACTTCGCTCATCAAAGAGGCCGGTTGCCCGGGAATCATCACCAAGACCTGCTGCCGAGAAGCCTGGACCAGGTTCAAGATCCCCAGACCGGCCATGAAGAAGGCGCCCAGCACGTGCGGCCAAGCCTCACCGTACTCTGGCAGTTTGTCCACGCTGGCCACGGGGTCGGCCGCCTCGCCGGGTGAGACAAACGTGGCGACGGCAAAGGCGATCAACGCCAAGGCCAACAGCGCATAGCCACGCAACGTCAGAAAGCGGTTTTCAACCTGATACGGGGTCGGGAACTCCAGTCCAGACCCGGTCAGGTTCCACCGGTACACCATGGGGGCTCCAGATTCAGCAAAGCCTGGCCATTCTGCATGATGCCGCGCTGCCTAGAGGGGCCGCTATCGTGCCCTCTTTGGCGCCATCTGTTGCGCCATCTGTCGCGCCATCTGCCACGCCATCTGTCGCGCCCGCCATTGCGGCCCGTCCCCCACCGGTGTCGAAGCCCAGCCCTCAGGCTGGGCCGGCGCTCGCGCTACATGCTGCGCCGGTACTGCCCGCCCACTTCAAACAGCGCCCGCGTGATCTGACCCAGGCTGCAGCAGCGCACAGCGTCCATCAACACCGCAAAGACGTTGCCGTTGTCGATGACGGTTTGCTGCAACCTTTGCAGCATGGCGGGCGCCACCTGCGCATGGCGCTGGTGAAAGTCGTGCAGGCGTGACAGCTGGCTTTGCTTTTCGGCCTCGGTGCTGCGCGCCAGCTCAATGGTCTGCGGCGCACCGTCGCCCTGCGGGCTGCGGAAGGTGTTGACGCCGATGATGGGGTACTCGCCGGTGTGCTTGAGCATCTCGTAGTGCATGCTCTCCTCCTGGATCTTGCCGCGCTGGTAGCCGGTTTCCATGGCGCCCAGCACACCGCCGCGTTCGGCGATTTTCTCGAACTCGCTGAGCACGGCTTCTTCGACCAGCTCGGTCAATTCGTCGATGACAAAGGCACCCTGGTTGGGGTTTTCGTTCTTGGCCAGGCCCCACTCGCGGTTGATGATCATCTGGATGGCCATCGCCCGGCGCACGCTGTCTTCGGTGGGCGTGGTGATGGCTTCGTCAAACGCATTCGTGTGCAGGCTGTTGCAGTTGTCGTAGACCGCAATCAGGGCCTGCAGCGTGGTGCGGATGTCGTTGAACTGGATCTCTTGCGCATGCAGGCTGCGGCCGCTGGTCTGCACGTGGTACTTCAGCTTCTGGCTGCGTTCGTTGGCGCCATAGCGGTCGCGCAGCGCCACCGCCCAAATCCTTCGAGCAACCCGACCGAGCACGGTGTATTCGGGGTCCATGCCGTTGCTGAAAAAGAAGCTCAGGTTGGGCGCGAAGTCGTCGATGTGCATGCCGCGCGCCAGGTAGGCTTCCACAAACGTGAAGCCGTTGCTCAGCGTGAAGGCCAGCTGGCTGATCGGGTTGGCCCCGGCTTCAGCAATGTGATAGCCCGAGATCGACACGCTGTAGAAGTTGCGCACGTCGTGGTGCACGAAATACTCGGCGATGTCGCCCATCACCTTCAGCGAAAACTCGGTGCTGAAGATGCAGGTGTTCTGGCCCTGGTCTTCTTTCAGGATGTCGGCCTGCACGGTGCCGCGCACATTGGCCAGAGTCCAGGCGCGAATCTTCTGCGCTTCGTCGTTGGTCGGGTCGCGGTCGTTGTCGAGCTTGAACTTGTCCAGGTTCTGATCGATCGCGGTGTTCATGAACATGGCCAGGATCGACGGTGCCGGGCCGTTGATGGTCATGCTGACACTGGTGCTGGGGTTGGTGAGCTCGAAGCCCGAGTACAGCACCTTCAGGTCGTCCAGCGTGGCGATGCTGACACCGCTGTTGCCGACCTTGCCATAGATGTCGGGGCGCAGGTCGGGGTCGTTGCCATACAGCGTGACGCTGTCAAACGCGGTGCTCAGGCGCTTGGCCGGCAGGCCTTCGCTGACCATCTTGAAGCGTCTGTTCGTCCTGAACGCATCCCCCTCGCCGGCAAACATGCGCGTCGGGTCTTCACCTTCGCGCTTGAAGGCGAAGGTGCCTGCGGTGTAGGGGAAGCTGCCGGGCACGTTGTCCAGCATCAGCCACTTCAGCAGTTCGCCTTCGCATTCATAGCGCGGCAATGACACCTTGCGGATCTTGTTGCCTGACAGCGTGGTGTGGGTCAACGCGGTACGGATTTCCTTGTCGCGGATCTTCACCACGTACTCGTCGCCAGCGTAGGCCTTTTG
The DNA here is from genome assembly GCA_031375065.1 of Rubrivivax sp. Lineage (GTDB taxonomy): Bacteria > Pseudomonadota > Gammaproteobacteria > Burkholderiales > Burkholderiaceae_C > Rubrivivax. Next base: position 9,154 of record JANMHH010000048.1, on the reverse strand, counting down.
CATGTCGGGCCATTGGGCCAACAGCTTGCGGGCCTGCGGGTCGAGCTGCTGTTGGCGACCCTGCACCAGATCGTTGACGGCTTCCACCGCGCGGTGGCGCTCGGGCTTGTCGGTCTGCAGCATGGCCGCGGTGGCCTTGAGCTGCTGGACTTGGCGCGCCAGGCGGCTTTGCTGCAAGGCACGCTGTTTGTAGCCGCGCACGGTGTCGGTGATATCGGCCAGGTAGCGCACGCGCGCACCCGGCACGATGGGCACCTGGTGGGTGCTGTGGCGGGTGGCCACGCGTGGCAAGCGGCCTGGCGTGACCGGCAGGCCCAGCTCGGCCAGCCGCGGCAACACCGCCTGGTACAGCGCGGTGGCGCCATCGTCGTTGAAACGGCTGGCCATGGTGCCAAACACCGGCATGTCTTCGGTCGGCGACTTCCAGGCCTCTTTGTTGCGCTGCACCTGCTTGGCCACGTCGCGCAACGCGTCAGCGGCGCCCTTGCGGTCGAACTTGTTGATGGCCACAAACTCGGCGAAGTCGAGCATGTCGATCTTCTCCAGCTGGCTGGCCGCGCCGAATTCGGGCGTCATCACATACATCGGTACATCGACCAGCGGCACGATGGCCGCGTCGCCCTGGCCGATGCCGGATGTCTCCACCACGATGAGGTCAAAGCCGGCCGCCTTGCAAGCCAGCAAGACGTCGGGCAGGGCCTGGCTGATCTCGCTGCCGAAGTCGCGCGTGGCCAGGCTGCGCATGAACACCCGTTGGCCACTGTCGCTGGCTGAACCGCCGCTGACCGAACCGCCGCTGCCCGAGGCCTGCACCGTCGCCGCTGGACTCATGACTGTCGACCATGGGCTGATCGCGTTCATGCGGATGCGGTCGCCCAACAGGGCACCACCGCTCTTGCGCCGGCTGGGGTCGATGCTGATCACGGCCACGCGCAAGGCGTCGCCCTGGTCCAGCCGCAAACGGCGGATGAACTCGTCGGTCAGACTGCTCTTGCCGGCACCGCCGGTGCCGGTGATGCCCAGCACCGGGATCTTCTTCACCGGCGCGGCCTGCTCCAGCTCAGCCCGAAAGGCGGCGCTGGCCTTGCCGTTTTCCAGCGCCGTGATGGCCTGGGCCAGCGAGCGCCAGGCGGCGTCGCTGTGGCCCTGCAACGCGGCCACGGCCTGCGGTGCATGCACCGTGAGGTCGGTGTCGCAGCGCATCACCATCTCGCCAATCATGCCCTGCAGGCCCATGCGCTGGCCGTCTTCGGGGCTGTAGATGCGGGTCACGCCGTAGTCCTGCAATTCCCGGATTTCGCTGGGCACGATGACCCCGCCACCGCCGCCAAAGACCTGGATGTGCGCGCCGCCGCGCTGGCGCAGCAGGTCCACCATGTACTTGAAGTACTCGACATGGCCGCCCTGGTAGCTGCTGATGGCGATGCCCTGCACGTCTTCTTGCAGCGCGGCAGTGACCACTTCGTCGACGCTGCGGTTGTGCCCCAGGTGCACCACCTCGGCGCCCATGCCCTGAAGGATGCGGCGCATGATGTTGATGGCCGCGTCGTGGCCATCGAACAGCGACGCTGCAGTGACGAAGCGCACCTTGTGGCTGGGGCGGTAGTTGGCCAGGGCCTTGAACTCGGCTGAGAGGTCGGTCATCGCGGTGCACTCGGTCAGGGGCGTCGGGGCCCGTTGGCGGGCGGAACTGACGTTTACGTAAACGTCAACTGAAGATCATGCCATGCCCGGCCGCCAGGCAACTGACGGCCCCGGCGGCACGGCTCATGGTTTACCCCAAAAACAAGTGCTGTGGCACGGCAGCCTGCACTGCTACGCTGGCGCCCCCACACAGCGGCAACACGGCTCCATGACATTTCTGGCCATCGACATCGGCAACACGCGCCTGAAGTGGGCGCTTTACACCGCCCCCCACTTGGGTGCCAAGTTGCTGGACCAGGGTGCTGTGTTCCTGGAGACCATCGACGACCTGGCCGAGCGCGACTGGAAGTCGCTGCCCACGCCCAGCAGCATGCTGGGCTGTGTGGTGGCGGGCGATGCGGTGCGCCGGCGGGTCGAGGCCCAGATGGAAATCTGGGACGTTGAACCGCACTGGGTGGTGCCGTCGTCGCACGAAGCCGGCTTGACCAACGGCTACGACCACCCCAGTCGCCTGGGTGCCGACCGCTGGGTGGCGCTGGCCGGCGCGCGGGCTCGGGTGCTCGCCGCGGGCGCGCCACGGCCAGCGCTGGTGGTGATGGTCGGCACCGCGGTCACCGTCGACGCCCTGGACGCCAGCGGCCGCTTCCTGGGCGGGCTGATCCTGCCTGGATTTGGCCTGATGCTGCGCGCGCTGGAGCAAGGTACGGCAGGCCTGAAGGTGCCCACCGGCGAGGTGGTGGACTTCCCCACCAACACCAGCGACGCGCTGATGAGCGGTGGCTCCAACGCGATTGCCGGTGCTGTGGAGCGCCAGGCCCGCCTGCTTCAGGCCCGGACCGGCCAGGAGCCCATGCTGTTGATGACCGGCGGCGCCGCGGTCAAGCTGGCACCCATCACCGACATGCCCTTTGAAACGCTGGAGACCTTGATCTTCGAGGGCTTGCTGGTGATCCAGTCGCGGCGCCTGGCGCTCTAGACGCGGGCCAGTCGGACGGCTCGACCGCGCGCCGCAGATCGCGCCCCGCTCGGCACCTCAGCTCCCAGATCAGCTCGCACCTCAAAGCCAGCGCTGCACCAGCTCTCTGAGTTGCTCGCGCGAGTAGGGCTTGGCCAGGTGGGCGTCCATGCCGGCTGCCACAGCCAGCGCCGCGTCTTCATCAAAGGCATTCGCCGTCAGGGCCACGATGGGGATGCGCGGCAAGCGCAAGCGGGTTTCACGCTCGCGGGCCAGGCGGGTGGCCTCGTAGCCGTCCATCACCGGCATCTGAATGTCCATCAGGACCAGGTCCACCTTTTGCTGCTCGATCAACGACAGCGCCTGGGCGCCGTCTTCGGCTTCCACCACCTCAACCCCAAAAGACTTCAGCATCTCGCTGCCGATCAGGCGGTTGACCACGTTGTCTTCGACCAGCAGCACCACACCGCTGAGCTGCCCACTTTCAGCCAGACCTCCGAAGTCGGACTCGGCACTGGGCAACACCATGTTGGGCGCCAATGGCATGAAGAGCGTGAACGAAAACACCGAGCCTGCACCGAGCCGGCTGCTGACTTCCAACTGCCCACCCATGGCCTGAACGATGCGCTGGCAAATGGCCAAGCCCAGGCCCGTGCCCCCGCGCAAACGCGAACGGGTGCTGTCGACCTGGTGAAAAGGTTGAAACACCGTTGCCAACGACGGGCCGGGAATGCCGATGCCGGTGTCTTCCACTTCAAACCGCACCCGCGCCGACACCGCGTCACGAAGCTGGGTGCTGAGCCGGATCGTGACCCCGCCCTTTTCGGTGAACTTGACGGCATTGCCCAAGAGGTTCAGCAGCACCTGCTTGAGGCGCGGCGCGTCCCCGAGCACCCCGTCGGGCACGTTGTCGCCGATCTGCAGCGCCAGGTTCAGGCCGCGGCTTTCTGCAGCCGCTCTGAACAGCGCTGCGGCCGATGCAGCCACCGAGTGCAACGACATCGGGGACTGCACCACCACCAGCTTGCCGGCTTCGATCTTGGAGTGGTCGAGCACGTCGTTGAGGATGTCCATCAACGATTCGCCCGAAGCGGCAGCGGTTTTCACGAGCCGGCGCTGGCGCAAGTCCAGCGGGGTCTGGCGCAACAGCTCCATGGCACCCAGCACACCGTTCATCGGGGTGCGAATCTCGTGGCTCATGGTGGCCAGGAACTGGCTCTTGGCGAGGTTGGCCGATTCGGCCAACTCCTTGGCCCGCAACAGCGAGACGTTGGCTTCATCGGCCTCGGCGCTGTGGCGCAGCGACTGCAGCGTGACGTCGCGAAACTCGCGCGTGGCGCGGTACATGGTCAGGCCAAACAGCACCGTCAGCGCCGCCAAAGGGTAGGACTGTGCAGGCCCCGGCAACAGCGAAACCACGGCCAGCGCCCCCACCTGCAAGACCACCAGGTACAAGAAGGCGCGGCCCACCACCGACATGAACAACGCGGCCGTCACCACCGATCCACAGGCCAACACACCGTAGGCGGTGCCGCTGGCGCCTGGCAGCGTGGGGTAGATGAAAAACGTGGCCACCACCCACATCGCCCCGGCCAGGATGGCGTTGCCTTCCATCAGGCGGATCACGCGGGCCGGCTTGACCTCCCCTGTCAGCAGGCGACCGGCCAGCTGCCGCGTGATCAGCCAGCGCGACAGCGACACCAGACTGCCAAGGATGAAGGTGACCCAGGCCGCCGTGACCTGGTCCGCTACCCAACCCAGCCAAGCAATGAAAAAGACCGCCACCTGCAGCAAAGGCACGGTGCTCGCCGCATTGCGAAGTGCCACCTCCAGCGTCTGGCGCTGGATGTCTTCGTCGATGCCTGAACTGTCGGTCATGAGCCTTGGAGCATAGCGTGGCTGCCAGGCCAGCCCGCCCAGGCGCCGCTAGGACTGGATGTAGCTTTCGAGCTGCGCAATCGTGGCCTCGTGGTCGGCAATGATGTCGTCCAGGATGTCGCGGATGGAAATCATGCCCACCACCGTGCTGCCGTCCACCACGGGCAGGTGGCGGATTTTTTTCTCGCTCATCAAGGACATGCAAATCCGCGTACCGGTGGTCGGCGTCACGGTGATGACGTTGCGGGTCATGATGTCAGCGACCCGGGTTTCCTTGGAGTTGCGCCCTTGCAAGGCGACCTTGCGGGTGTAGTCGCGCTCCGACACCACCCCCACCAGCCGCCCGCCTTCCATCACCATCAGGGCGCCCACTTCGTAACGGGCCAACAGTTCCAGCGCCGAGAACACCGACTCATCGGGTCGAACATGCCAAAGGGTGCCTTCTCGGGCCTTGAGCAAAACAGACACAGGTTTCATGGGCAGGGCTCCTGTCGCAACGTGCGCGCGCTGACCAAGCGTAACCGATTGGCCGGTTGCAACAAGAGGGCAAACAGCGGGGCAAGCCCGGGCCAGTCGTGGGCTGAGTGTGCGCCATCACCGAACCCAAAGCGAGCCGATCGCAAGCCATCGTCGAGCCCAGTGCCGGGTGAACGGTTTCCTGCGAAGATGCCGCCCATGCCGCCCATGCCGCCCACAGACCCCAAGCCACCGACCGCACGGCTGGGGCGCGGCGGTTGGGTGCGCCATGGTGTGCTGTGGCCCCTGCTGGCCGTGCTGGTTTTGCTGGTCGGCGGTGGCTGTGCCACGCTGGACGAACAGCAAAGGCGCTGGATCTTCCAGCCCGGCAACCGCACCTGGGCCGGTGCCGCGGCGGCCGAAGGCATGCAGGATGTGTGGATCGACTTTCGATCCACCAACACCGGCCAGGCGGTGCGCCTGCACGGCCTGTTGCTGGCCCAGGCCAAGCCCGAGGCGCCGCAGTTGCTGTACCTGCACGGCGCGCGCTGGGACGTGCGCAGCAGCGCGCACCGCATGCGCCGCTTGCATGACATGGGCTTTGCCGTGCTGGCCATCGACTACCGCGGTTTTGGCCGCAGCAGCGAAGAATTGCCCTCACAAGCGCTGGCCTTGGAAGACGCCCAGGCGGCTTGGCATTGGCTGGCGCAAACCCAGCCGCCGGCCCAGCGCTACCTGTTTGGCCACTCCTTGGGCGGCGCCATCGCGGTGATGCTGGCCGCCCAGGTCCCTGACGAAGCCGGGCTCATCGTCGAAGGCACTTTCACGTCGATCCCCGATGTGGTGGGCACCTTCAAGTGGGGCTGGTTGCCGGTGGGGCCGTTTGTCACCCAACGCTTTGACGCAGCGGCGCAGATTGCCAGGGTGGGCTCGCCGGTGCTGGTGGTGCATGGCAGTGAAGACCGGCTGATCCAGCCCGCCCTGGGCCAATCGCTCTTTCAACGCGCTCAAGCCCCCAAACGCTTTGTGCTGGTTGAAGGGGGCACCCACCACAACACCAGTTCCCTGGGCCAAGGCCAAGTCCGCCAGGCGATGCGCGACCTGTTTGGCCTGCACTGAACACCGCGCTGGCCATCTGGCATAGCCCATCTGGCCTGGCGTTGAAGCAACTTGGGGGCTTCCCATCCCGTGGGGCCACGCGCATCATCGCGCCCGCCGCAGCCCACTGCGCTGTGCAGCCAGAGAGCTTCGATCCATGAACCACACAGCATTGACTGCCTTGCCCATCGCCGAGCGCATCTCCATCCTGGACGTGCTGCGGGGCTTTGCGCTGATGGGCATTCTGATCATGAACATGCCCGGCTTCAGCTACAGCGGCTGGCATGAGTCCGACGGTTCGCACTACTGGCCTTTGCAGGTGGACCAGTTGGCCGAGCAGGTGCGCAACGCACTTTTTTCCGGCAAGTTCAACAGCCTGTTCAGCGTGCTTTTCGGCCTGGGTTTCACGATCCAGTTTGCCCGCATGCAGCAGCAAGACCCGCTGGGCGCAGACCGGCTGTACCTGCGCCGCCTGCTGATGCTGCTGGTGATTGGCGTGGTGCACGCCTGTGTGTTCTGGACCGGTGACGTGCTACACGTCTACGCCATCCTGGGCATCGTGCTGCTGTTTGGCTTGCGCAAGGTCAGCGACCGCGGGCTGGTCCTGGTGATGGTGGGCTGCCTGGTCTACCCCTTGATGGCCAGCCTGCTGCGCGTGGCCTTTGTCAGCAAGGAATTCGTGGCCAGCCGGGTGGCGCTGGGCAAGGGCTTTGCGCTGACCAACGACGCCGCTTACGGCGCCGGCAGCTTCTGGGCCACCGTGTGGGAGAACATGCGCATCATGGCCCACGAGTACGGTGATCTCTACTCGCTGTGGGGCACCTTCGGCTGGTACGTCTCGATGACCTTGACCATGCTGCTGGGTGTGCTGGCCGGGCGCCGCCGCTGGGCCCAGCGCATCCCTGAACTGATGCCCCAGATCAAGCGGCTGACCTGGGTCATGCTGGTGGTGGGCCTGGCGCTGTCGACCACGTCCACGATGATCTGGGAGGCCAACCGCACGCCCGGCCCTTCACTGATCAAGACCTTTGCCGGTCTTTGCTACAACATCTCCAGACCCATGCTGATGGTGTTTTATGTCCTGCTGATCGTGCAGCTCTTTCAACACCAGACTTGGAAGCGCCTGTTCAGACCCTTCGAGCTGGCCGGCCGCATGCCGCTGACCAACTACCTGATGCAAACCGCCATCTGCACCACCTTGTTCTACGGCTGGGGCTTTGGCCTGTGGGCCAAGGTCGGGCCGGCAGCCGGCCTGGCCCTGTCGGTCTTCATCTTCTTCGCGGTGCAGGTGCCGTGGAGCTACTGGTGGCTGCGCACGCATGAACGCGGCCCGATGGAAGCACTGTGGGCCCGCATGACCTATGGCCGCAGCGGCAAAGCGGTGCCGCTCAAGCCCCAGACTTCAGCCTGAAGCGCTGCAGCTTGCCGGTCTCGGTGCGCGGCAAGGCGTCTCTGAAGGCGATTTCGCGTGGGTACTTGTAGGGCGCAATGGCCTGCTTGACAAAGTCCTGCAGCGCCTTGGCCATGTTGGCATCGCCCACATGGCCTGGCTTGAGCACCACAAAGGCCTTGACGATCATGCCGCGCGCTTCATCGACCTGGCCCACCACACCGCACTCGGCCACCGCCGGGTGCAACAGCAGCGCGCCTTCGACTTCCGGGCCGGCGATGTTGTAGCCGCCCGAGATGATCATGTCGTCGGTGCGGGCCTGGTAGACGAACTGCCCCTCTTCGTCGATCAGGTAGGCGTCCCCGGTCAGGTTCCAGCCCGCTTGCACATAGTTGGACTGGCGCGCGTCGGCCAGGTACTTGCAACCGGTGGGGCCCTTGACCGCCAGACGGCCAACCACACCCCGCGGCACGGGCCGGCCATCGTCGCCCAGCACGGTGGCGCGGTAGCCCGGCACCGCGGTGCCGGTGGCGCCGGGCTTGGCATGCGCTTCGTCGGCCGAAATGAAGATGTGCAGCATTTCGGTGGAGCCAATGCCATCGATGATCTCGATGCCCGTGGTGCTCTTCCACAGCAGGCGGGTGGCTGCGGCCAGGGCTTCGCCCGCGCTGACGCACTTGCGCAGCGAGCCCAGATCGGATGTCGGCTGGCCCGGCTGAGCCCGCTGCTGCTGCAAATGCAGCGCCATGACGCGGTAGGACGTGGGCGCGGTCACGCAGACGCTGGCGTGGTACTGCGCCATGGCCTGCAGCAGCGCGTCGGGCGACGCCTTTTCGATCAACACCGTGCTGGCGCCCACGCTCATCGGAAACAGCAACAAGCCGCCCAGGCCAAAGGTGAAGGCCAGCGGTGGGCTGCCGATGAACACGTCGTCCGGCCCGGGGCGCAAGACATGCGGCGGCCAGCAGCGGCAGGCCGCCACCAGGTCACGGTGGAAGTGCATGGTGCCTTTGGGCACGCCCGTGGTGCCCGACGTGAAGGCGATCAAACAGGTGTCCAGTGCCCCGGTGTCCACGTTGTCAAAGTGCGGCGACTGCGCGGCGGCACGCGCTTCCAGGTCGCCACCAAAATGCAGCACCTGGCGCAGACTGGGGCTGTGCGGCAGGGCCAGCGCCAACTCATCTGCCAATGCCGCGTCGCACAGCGCGTGGCTGACCTGGGCCTTGTTGATGATGGCCGCCAACTCACTGGCGCGCAGCAGCGGCATGCTACCCACCGCCACACCGCCGGCCTTGAAAATGGCCAGGAAGCAGGCCGCCAACATTGGCGAATTGGCGCCGCGCAGCAGCACGCGGTTGCCGCTGACCAGGCCCATCTCGTGCACCAGCACGTTGGCGATGCGATTGGCCTGCGCCTGCAGGTCGGCATAGGTCCAGCGCACGGGCTCCTGCAGCACCCGCCCTTGCACACACAGGCGGTTGCCGTGGCCGCGTGCAACCGGGCCGTCCAGCAGTTCGGTGGCGCAGTTCAGGTGGTCGCCGAACTGAAGCTCGGGGCCTTCAAAAATGAACTCGGGCAGGGCTTCGGGCGGCGGCAGGTTGTCGCGCGTGAAGGTGTCGAGGTGCGCGGTGTGGGCGCCGGCAAAAGTCATCGTGGCGTTGTGGCTTTGAAAGGCGTGGCTGTCGAAGGCGTGGCTGTGGGAGGCATCGTTTTGGAGAGCATGCGTTTCATTC
>JANMHH010000045.1:0-11355 GCA_031375065.1 Rubrivivax sp. | reverse complement strand
GTCGGTGAAAAATTCACCGTGGTAGCCGTACAGCACCGAGCGGCCGCTGCTGAGCGCCACGTTGCCGCCGTAGTGAATCTTGGCGTCGCTGCTGCGGGTTTGAAAACTGCCGCGCCCGTCCATCGCGCCGCTGGGGCTGGCCTGCCAGGTCCACTGTGAATCGCCCAGATTGACCGAGCCCAGGTGCATGCCCTCACTGGCTTCTACGCCAGGGTTGAACAGAATCAACTTACCCGATTCGGTGACGGGCAAACGTGGGCCGGTCAACCCGGCGAAGGTGCCCATGCGGTGGTAAGGACTGCCCGGCGCCTTGGGGACCGTTGCCAAGGTGGTGGGCGTGCTGGCCCAGCGCGGGCTGCCGTTGGCCTCATAACCCTCCAAGGCGCGGCGAACCACCATCTGGGTACCGCCTTGGTCTTGCAACTGAACCAGGTCGCCATTGGCATGCAGGACCCACGGCGAAGCGTTGGCTGCTGTGGCGGCCAAGCGCAGCACTTCCTTCACCGGGCTGCCGTTGACCAGTTCCACGATCACCACCTTGCCCGCCACGTCCATCTGGGCCAGCGTGCGGCCGTTGTTCAGCGTGGTGACCAAACGGAAGCCGCCGAATTGGTAGTTCTGCGACTGAACATCGCGCAATGCTGCGGGCAATGACGGCAGCCAGTTGCGAACCAGTCGCCAAGAATCGGTGCTGCCCAAGGCTTGCCCATAGTCCACCTCGAACTCCAAGAAGCTGGCGAACACGCGCCGTGGGCGCTGGCTGTCGACGGCAGACACGTACGACGCAGGCAGCCATGCCACCGTCGTGCTCAGGCGGCCGTCGGCCGTGAAGCGCAGCAGACGGTTGTTGCAGGAGTCAACCACCCACAGTTGGCCTTGCCCATCGACGGCCAGAGCGGTTTGTTCGCGCAGCGCATCAAACGCAAAGCACAGGCGATCGGGGCTGACGGCCGTTTGTGCCGTCAAGCCACCACGCTGCCCGATGACACGGTCGGCCTGGCCGTTGCGGTCAAAACGAAGCACTTGCTGGCTGCCGCCGCCGTCGGCCACCCAGATGTGCGAGTCGTTCGTGGGGTCGCTGGCCAAGGCCAGCGGTCGCGTCAAGCCGCTCAGGGTTTGCACCAGCAGTGGCTGCCCGCCGATGTTGGTGTAGCGCAAAACGGCGGTCCCCGAAACCACCCACAGGTCACCGTTGGCAGCCATCGCCAACTGGTTTTGGCTGTGTTTTGAGAGCGGCGCCGACCATTGCGACAGGAGTTGGCCCGTGCGCTTGTCGTAGACCCGAATCTGGTCTTCCAGTCCGTAGGCCACCGCCAACAAATGGCCTTGGCGCTGCACCGCCAGCCCCGTGGGCTGCGGTTCGCCTGGTGCTCGTGAAGCGAGGACGCTGCGGTAGTTCTGGTCGGGGTAGCAAGCGGTGCTGTTGGGCAAGGTGTTCAGACACTGCGCCTGGCCTTGCGAAAACTCGACCTTTCTACCGTCGGTCAGCTTCATCGCGAAGATGAAGCTGCCACGGTGAATGCCGCCGGTGTGAGCGACAAAGAGCTGCTGCCCATCGGAAGCCACCAAACCCGCGCCAATGAAGGGATCGACATGGCTGACTTGTGGCGCAGGCCGTTGGGGGTCGTCCACGTGCAGGCCCGTCAGGATCGGTTGGGCTTCGTTGTAGCCCAAGCCGATGTGCAGTTGAACGCCGTCCGCCGCCAAGCTCATGGGCGGCAGAAACGACCGGTGGGGCGTGCGGCCTGCCGCAGCAGACGTGTTGCCCACCACGCCGTCCCACTGGTACTTGACGTCGTGGTGAATCAGCCGCACGGTGAAGCTGCCCGCTGCGGCGGCCTGGCCGTTGTCCAGCCGATGGTCCCAGCTTCGGTTGTGCCGCCCTGCAGCCAACCTTTCGCCGCGCCACAGCGTGCGAATCAACTGGCCATCGACGGTGAAGACCCCCGCACTGGTGGTGCGGGAGGTCAGCAGGTCGAAACTGAAGTCCAGCTGTTGCGCAGCGGCGCCCTGCACGGGACTTGGCGTGGGCAACGGGGTGGCGGGGCTGTTTGTTGACGTGTCAGCGTTCAGCGCCGTGGTGGTTGTCCCGGCCAATGGCGTGGTCACGGTGCCAGTGCCGCTGTTCACAGCAGCCTGGGTGGAGCCGATGTCGCCGTCGGCCACGCCCGAGCCGCCGCCGCAGGCGGCCAACACCAGGGCCAAGGCGGTGGAGAGCACCCGCCATCGTCCCCGAAAAGTTCCTGCCATGCCAACAAAAACGAGACAGTGGCGAGTTGGTGGTCTGAGTGGCATGCGCGCGGGGCCCTGGGTGCATCCGCCAGAACTGCGGACCGTGTGGTTGAGCCTCAGATATCGGCCGCTGAAGCGCCAAACTGAGGCGCCAAACTGAGGCGTTGAATTGAGGCGCTACGGCAGTCCTGGCCGTTCGCTGAAGCGAGCGCGTGGCGCACTTGCTCCATTCGGCAGGGGGGGTGCATCTGCCGACGTGAACGCTGTCACAGGGCATCACTAAGCTGACGCGTCTTGAGGTCTGACATCCAACGCCAGTTGCCCTGGCGCAGCTGGCATCGCTGGGTGACCGCGGCGCTGCCAACTTGGGGTCAGCTCAGGGCTGAAAAGGGGCTGCGCACATGACAGGCATGAGCGGTGTCCCTTTGAGCAGCAAAGCGAAGAGCGGCGCACCCCCAAGGCAACAGAATCAACTACGCACGACATGAGCACCATCGTTCGCATGGACGACATTCGCCGCGAGCGCTTTGCCAACACGGTTGAAGCTGCCGTTGACGTGCAAAGCCGACAGCAGTTCTATGTCTGGACGCAAAGCTCCGTGCAGGGTTTGGTGCCGCACCAGATCCTGATCTGCGGCGTCAGAGACCCCGGCAAGTCCAGCTTGACGCTTCACCACTTCAGCGCCAGCCGCTATTTCAAGGCCGAGCACTTTGCCGCGGTGGCCGACTCCCATCAGGGCCTGTTGCCGCGTTTGCAAGGGCTGGGCGCACAAGCCGACGAGGTCATCTGCTGCGAGACCAGTGACAGCCGGGCGTCACACCGTTTGCTCTGCGAACTGGTCAGCAACAACGAACTGCAGAACCTGGCCACCCGCGTCCTGATGGGACACGACGGTCAGGTGGGCGCCGTATACGCCTTCTCCCGCGTCGCACAAGACCTGGACGCCAGCTTGTGCCACGCCGTGCAAATGCTGGTGCCTCATCTGCACCACACCTTTCAACGGGTGTTGCACAACGAACGGGACATGCAAATGGCGCAAGCGCCACGCGACACCCGGGTGGTGACACGACGCCAGCAGGAAATCCTGTCGCTGATCAAAGAAGGCAAGACCAACTCAGAAATCGCCGAAGTGCTGGACTGCAGCCAGTGGACGGTGAAGAACCACATTCAGAACATCCTGCGCCGGTTGGGCACCAGCAGCCGCGCGCACGCCATCTCACGCGCCATGAGCCTGGGCATCCTGCGACCCGACTGAGCTGTTTAGACCGATCTGCCGTTACCGACTTGCCGTTACCGACTTGCCGTTACCGACCTGCCGTCACCCATCGGCCCCATCCGCTGCGCTGCGGCCGTACACCTCGAAGACCATGACCAAGACTGCTCTCATCACCGGAATCACGGGCCAGGACGGCGCCTACCTGGCTGAATTGCTGCTGGCCAAGGGTTACCACGTGCACGGCATCAAGCGCCGCACCTCGCTGTTCAACACCGAGCGGGTGGACCACCTGTTCCAGGACCCGCATGTTCAGAACCACCGCTTCACGCTGCACTTCGGCGACTTGAGCGACAGCACCAACCTGATCCGCATCGTGCAGCAGGTGCAGCCCGATGAGATCTACAACCTGGGCGCCATGAGCCATGTGGCGGTGAGCTTTGAGCAGCCCGAGTACACCGCCGATGTCGACGGCCTGGGCACGCTGCGCCTGCTGGAGGCCATCCGCATCCTGGGTCTCGAACGCAAGACCCGTTTCTACCAGGCCAGCACCTCTGAACTCTATGGGCTGGTTCAACAAAGCCCGCAAACCGAGCGCACGCCCTTTTATCCGCGCAGCCCATATGCGGTGGCCAAGCTTTACGCCTACTGGATCACGGTCAACTACCGCGAGGCTTACGGTCTGTACGCCTGCAACGGCATCTTGTTCAACCATGAGAGCCCCTTGCGCGGCGAGACCTTCGTCAGCCGCAAGGCCACCCGGGCCTTGGCGCGCATGGCGCTGGGTCTGCAAGATTGCTTGTACATGGGTAACCTGGACGCCTTGCGCGACTGGGGCCATGCACGTGACTACGTGGCCATGCAGTGGTTGATGCTGCAGCAGGACCAGCCACAAGACTATGTGATTGCGACGGGCGAACAACACAGCGTTCGCGACCTGCTGCGCCGCGCCGCAGCGGTGCTGGGCATCGAGCTGGCCTTTGAGGGCCGCGGTACCGATGAAGTGGGCATGGTTGTGACCGTCCATGAGACCGCTGGGCACCTGCGCGCCCAGTGCAAGCCTGGCGACGTGATCGTGCGAGTGGACCCGCGCTATTTCCGCCCCACCGAAGTGGAGACCTTGCTGGGTGACGCCAGCAAGGCCCGCGAGCAACTGGGTTGGACACCGACCACCACGTTTGCCGAACTGGTGCAGGAAATGGTGGAGTCCGACTACACACAAGCCCGCCGCGACAGCTTGCTGCGACAGGCCGGTTTTTCGTCTTTCAAACCCCACGAGTGAGTGCCATGCAAACCGACGCCCCCATCTATGTTGCCGGCCACCGTGGTTTGGTTGGCAGTGCCATCGTCCGGCGCTTGCAGCGGGCCGGCTACACCAACTTGCTGTTGCGCAGTCGCGCCGAGTTGGACCTGACGGACTCGGTGGCCACCGAAGGCTTTTTCCGGCGCGAGCGACCGGCCTATGTCTTCCTGGCCGCGGCCAAGGTGGGCGGCATCATTGCCAACAACACCCTGCCGGCCGAGTTTGTGCGCGACAACCTGGCCATCCAGACCAACGTCATCCATGCCGCATGGCAGACCCAGGTGGAACGGTTGTTCTTCCTGGGGTCGAGCTGCATCTACCCGCGGCTGGCAGCGCAGCCCTTGCAAGAGAGCAGCCTGCTCAGCGGCGCCTTGGAGCCCACCAACCGGCCCTATGCCCTGGCCAAGATTGCCGGCATTGAAATGTGCTGGTCCTACAACCGCCAGTACGGCACCAAGTACCTGGCGGCCATGCCCACCAACCTGTATGGGCCTGGCGACAACTACCACCCCTCGCACAGCCATGTGATCCCGGGGATGCTGCGCAAGTTTCATGAGGCCAAGGCGCATGGTGCCGACACCGTGACGGTGTGGGGCAGTGGCACGCCCAAGCGCGAGTTCATGTACATCGAAGACATGGCCGACGCCTGCGTTCACATCATGAACCTGCCCGAAGACCGCTACGGCGATTTGCTGGGCAGCGACGAAGCCATCACGGGGCGTTTCGAGCCACCGCTGATCAACATTGGCGTGGGCCACGATCACACCATTGCCGACCTGGCCCGCTTGGTGGGCCAGGTGGTGGGCTTCCAGGGCGAGATCGTTTATGACCGCAGCAAGCCCGACGGCACACCCCGCAAGCTGATGGACGTTTCGCGGCTCTCAGCGGTGGGTTGGCGAGCCAGCATGCCACTGGAGCAGGGCCTGCGCCGCGCCTACGAAGACTTCTGCACTCACACACTGCTTGAGAACAAGCCCCGAGCCATGGCCAGCGCCACGGCGTGAGCGCGGTTGCGGGCACCCAACTTGCGCAGGATTTTCTGGATGTGGTTCTTGACGGTCAAGGCGCTGATGTTCAGGTCTTGACCGATTTGCAGGTTGCTTTTGCCTTCGCGTGCGCCGATCAGAATTTCATGTTCGCGCTCGGTGAGTTTTTGCGGGTCGGACGTTGCCAGCCGCCCATTGCCACTGTCCGACTCCCTCGGCGCCAGTTGATCCGAACCCAAAACGAAGTCGGTGTTGAGAACCTGTCGCCAGGTGGCGTGCAGGCAAGGAATCAGTGACTCCAGGCAGCGGATCGAATGGGCCAAGCCATCAGCGTCAAGCTCAGACGCAGGGCGAAGCAGGACGAAGAGGCTTTCCAACTCAGACAGACGCTGGGGCCTTGACACGCCGTGCACCAGCAGCTGCATCGGACCGGTCTCAGCCTGCAGGCGAATGGCTTGGGCTTGGGCTTGGCCGTTCAGCATGTCGATGGACAGCACCAAGGGTTTGCCGCCGCCATGGACCCACTCGGCAGCGAAGGCCTTCATCAAGGCGCTGTTTGGGTCGCTCAGGTCTTGCAGGGTCTGCGGCGATATCACCACGCTTTGAAACACGCTGAGCGCCAAGGCCCGCTTCTGGCGCACATAGGCGCCGCAGATCAACACCAGGTGGGGCAAGAGGCTGTGCAGCGAGCCCTGACTCCAGAGAAAGAACTGCGGGCGACGGGACACCTTGGGCGCGGTTTCGATCAGCCGCACCAGTGCATCGGCGTAGCGAGACGACGGGCTGGACGCTCCCGGCAAGTCGTTGGACGTGGCCGCTTGGGCGGCCGTTAGCAATTGGGGCAGCAGTTGACTCATCGAAGGCGTTCTTTGGCTGGGGGTGAAGCCTCTGGTGGGTCGGCAGCAAACAGCCAGTCGCCGACCGCAGGTTCGGCAGGGTTGGCGCCCGCGCGCAGCTCCATGCCATGGCGGCGCAACGCAGGCTTGCGCGAGCGGCTGGCCACCGCCACGATCAGGCCCTGCGGGTTGCGCAGCAGCTCCCAATCGGCTTGGCCGGTGAAGGGGTCAGCGTAGAACCGGCGCAGGTGGTGCACGGGGGGCGACACGCGCTCGTCGGTCAGCAGGTCTTCCAGCCTTCGCGGGGCCGGCTCGCGCCCTGCTGCAGGGGTGTCACGCCAACTGGCCAGGGCTCGGCTGAACTGCCCCCCGCGGAAATGCAGTTCGGCTTCGCGCTCGCGTTGGGCTGCAAGCTCCCAGCGCTCACCCAACGCGGCCATGCCGGCGCCGCCCAAGGCCAGGATAAAGAGCAGGAGCAGATAGGTCATTCCCTGCTGCGAACCCGGCTTGCGCAAAATCTGCACGCGACTACCACTCGGCATAAAGGGCTCCATCGCGGCCTCTTCCTGCCGCGCCGCTGCGCACGTCGGACACCTGGCCTTGCAGCACGCTGTCGGGCGCCGGCGCCAAGAGCACCCAGGCGTCACGTCGGCCCGACATGGGGTCCTCGGGCAGGCTGCGCAGGTAGCGGGTGGTGACCAGCTCTTCCAGGGTCTCCGGGTAGCGCCCGCGGTCTGCGGCAAAGCGGTCGATGGCGTCGCGCATGACGCCCAACGACGTGCGCAAGGTGGCCTCTCGTGCGCGGTCCACACTTTGCAAGTAGCGCGGTGCCGCAATCGTCACCAGCAGTGCAACGATGGCCATCACGACGATCAGTTCGATCAACGTGAAGCCGTGGCGCTGACGGCTCTTCACGGTCCGCCCTTCACAAGCAGATTTTTCACGGCTTCACCAGTCCCGGTAGCGTGTGCCGTCCAGGGCCCGCAGCTCGCTTCTGGAGTAGATGTCAAAGACATCGCTGCCCGCCTGCGGTGCGGTCGGTGGGCTGGTGCTGGCGCGCAGGCCCCAGCTTTCGTGAGCCGGGACGTCGGCGTCTGCGAAGGGGTCGCGCGGCAAGCGGCGCAACAGATACAGGCGTGCTTCACCCGGCGCCTGCCCAGGCGCACTGAGCACCGCAACCCCGCCCACCAGGCTTTGCAAGTCGGGCGGGAAAGGGGACTTGTTGGCCCCTGCTGCCACCACCCCGCGCTGGACCGCACGGCGGTGTTCGTCGATGGCGGTGCGCACCTCGCGCAAGGCGTGGCGCAAAGCAGTCTCTTGGCTGCGGCGCAGCGCCAGTTCGTGCAGCGGTTGGGCAGCCAGCACCAGGATGCCGACGATGGCCAGCACCACCACCATCTCGATCAGCGTGAAGCCCAGCCTTGGGCGTCTCATGGCTTGACCTCCAACGCCTGACTCACAGGGACACCACCTGGAAGGCGCTCACGGTGAGGCCGCCGCAGGCGGCACCTGCACCTGCACCTGGCCCCGCGTGGGCGTGTCGGCGCTGGCCTGCATGGCCACCACCTGCCCCGCAGCGGCCGGCAGCACACGAAAGACAAAGGCCGCTTCGGCCTGAGGATCCAGCGCAAAGGCCAAGCGCCCGGGGCTGGCGTTGGCGGGCTGGGCACTGGCGGGTTGCACTTGGCTGGCGTCAAACAGCAGTTCTCCGGTGGACTTGGTGCTGCCCCGGTTGACCAAGGTGACGGCCAAGGTGCCGCCGACACGCGCGCTGGCGCTGGAAGCCAGCGTCAGGCCTTCGGGCGTGGCCTCGGCGGCCTCAGCAACAGCCGGTTCGGCCGCTGCTGCCGACCTGGCGGCAGCGCCGCGGCCAGGTCCGACGGCCGTGCGGGCCGTGGCTGCCAGGCGCAAAGGCAGCGCGCCTGGCTGGGTGTCGGTGCCGGACGGCAGTGTGGCGGCGCTGGTGCTGGGCAACAGCAGGTTGCGCACGATGCGCGGCGTGATCAGCATGACGATCTCGGTCTTGCTGCGTTCGTCGCGCCGCACGCCAAACAAGCGGCCCAGCAAGGGCATCTCTGACAAACCGGGCAGGCCTGTTGCGTTTTGCCGGTCCTGGTTGTTGATCAGTCCGGCCAGCACCTGGGTCTGGCCGTCCTTCAGCCGCAACGACGTGGTGGTCATGCGGGTGCCCACCTGGTAGGCGAGTGAGGCGTTAGGGCCAGCCACCTCGCGCAGCAGGTTGGTGACCTCCAGCGCGACCTTGATGATCACCTCACCATCGAGCTGCACGCTGGGCTCCACGTCCAGCTTCAGGCCGACATCGAGGTAGTTCACCGCGGTGGAACCGGGCACGTTGACGGTGGCGGCAGTGGACGTGAAGACCGGCAACTTTTCGCCAATCTGCACCTTGGCTTTTTCGCGGTTGCGGGCCCGGATGGTGGGGTTGGCCAGCAGGTTGGTGGTGCCGGTTTTGCCACGCAAGGCGGCGCTCAGCGCCGGGTTGGCCACCAGCCCGCGAAAGCCGTTGGCGCCCAGTTCAACCAGGCTGGCGGCGCCCGGAATGCCAAACCCGATGCTGGTCGGCCAGCTCAGCCCCAACTCGTCCAGGCGGTCGCTGGCCACTTCCAGCACCTCGACGGCCAGCATCACTTCGGGTTCGGCCAGGTCGACCGCGGCCAGGAGCATTTCGATCTGGCGCACCACCTCGGGCGTGTCGCGCACCACCAGCGCACCCAGGCGCTCATCCACCACCACGTCACGTGTCTTGGTCATCACCCGCACCAGGTTCAGCGCTTGCTTGGGGTCGGCGTTGACCAGGTACAAGACCCGCGTGACCAGTTCCTGGTGCTCGCGCTGCTTGGGCGCTGTATTGGGGTAGATCAACACGGTCTGCTCGTTCAAGAGCTTGCGGTCCAGTTGCTGGGTGGCCAGGATCACACGCATGGCCTCGTCCAGCGTCACACCGCGCAGCAACACGGTCACCCGCACGTCGGTGCGCACGTCCTTGTCGAACACAAAGTTCACGCCGCTGCTGCGGGCCAGGGATTCGAAGACCTGTCGCAACGGGGTTTCGCGAAATTCCAGCGTCACCGGCTTTTGAAAGCTGGGCCCCATGGTCGTGGGCTGCATGGGCGTGGCTGCCGGGCGGGCCCCGTCGCTGCCGAGCGCATGGTGATGGGTGCTGTTGCCCGCACCGCCCGGCGTGTTGCTGACCGCGCCTTGGGTTGCCGGTGGGGCGGCTGATGGAGAAGCTGTGGCCGCGGCCTGCTGTTGTGCGCGGGCCTGTTTGAGCGCTTCGAGCAGGTTCGTGAACCGGGGCAGGCCGGCGTCCAGCGTTCGTGCGCGGTCGAGCAGGCGCTGGGCTTCCTCCAGGCGGGCGCCGGCCAGTGCCAGTTCTACCTGGGTACTCAGCTGAACCAGGACCCGCTCTTTTTGCCGGCTGTGGCTGGTGCGCAGTGCTGCGTCGTCGGGCTGGCGGCGCAACGCGTCGTCCAGGGTCTGCAGCGCTTCTTCGTAGCGGCCACCCAGCGACAAACGCTCGGCTTCGTCGATGACGGTGGATGCACAAGCACTGAGCAGCAGCGCCAGGCAGGCCGCTGCGGCCAGCGTCTGCCAACGGCGTTGTGGGGAAGGCTGTCGCTCAGGCATGGGGGTGGTGGTTTTCAGGGGTTCAGGGCCGTGCGGCCACGTTGACCGTGGCGCCCGTGGCCATCCAGGTCAGCTGCAATTGGCCGTCTTGCACGCCGTCAATGCGCCAGCCTGTGGGCAAGACGTCGCCGATGGCGTGGACCTCGGTGCCCTGTGGCCCCGCCAAAAACAGGCGGGTTCGACCGTCCTCCACCAATTGGCCCAGCCACTGGTAGGCAAAGGCGGGCGGGGGCGGCGGTGGTGGGGCTTCAGTGGCAGCGCTGGATGGTGCGGCACGAACGGGAGGTGCTGGCGGCGTCCACGCGGCCTCTTCGGCGGCCTGGATGCGCGGCCAAGGTTCGCGGTGGGGGAGTGCGGAGGGGTTGGCCGGAATGGGCGCAATGAAGGGCGCAGACCTGGGCGCAGAGGCGGGCGCAGAAAAGGGCACGACCCAAGTTGCCGCGGGTTCGATTGGGCTGGCATCGGGCGCATCACGGCCGGGCTGTGGTTCTGCGGCATGCTGACTGCGAGCGTGAGCGGGTATGGCCAAGGACTCCTCGTCTGGCAGCCAGGACACCACCACGGTGGCCACGACCGTGGCGGCAGCGGCCCACAGCAGCGCCGGCCTCATGGCAAACCCCGTTGGGCCACACGGGTGTCAAGTGTGTCAGGTGTGTCAGAAGCGGTCAGTGGTTTGCGCTGCGAAAAGGTCCACAGCAGGTCAAAGTCAAGCTCGGGTGTTGTCGACTCGGCCCGCCGCAGACTCATGCGTTCCAGGATCAGCGCAGGGTCCGCCGTCAAGGCGCCGCCCACCAGCAGGCGCAAGGCCGGGTAGCGCGCTTTGCCCTGCATGGACACCTGAAGCTGGCCGCTGCTGTCGGTCTGTTCTTGCACCAGCGTGGTGGCCAGGCCCTGGCGTTGGGCCAGCGCCAGCAGCGCTGCAGCGCGCTTCGGGCTCAGGCTTTCTGGGGGCAGATTAGCAACCGCTGTCGTCTTTGGTGTTGCTGCGACATCACGTCTGGAATCCAAGCCCGCTGTACTCACCGCCGCAGCATGCTGCGTCAAGCGTTCGCTGGCCTGCGCTTGCCAGGGCGTGGTCAGGCCAAGGTGCAGGCCGGCGGCCAAGGTCAACAGCAAGCCGCCGGTCCACCAAGGCCA
>JANMHH010000025.1:0-8429 GCA_031375065.1 Rubrivivax sp. | reverse complement strand
ACAGGTCGACCAGGCCGGGCGCAACGACCGCGCCGCCGGCGTCGATCGTCCGCTCCGGCGTGAAATCGCCGGGCGCCCTGGCCCCGCTCGCGACGATGCGGCCGTCGGCGAGGGCGATCGTGCCGGGCTCGTCGCGGCCGGTCGCAGGATCGACCAGCCGGGCGTTGGAGATCAGCAGCCGCTCAGTCATGTTCTCTCACGCGCTGTTGCCGGCGATGATCGACATCACCGCCATCCGCACGGCGATGCCGAAGGTCACCTGCGGCAGGATCACGCTCTGCTTGCCGTCGACGACCGCCGAGTCGATCTCGACGCCGCGGTTGATCGGCCCCGGATGCATGACGATCGCGTCGGGCTTGGCGAGCGCGAGCTTCTCGGGGCTGAGGCCGAAGGTCTTGGCGTACTCGCCGGCGCTCGGCAGCATCGCCCCGCTCATGCGCTCGTTCTGCAGGCGCAGGGTGATGATCACGTCGGCGCCGCGGATGCCCTCGGCCAGGTCGTGGCAGACGCGCACGCCCATGTCCTTGAGGTCGCCCGGCACCAGGGTCTTGGGGCCGACGGCGCGGATCTCGGGCACACCCAGCGTGGTCAGCGCATGGATGTCGGACCGCGCCACGCGGCTGTGCACGATGTCGCCCACGATGGCCACGGTCAGCTGGTTGAAGTCCTTCTTGAAGTGCCGGATCGTGTACATGTCCAGCAGCCCCTGCGTCGGGTGCGCATGGCGGCCGTCACCGGCGTTGACCACGTGCACATGCGGCGCCACATGCTGGGCGATCAGGTAAGGCGCCCCGCTTTCGGCGTGGCGCACGATGAACATGTCGGCGTGCATGGCCGACAGGTTGGAGATGGTGTCGAGCAGGCTTTCGCCCTTGGCCGTGCTGCTGCGCGCGATGTCCAGGTTGATCACGTCGGCCGACAGGCGCTTGGCGGCAATCTCGAACGTGGTGCGGGTGCGCGTGCTGTTTTCGAAGAACAGGTTGAAGACACTCTTGCCACGCAGCAGCGGCACTTTCTTCACCTCGCGGTCGTTGACGCTGAGAAAGGTGCCCGCGGTATCCAAGATCTGCGTCAGCACGGCCTTGGGCAGCCCTTCGATGGACAGCAGGTGAATCAGCTCGCCGTTGCGGTTGAGCTGGGGGTTGCGGCGCATCAGCATGCGGCCTCGCGCACGGTGAAGGAAAAGCCGCCGTCCGGCGCTTTGGCCATGGTCAGCTTCTGGTGCGAGGGCAACACGATCTTGGCCGCCGAAAAGGCCGCCGCCACCGGCAGTTCGCGCCCACCCCGGTCGACCAGCACCGCCAGGGTCACGCTGGCCGGGCGACCGAAGTCAAACAGCTCGTTGACCACGGCGCGGATGGTGCGGCCGGTGTAGAGCACGTCGTCGACCAGCAGCACATGCCGCCCGTCGATCGAAAACGGCAGGTGGGTGGGGTCGGTGCCGCTGGCCAGGCCACGGGCTGAAAAGTCGTCGCGGTGCAGCGTGCTGCTGATGACGCCATGCGCGCCAGGCAGCCCCAAGTCGGTTTGCAGGCGCTCGGCCAGCCAAGCGCCGCCGCTCCAGATGCCGACCAGGGCACTGTCGGGTCGGAGCAGGCTGCGCACGCCTTGGCGCAGTTCGGCGTAAAGGGACTCGGCGTCAAGCTGCAGCATCGGTGTCGCTCTGAATCTGTCGAAAAAATTGGTCCAGGATGATGACCGCTGCACCCGCATCGGCGTCCGCAGCGCCCTGCGACAAGGCTTCGGTGGTGGTGTAGCGCTCGTCCACCTGATGCACGGGCAAATTGAAACGCCCTTGCAGCTGGCGGGCAAAACGACGGGCCCGCCGGGTATTGTCATGGGCCGCTCCGTCGGGGTGAAACGGCACGCCCACCACCAGCGCGGCTGGCTGCCACTCGTGGATCAGCGCCTGCAACGCGGCAAAGCGCGCAAGGCCCACCGCCGCCACGGTTTTCAAGGGGGTGGCCTGCCCGAGCAGGGTGTTGCCCACGGCGACACCCACACGGCGCAATCCAAAATCAAAACTGAGGTAAGTCTGGGCAGCCACGGTGCTCAGCCGCCAGGTTCAGCCGCCGTACTCAGGCATGCCCAGCCTCCTGGGACAGCATGCGCGGGTCAAAGCCCAGCAGGCCCATCGCGCGGTCGTAGCGCTTTTCGATCGGCGTGTCGAAAATGACAGCCGGGTCGGCGTCCACCGTCAGCCAGCCGTTGCGCCCCAGTTCGTCTTCCAACTGACCGGCCTGCCAGCCGCTGTAGCCCAGCGTGATCAGCACCCGGGCGGGCCCGCTGCCATCGGCCAAGGCTTCGAGCACGTCCTTGCTGGTGGTCATGTCCAGGCCACCCGGCACCGACATGGTGGAGTTGTAGGGCGTGGCGCCGGGCTGCCTTTTTTCATGCAGCACAAAGCCGCGCTCGGTCTGCACCGGGCCACCGAAGTAGACCGGCTGTTCACCCAGTTCATGGCGGTCCAGCTTGAGTTCGACTTTCTCAAACAGGCCCTTGACCTTGATGTCGATGGGCTTGTTGATGACCAAGCCCAGTGCACCGTTCTGGTTGTGCTCGCACAGGTAAACCACCGAACCCTCAAAGGCCTGGTCGGCCATGCCGGGCATGGCAATCAGGAACTGGTTGGTGAGGTCGATGCGAGTGGCGGGGCCCATGCCATGGATTCTAGGCGTGCGGCACACTTCACCGCATGCACACCACCATGCACAAGGAACCCACCGCTTCGATGAGCCGCGCCCTGGTCTGGATGAGGCGGGACCTGCGCGTGCAGGACCACGCCGCGCTTTACCACGCGTTGCGCGCCGCCCGCCAGGTGTGGTGCGTCTTTGTCTTCGACCGCGACATCCTCGACCCCTTGATTCAGCTGGGGCAGCGGGCCGATCGGCGGGTCGAGTTCATCCGCGACAGCCTGTTGGGCGTGGACGCCGAACTGCAGGCGCTGGCCGCGTCGCATGGCACCGAAGGCGTCAGGCTGTTGGTGCGCCACGGCTGGGCGCACACCGAGATTCCCGCGTTGGCGGCTGGGCTTTCAGTCCAGGCGGTGTTTGCCAACCACGACGACGAGCCCCAGTCGTTGGCCCGCGACGCCCGTGTGCGTGGCCACCTGGCCGACCTGGGCGTGGCCCTGCACACCAGCAAGGACCACGTGGTGTTTGAGCGCGGCGAGGTGTTGACGCAGTCCAACACGCCTTTCTCGGTTTTCACGCCCTACAAAAACGCCTGGCTCAAGCAGTGCACGCCCTTTCATTTGAAGTCCTACCCAGTGGCGCACCACGCTGGGGCCTTGGCAGCACCCTTGAAGCCCGAGCCGCCCATGCCGACGCTGGAAGACCTGGGCTTCACGAGCACCAACCTGCACAGCCTGCGTTTGCCCACCGGGCCAGCGGGCGCCCAGGAGCTGCTGGACGACTTTCTGGATCGCATCGACCACTACCACGAGACCCGTGACCACCCGGCCATCAAAGGCCCCAGCTACCTGAGCACGCACCTGCGCTTTGGCACCATCTCCATCCGCCAGCTGGCGCGCCTGGCCCACCAGCGCCGCGAAGGCGGCTCGCGCGGCGCCGAGGTCTGGTTGTCAGAACTGATCTGGCGCGATTTTTACCATCAGGTTTTGCACCACCACCCGCGGGTGGTGGGCGGCGCATTCAAGCCCGAGTACGACCGCATCAAGTGGGAGCACGGCAAGGCCGCAGACCGTTTGTTCAATGCCTGGTGCCAAGGTCAAACCGGTTACCCGCTGGTCGACGCGGCCATGCACCAGATCAACCAGACCGGCTACATGCACAACCGGCTGCGCATGGTGGTGGCCAGCTTCCTGACCAAGGACCTGGGCCTGGACTGGCGCCGTGGCGAGGCCTATTTTGCGCAGCACCTGAACGACTTTGACCTGGCCGCCAACAACGGCGGCTGGCAGTGGGCCGCCAGCACCGGCTGCGACGCACAACCCTACTTCCGCATCTTCAACCCGGTCAGCCAAAGTGAACGGTTCGACGCGCAGGGCCGGTTCATCCGTCGTTACCTGCCAGCGCTGGCGGGTCTGCCCGACAAGCTGATCCATGCACCCTGGCTGGCGCGGCCGGTGGACTTGGCGGCGGCGGGCCTTGAACTGGGCCAACACTACCCGCTACCCGTGGTGGACCACGCCGCCGCGCGCGAAAAAACGCTGCAGCGCTATGCCGTGGTCAAAGCCCCTTGAACCAGGGCAGCGGGCCGCCGAAGCGCTCCCGGGCGGCCGCGTCCTGCTGCGGCCCGAGGCGTTTTGGCAGCCTACCCCCTTGCCGCGGCCTGGCCCCTTGAAGGACCCTTGTCTTGGAACGGCCGCTTCGGCCCAGCCCGGCGGCCGTTCATGGATTCGATCACGGCCGGTTTGAAGAAGTTGGGTTACGGTCGCGGCTGACATTCCACGGCAAACGCATGACGGCCCGCAGTTCATCCGACTTGGCAAGCTCGACCCAGCCCAAAACGGCCGTTGCCCCACCGCCCCCACCGTCCCTGGCGCTGTGGACGGTGCGCCTGCTGGGCGCCATCGAAGCCCATGGCCATGGCGACAACCAGGGTCGCACGCTGTCGCGCTGGCCGTCGAGCGCCGCCGCCAAGCTGTTGGCTCGCCTGATCCTGGCGCCCGAGCGCATCCACCCACGCGAAGAGCTGGTCGAAGTGTTGTGGCCCGGGGTGGGCCTTGACGTGGGGCGCAACCGCCTGCGCCAGGTGCTGTCTACCCTCAAGACCGTGCTCGAACAGGGCAGCGGCAGGGTTGTCATCCAGGCCGACCGGCACTCCGTGCGCGTCGAGCCTGGCGCCTTGGTCTGCGACGCGCGCAACTTCGAACGCCATTTGCGCGCCGGCAATTGGGAGGCCGCCGATCAAGCCTACCGGGGCGAGCTGATGCCCGGTTTTTACGACGACTGGGTGATCGAAGAACGTGGCCGTCTGGCGGCCCTGGCCGAACGCCTTGAATCCATGCCGCGCCTGCCTGTGGCTGTTGCCCACCCCGTGCCAGCCCTGGGGGCCGCCGCACTGGGCCAGCTGCCCAACTACTGGACACGCTTGTTTGGCACCGAGATCAACGCCACGCGATTGCGCGAACTGGTACGCCATCAGCGCCTGGTCACCGTGCTCGGCGCCGGTGGCAGCGGCAAAACACGGCTGGCCGTGCGGGCCAGCCAAGCCTTGACACAGACCGTCGCCTGGGCCCCGGATGGTCCGGCCAGCGAACCGGCGTTTGACCAGGTGGTGTTTGTCTCGCTGGTGGATTGCAGCGACGCCGCCCGCGCCCTGGACGCCATAGCAGGCGCCCTGCGGGTGGTGGGAAGCGACCTGGCCAAGGGCATCCACCAGGTGCTGGCTGGCCAGCGCACGCTGCTGCTGCTGGACAACTACGAACAACTGACGGGCCTGGCCGATGCCCTGGTCCTGCAGCTGTTGACCGACACGGCCACGCTGCACGTCTTGATCACCTCGCGCCAACGCTTGGCTGTGCCGGGCGCGCAGGTTTTCGAGCTGGCCGGCTTGCAGCTGCCGGAGCCCGGCTCGCAGGCCGGGCCAGATGCCGTAATGGGCCAAGCGGCGGTGGCGCTTTTTGTCGACCGCGCCCGCGCGGTGGCCAGCGACTTCACGCTGGTGCCGGCGCAAGTCGGCGCGGTGGTGGAACTGGTGCGCCTGCTGGCGGGCATGCCGCTGGCCATCGAGCTGGCCGCATCGCGCATGCGCAGCCTGTCGCCGCAAAAGCTGCTGGACCTGCTGGCCGATGCCCAGACGCCCATGCTGGACCTGCTGGCGCGTACCGATGCCGATGGCGACGCCGCCCAAGGCATGGCGCAGCGCCACGCGTCGATGCGCCACGTGGTGGCCTGGAGCTGGCGCCAGCTGAGCCCGCCGCTGTTGGCGGTGATGCAAGCGCTGTGTGTTTTTGCAGCGCCGGCACGGGCCGAAGCCGTGGCCGCCGTGGCGGGCCTGGCCCTGCACGTGGCCAGCGAGCGGCTGGAGCAGCTGCGCGACCATTCGTTGCTGGTGGCGTCCAAAGACGGGCGAGGCACCAGGCGCTACGTCCTGCTGCAACCGGTGCGCGAGTTTGTGCTTGAGCAGGCCGACCCGGCTGCCGCCACGCAGGTGCGTCAACGCCTGCGGCTGTGGCTCGTCGAGTTCGCGCAACAGTCGGCCGCAAGGGGGCACCTGGCCATAGACGACGTCGAAGCCGAACTGCCGCATGTGTATGCCGCCATTCTCAACGCGGCGGCCGACGGGCCTTCGGCACAAACCCAGGCCGTGGCCCTGGCCGTGGCCTTGCGCCGGCACTGGGAGCTGGACACCCGCTCTGGGCCGCCGTTGGCGGTGATGGGCGCGCTGCAAGCGGCTCTGCCTGGCGTGGAAGACACCAGTCAGCGCTGCCAGGCCTGTTTGCTGTTGTCCATCTCCTATGTGCTGGCCGGTTCGATGAGCGAAGCACTGCCGCTGGCCCACCAGGCCGTGGCGCTGGCCAGCCAACCGGTGCACCGCTCCTACGCCCTGTTTCGGCGCACCTTGGTGCTGATGTTCTCAGGCGGCGACCTCAGCGGCGTTGATGAGTCTTTGAACGAAGCGGTGGCGTTGGCACGAGAAGCCGGTGACCTGGAAGCCCAAGCCCTGGCCATGCGCATGCAGTTTCTGGTGGCCGCCAACCGCGACGACGACCCCGAGCAAGGCGAGCGCCTGGCCCAGCAGGTGCAAGCGCTGTGGGAACAGGTGGGCCATCGTCGCAACGCTTACGGCGGCTTGATGGACCGTGCCAGCTGCTGGATCAAGCTGGGCCGCAGGGACGAAGCCGCCACCGCCTTGGCCGCTTGCGAACAGGCGGCACTGCAAGAGGGTTTTGCCACCGGCAGCATCATGTCATCGTGGCAGTTGGGGCGGGTGTCACTGCGGCTGGGTCAAGCACCCGCCGCGCTGGCCGCGTTCCGGCGCTGCCTGCAGCAGTCGTGGGACTTGAAGCGCTTGGCCTATGTGGCCGATGCGTTGGTTTTGACACCGGGTGCGCTGGCTTTCACCGGGTTGCCCGCCGACGCTGAAAACGCGGTGCGCCTGCATGGCTTTGCGGCACCCCATTGGCAGCGCTACTTTGGCAACATGTACCGCGAGCTGGAACGCGATGTGCGCATCACGCGGCGCTGGTTGCGGCACCACGTGGGGCCTGCGCGCTTCGAGACCTTGCGGCTGGAGGGTGCCTGTCTGGGGCTGGCCGAAGCGGTGGCGCTGGGGCTGGGGCATGGCCCAGGACGGCCGTCCGCGGCGGCTGCGCCATGAAATGCGGTGGGCGTACGCCAGCAGCGTTGCCGGCCCGACGGACCTCCAGCTTCAAGCCCCAGGTGCGCTGAAGCGTGCCAGGATGCCCACGTGGCGCTGCGGCCATTGCTGCAAGGCCCGGCTCTCACCGTCGAGCACCTGATGCAAAAAAGCCAGCACCAAGGCCCGTGAGGCATCTTTGACCTGCGGGTTGAGGCCGGCGCCACCACTGCCGGCGCGGTCGGTGAACATGCTGTGGGAGCCACCCTGGAAAACCGCCAACCACTTGCGCGCGCTGCCAGTGGCGTCAAACACCGCCACGCGGTCTTCGGCGCCGCTGTAGTAGCCCGGAATGCGGATGATGTCTTCGGTGCAGGTCACATGCAGACTGGGCACCGTGACGGACTGCAGGATGCGGCTGGGGTCGGCTTCACCGTAGAACGGCGGGGCAGAAATCACCACCGCAGCCCGCAGCCGTTCATCCCGCAGGTCATGGAGCCGCCCGGCGCGCTCAACCCGCGCGCCACAAGCCAGCAAGGTGGTGTTGGCGCCATAGCTGTGGCCGGCGGCCACCAGCCGCTGCTCATCGATGCGTGCTGCCCACTCGCTGCGCAGCAGGGTGTCCAAAGCAAAGCGCAGGTCGTGAACGCGCGCCACGGCCTCCTGGTCCTGAGCGGCGCCTTGCAAGCGGCCCACGATGTTGAAGACGCTGCCGCCAGTCCAGATTTGCCGGTCACTGCCCACATGCTGCAAATGCAGGCTGGCCACACCATGGCGCGCCAGGTGCTGGCCCAACCAGCTGTAACCGCGCCGGGACCCGCCGATGCCGTGGGAAAAAACCACCAGCGGCAAGCGCTGCGGCGAGTTCGGCAGGTGCAGCCTGACGGGCACCGCACGTTGACGGGCCCTGTCTTCCCAGTCCAAGTCCAACACCTCAAAGGGTGCGGCTTCGTTGGCGCACAAGGGCCAGGCGCCGGCCGCCGCCATGGCGGCAGCGCCGCGCAGCCACTGCCGACGCTTCATGTTCATGCCTGCGATCCTTGGGTGCCGACGGCTGCGACGCCAACCGCTTTGGGCTTGCGCCGAAGCAGCCGTTGCAGGCCCTGGATCATGTCGTCCACATAGGTGAACAGCACCGGGATCACCAACAGGCTGAGAAAGGT
>JANMHH010000008.1:0-9429 GCA_031375065.1 Rubrivivax sp. | reverse complement strand
CAGGTGCAGGTAAATCAGCCCCAAGGCAGACAGCGAGTGCACCAGCGCGATGTATTGCGCCTGCACTTCGGGGAACTCGGCCGTGCCATTGAACACGCCGTAGGGCGAAAGCCGCATGCCGACCCGGTCGCGGCCGATGGCGCCCACCGTGGCGCGCGCGATCTCCAGCGCCAGGCGGTTGCGGCGCTCCATGCTACCGCCGTAGCCGTCGGTGCGTTGGTTGACCAGCGGGTTGAGGAACTGCTCGATCAGGTAGCCGTTGGCGCCATGCAGTTCGACGCCGTCGAAGCCTGCGTCCACCGCAAGCTTCGCGGCGGCCACGTGCTCGTCGATGACGTGCTCGATGTCATCGGCGTTCATGGCGCGCGGCGGGCTGTGCGGCTGCGGGCCCTGCGTGTCGGTGTACATCTCGCCCGGGCACACGGTGTTGCCAGGCCCCAGCACCTCGGCACTTGGCGGCAGGTTGTCGACATGCGCCACGCGACCACAGTGCATGAACTGCACGAAGATCTTGCCACCTTGTGCGTGCACGGCTTGCGTGGTGGCCTTCCACCCCTGCACCTGCGCTGCGTCGTACAGCCCGGGGATGCGTGGGTAACCCAGGCCGTTGGGGCTGGGCGAGGTGCCCTCGGTGATGATCAGCCCGGCCGTTGCACGTTGGCCGTAGTAGGTGGCCATCAGCGCATTCGGCGTGTGCTGGGGCGTGGCCCGGCTGCGGGTCAAGGGCGCCATCACCATGCGGTTGGTGAGTTGCAGCGAGCGGGCCGTGAAGGTGTCAAACAGCATGGGGGGAACTCCTGGGAGGGACGATCCTGCAGGCTGCAGCGGGCACACTAGCCCGCCGACCCCCGAAGGCTCTGGAGGCCGCAGCCTGCGCGCCAGCGTCCATCGGGTCTGTGGGCTGGCGTACATCAGGCGGCAAAGCGCCTCAAAAGTGGCGATAACTCCGGGACGGGCCCGAGGCGCGGCGGTTTCGCGCGGCGCCCAGCCGGCTCAGTTCAGGCTGGGGTTGATCAGGTACTTGCCACCCGTGCTGCGCGGCCCGTAGAGCGCGATCTTGTCCAGTTGCAGAGCCTGCCGCAGCGACAGCTCACCCGCGTAGTGGCTTTTGAAGGTGGTCTTGAGCTCGGCCGCCACCCGGTCTTTCAGGGCTTGCACTTCCGCAGCCGACAGCTTTTGCAGGAAGGGGAACAGCAGCCAGCCGCCCATGCCCCAGGTCATGCCGAAGTTGCGCACGATTTCGGTCGGCCCGGTGTCCAGGCCCCCATAGATGTAGACCTGCTTCAGCGTGTTCGACCCATAGCGGCTGTAGACCTTGGCGCTGCGGTTGATGGCGGCTTCCATGCAAGACAGGATTTGCCCGGCCAGGCGGCCCCCGCCGGTGGCGTCGAAGGCCAGCGTGGCGCCGGTGGTCACCAGGGCGCTGGTCAGGTCTTCCATGAAGGTGGGCGACTCGGTGTTGCACACGTGCGCGGCGCCCAGCTTGCGCAGCAGCTCGGCTTGCTCGGCCTTGCGCACGATGTTGACCAACGGCACGCCGTCCTGCGCGCAGATGCGGTTGAGCATCTGCCCCAGGTTGGACGCGGCGGCGGTGTGGACCAGGGCCTGGTGCCCTTCACGCCGCATGGTGTGGACCATGCCCAGGGCCGTCAGTGGGTTGACAAAACAAGACGCACCGTCGGCGGAAGTGGCGCCTTCGGGCAAGGGCAGGCACTGCTCAACGGCAATGCAGCGCTGCTGTGTGTACATGGCGCCGCCCAGCATGGCCACGCGGCGGCCGAGCAGGGCTTGTGCGGCGGGTGACGACCCAGCGGCCACCACCCGGCCTGCACCTTCGTTGCCCACCGCCAGTGATTCGTTCATGCGGCCCGCCATGGCTTTCATGGCACCCGCCGGGATGGGCGCGCTGACCACCGGCCGCTCGGCCGTGCCGCTGACGCTGGCCTGGCTCATGTCGGCAGGGCCGAACAGCAAGCCCAGGTCCGATGGATTGAGGGGCGCTGCCTCGACCTGGACCAGCAGCTCATGCGGGCCAGGCTGGGCTGCTTCAACCTCGGCCAGGGACAACTCCAGCCTGCCGCCGGAAGTGATGAGTGAACGAAGTTCAAGGCTGGTCATGGTCTGGCTCCAAGGCGATGTGCGTTGCAGTGTAGGCGCCTGATCGGGTGGGCTCGGGTGTGGGCTCTGATTGGCGGGCCGGCAGGCGATGATTGGAGGCTTTGGTTGACGCGCTCGCCGGGTTCGGAGCAAGCGATTCACCGCCAGGGATGGCCCCTGGGTGGGCAGGGAAGGGCCTTTGAGGGCATGCTCCGGCCCATGAAAAAACCGTTCTCTCATCGCGTCGTTTGGGCGGCGCTGGGCTGCGCCGCTGGGTTCGCCACTTTCATCGCCAGCGCCAGCGCACAGGCGCTGCGCGCCGTGCCGGTGGTCGAAGGCCTGGACAACCCTTGGGCGGTGGCCTTCTTGCCCGACGGGCGCATGCTGTTCACCGAGAAGGCAGGCCAACTGCGCTTGGCCGATCGCGACGGCCGCCTGTCGGCGCCGTTGGCCGGTTTGCCAGAGGTCTCGGCGGGCGGCCAGTGCGGTTTGCTGGACGTGGTCTTGGACCCGGCCTTCGCCAGCAACCAGCGCATCTTCTTCACCTTTGCCGAACCGGGCGACAGTGGCAACAGCACCGCGGTCGGCCGGGCGCGCCTGGTCGGCCAGCAGTTGCAAGACGTGCGCACCATCTTCAGCCAGCGCCCCAAGATCAACAGCAGGAACCACTGCGGCAGCCGCATCGTGTTTGACCGCAGTGGTCACCTGCTGGTGGGCTTGGGTGACCGCTTCAGCGGCAAGGACGAAGCGCAAAACCCCGCCAACCACATCGGCAAGGTGGTGCGCATCACGGTCGACGGCCAGGTGCCGGCCGACAACCCCTGGGTCGGGCGCAGTGGTGCCGCGCCCGAGGTCTTCAGCCTGGGCCACCGCAACATTCAAGGCGCCGCGTTGCACCCTGCCACCGGCGAGCTCTGGGCCGCCGAGCATGGCCCGCAGGGCGGCGACGAGGTCAACCGGGTGCAGGCCGGCCGCAACTACGGTTGGCCGCTGGTGACCTATGGCCGCAACTACGGCCTGGGCACCCGGATCGGCGAAGAGGGGCCCAAGCCCGGCTTCGAGCAGCCGCTGCGACATTGGGTGCCCACCTCGGTGGCGCCCAGTGGCCTGGCCTTTGTCACCAGCGAGCGCTATCCCGGCTGGAAGGGCAGTTTGCTGATGGCCACGCTGCGCGGCCAGGCGCTGATCAGGCTGACGCTGGACGGTGACCGCGTGGTGGGCGAAGAACGCCTGCTGGAAGACCTGGGCCGGCGGTGGCGCGACGTGCGCCAGGGCCCCGACGGCTGGATTTACGTGCTGACGGACGGTAAACCGGCGCAGCTGCTGCGGCTGCAACCGGGTTGAGGAGCCGCAGGCAAAACAGGGGATGGCTGGCCTGGCCCCGCTGCTGGACACTGGCTGAGCCGACCGCGTCGGTCGATGAACCCAGGAGCTGCCCATGCCACCACCCCTGCGCAACGTCCCCCCTGAAGCGGTTGAACTGATCAAGTCCTTCGAAGGCATTCCCGACGGCGACCCGAGCACCGTCAAGATCGACGCCTACCTGTGCCCGGCAGGTGTCTGGACCATCGGCTGGGGCCATGCCATCGTCGACGGTGGTGTGCAGCTCAAGGGGCCGGCCAACAAGTTTCGCGCCCGGGTGCTGTACCCGGGAGGCATCACCCGCGAGCAGGCTGAAGCGTTGCTGCGGGCCGACCTGATACCGCGCGCGGCGTCGGTCAGCAGCCTTCTCAAGGTGACCACCACCGAAGCGCAATTTGGCGCGCTGATGGCCTTGGTCTTCAACATCGGCGCGGCCAACCTGGCCGCTTCAACCCTGCTCAGAAAGCTCAACGCGGGGGACGTGGCGGCGGCGGCCGATCAGTTTTTGGCCTGGGACAAGGCCCGCGTCAACGGCGTGCTGCAGCCGCTGGCGGGCCTGACCCGGCGCCGCCGTGCCGAGCGCGCGATGTTCCTGGGCCAGGACTGGCGCGCTGCGGCTGCCGCCACCCGCAGCCGTTTGGCGCTGGGTGTGCAGCCGGTGCCCGAGATGCCGGCCGAGGACAAGGCGGTGGTTCGCGCTGCAGGCAGGAAGGGGGCCACGACCACCAAGGCCACCAAGGCCACCAAGCCCGCCAAGGCAGTCAAGGCCATCCAGGTTGCCAAGCCCAGCCTCAAGCCACGCGGCCGAACCACCACACCGACAGCCCTGCCGCCAACACCGACAGCAGCGCGCCCAGCGCGGCAAAGATCGCGCTGATTTCGGTTTCCTTGCGCTCCACCACCATGCGCGACGACAGGCCTTCGTAGACCTTCTTCAGGTCTTCGGCGGTGCCGGCGTAAAAGTACTCGCCGTGGGTCAGGATGCTGATGTTCTTCAGCGTTTCTTCGTCCAGCCGCACGCGCATGCTCCAGCCCTCAAAGCCGATGGTCTCGCCGCCGGTGGTGCCAATGCCCACGGTGTAGACGCGGATGCCCCGCTCGGCGGCCATCTTGGCGGCGTCCAGCGGGTCGGGCCCGGTGGTGCGCTGGCCATCGGTGAGCATGATCACCGCAGCCGAGTTGTAGGAGCCGGGCGGCACCGGCGTGAAGGCCGGTTTCTCAGGCTTCTTGATGTCCTTGTCCTTGCCGCTGCCGCCGGGAAAGTTGCGCTGGCCGGTGACGTGCTGGATTTCAATGCCGTGCTCGGGAAACAAGGTGGCCAGGCTCAGGATGATGCCGCTGCCGGTGGCGGTGCCACGCTGCAGCTGAAAGCGGTCGATGGCGGCGATCACGTCGTCGCGGCTGGTGGTCGGCGCCTGCACCACGGCGGCGGTGCCAGCAAAGGACACCACACCCACCCTGACTTCGCGCGGCAGGTTGTTGACGAAGCTCTTGGCCGCTTCTTGCGAAGCCACCAGGCGGTTGGGCTTGACGTCTTCGGCGCGCATGCTGCCCGACACGTCCATGGCCAGGATGATGGTGCGTTCAGACAAGGGCAGGGTGATGGTGGCGGTGGGTCGCGCCACCGCGATCAGCCCCACCGCCACGGCCAGCAGCAGCAGCGCCGGTGGCAGATGGCGGCGCCAGCCGGGGCCTGTGCCCAGGGCCAGTTTGGCCACCTGCACGCTGGCCAGTCGAACGGTGGTCTTGCGCTTCTTGCGCAACAGCCACAGGTAAAGCAGCACCAGCAGCGGCAACAAGGCCAGCAGCCAGAGCATGGAGGGCCAGATGAAGGTCATGCGGGTCTCGGGCTCAAGGGTTGCGCGGGCGGCGGCTGTTTCAATGGTGGCGCCTGCAGCGCCACCGCCCGCTGCAGCGCGGCCGGCGCACGGCGCGGTGCCTTCAGGCGCGCACGCTGGCGGCGCAAGTCGGACAGGCGCAGCAGCGCCTGCAGCAGGTCGTCATCGGTGGCCAGTTCCACCACGTCGGCACCGGAGCGGGCCAGGCCGGCGATCAGTTCGGCCTCCTGGGTCTCGGCGATCGCGGCGTAGCGCGCCCGAAAGGCGGGGTCGGAAGCGTCGATGAAGACCTGCTCACCGGTTTCGGCGTCTTCCACCGTGACCAGGCCGACGTCGGGCAGCGCCATTTCCATCGGGTCCCACAGCCGCACGGCCACCACCTCGTGGCGGCGGGACAGGCGGGCCAAGGCGTCTTGCCAACCCGGCTGGCTGATGAAGTCGCTGACCACAAAGACCAGGCTGCGCCGGGTCATCACGCCGTCAGCGGTGCGCAGCAACTCGACCAACGATGTGCCGCCCGGTGTTGGCTGCGCGCCTTTTGAAGGGCTGGGCTTGGGGCGCGGTTGGCTCATGCGCTGCAGAAGTTCCAGCACGTGCGTGCGCGAGCTCTTGGGCGGCAGCACTGCGTCCACCCGCTGGCCGTACAGCACGGCGCCCACGCGGTTGCCGTGGCGGGTGATGACACGGGCCAGCGTGGCCACGAAGCCGGTGGACACCTGCAGCTTGCTGACGTCGGCCGAGCCGAAGTCCACACTGCCCGACAGGTCCAGCAAAAACCAGGCGGTCAGGTCGCGGTCTTCCAGAAACTGCCGCACATAAGGCGTTTGCAGCCGCGCGGTGACGTTCCAGTCGATGTGGCGCACGTCGTCGTGGTGCTGGTACTCGCGCAGGTCGGCCAGGTCGACACCGCCGCCGCGAAACAGCGTGCGGTAGTCGCCCTGCAGCAAGCCGTCCAGGCGGCGAATGACCGTCCACTCCAGGCGCTGGAGCAGGGTGTCGGCCGCTATTGTGGGCTGGATGGCGGGTTGCGCGGCGGGTTGCATGGCGGCGTGGTGTTGCGGCGAGGGGGCGGCGGCGCTGGGGTTCAGCCGGCGGCGTGCTGCAGCGGCTTGTCGGGCGCGGGAATCTTCTTCAACACACGCTCGATCAGGTCTTCGGCGCTGATGCCTTCGGCCAGCGCCTCGTAGCTCAGCACCAGGCGGTGGCGCAGCACATCGGGCACCAGGTCGGTGACGTCTTCGGGCAGCACGTAGCGGCGGCCGCGCAGCAGGGCCAGCGCCTTGCCGCCTTCGACCATGCCGATGGTGGCGCGTGGGCTGGCGCCATAAGTGATGTACTTGGCGGCGTCGGCCATGTCGTACTGCGCCGGGCGGCGCGTGGCACCGACCAGCTTGACGGCGTACTGGATCAGCGCCGGGTCACAGAAGACGGCGCGGCATTCACGCTGCAGCGCAGCCAGCTGAAAGGTGTCGGCCACCGCGCCCACGTCCACCGGGTCGCCGGTGACACGCTGGGCGATGACAAATTCTTCTTCTTCGCTGGGGTAGTCCACCAGCACCTTCATCATGAAGCGGTCGACCTGGGCTTCGGGCAGCGGGTAGGTGCCTTCGGTCTCGATCGGGTTTTGCGTGGCCATCACCACAAAGGGGTCGGGCACCTTGTGGGTTTCGCCTGCGATGGTGACCTGGCGCTCCTGCATCACTTCGAGCAAGGCGCTTTGCACTTTGGCCGGTGCGCGGTTGATCTCGTCGGCCAGCAGCAGGTTGGCAAAGACCGGCCCCAGGCTGGTGCCGAACTCGCCGGTTTTCTGGTTGTAGATGCGGGTGCCCACCAGGTCGGCCGGCACCAGATCGGGCGTGAACTGGATGCGCTTGAAGCTGCCGCGCACGGTGCGCGCCAGGGTCTTGACGGTGAGCGTCTTGGCCAGGCCCGGCACCCCTTCCACCAGCAGGTGGCCCTGGGCCAGCATGGCCACCAGCACACGTTCGAGGAAGCGGTCTTGGCCGACCACCACGCGCTTGACCTCGTAGAGGATGCGTTCCATCAGTTCGGCGGTGTTGGGGGCGGGTTCCTGCATGGTGATGTGGTCTTTCAAAACGATGGGTGTCAGGCCCGGCGCCCTAGAACGGTGCCATGCCGGCCGCCGAAGCGGCGTTTTCGATGGGCACCGCAAAGCCGATGCCGATGAAGGTGCGCTGCTCGCTGGGGTTGAGGATGGCGGTGACGATGCCCACCACCTCGCCGTCCATCGTCACCAGCGGCCCGCCGCTGTTGCCCGGGTTGGCTGCAGCGTCAAACTGGATCAGGTTGTTCAAGGTGATGCCACCGTCGGGTGAGCGAAACGCCCGCTTCAAGCCCGACACCACGCCGTAGCTCACGCTGGGGCCGATGCCAAACGGGTGCCCGACGGCAATCACGTGGTCGCCGGGTTTGAGGTCGCCGGTGGAACGCATGGTGGCGGCCTCCAGGTCGTCGGGCAGGCTCAGCGCCTTCAGCACGGCCAGGTCGTTCTCCGGCTGGGTGCCCATCATCACGGCTTCGCTTTCGTGGCCGTTGGCAAAGCGCACGCGTATTTTTTTCGCGCCCCAGACCACGTGCAGGTTGGTCAGGATGGTGCCGTTGTCGATGATCACCACACCCGTGCCCAGGCTGCGTTCCATCGCCCGCTGTTCGTTTTTGTCGTCGCCGGGGTCGTTGTCGTCCATCAGGCCGGTGACCCGCACCACCGACGGCAGGATGGCCTCATAAGCCTTGGCGGCGGCCGATGGCAAAGGCTCTTTTTCCAGCGACTCGCGCACCGCGGCGTCGATGTCGGCTTGCGTGATGGCGCCGCGGCCCTGGCGCCACTGAACAGCGGACAACATGGCGACGCTGAGCAACAGCACCGCCGTCAGGCACCAGGTGGCCAGCGCCTGGTTGCGCAGCCAGCGGGTCTTGTGCGGGGGCTTGGCCGTGGCATCGCCGGCGGCGCGCGCAGCAGCAGAAGCAGACGAAAGCGCAGAACCAGGCGCCGATGTCGATGCATCTGCGGCCCGGCCCGACGGCTCCAAGCTTGGCGGCGGCGTTCCACGTCGGGGAGAGCGGCTGTACAGCGGTGCCTTCATCATTCGCTCACGGGCTGAGGGACCTACTTGGCAGGGTGTTAGGCACGGTATCACGTTGAGGCAGGCCTTGCAGGCTGTGCGCCCTGGTGGCGCCCTGGTGGCGCTCCGGTGGCGCTCAAGACCGGCAGCATCCTGCACTCAGGTTTGGCAGGGCTGGCGCCGATAGCCGATGTTGAAGCTTCGGTCCGACTGTTTAGGATGTGCCATGCGATTTGCTCAAGTCTTGACCCTGGCGGGCCTGATGACCGCCCACGATGCCCATGCCGGGCGCCCGCTGCTGACCGACGACGCGGGCGTGGCCGATCGTGGCACCTGCCAGGTCGAGTCCTGGTCTGAACGCCAAGGTCGGGCCCGCAGTTGGGTGGTCGCACCTGCCTGCGGCGTGGCGGCAGGCGTGGAACTGGGGGCCGACTACACCGTGCCTCGCCCTCGCAACCCGGTTCGCGCCGAGGCTGGACTGGCCTTGAAATGGGTGCCCGAGGGCTGGAAGCTGGAGTCGCCGGTGGGCGAAATCAACGCGGGCTTGAAGCTCAGCGGCGTCTGGCTGCAGCCGGCCGGGACCGGCTGGCAAGCGGCGGGAAGCAGCTTGATGGGCCTGATCACCTGGAAAGCCGGCGAGTCCATCACCGTGCACACCAACCTCGGTCTGGCGCGCGATCGCAGTTCCGGGCAGCGCGCTTCGCTGTTCAACGCGGCCGTGGTGTGGACGCCGCTGGAGCGGCTGCTGTTGGTGGCCGAAACCCAGATCAACAGCAAACGCGACGTTTTTGGCGGCACGGTGTACGGCCTGGGTGCACGCTGGTGGCTGGTCAAGGACACCTTGGGTCTGGACCTGACGACCAGCCGCGAATCCGTGGCTGGGGCCAAGGCCATCTGGACCCTGGGCTTGGGCTGGTACGGCATCGGTCTGTAGCGGGCGACCAACGGGCCACCCGCCTGCGCGATGATCGCAGGATGTGGATCGACACCCATTGCCACCTGGACGCGCCCGAGTTTGCGGCCGACCACGCTGCCGTTGTGCAGCGCGC
>JANMHH010000003.1:0-5719 GCA_031375065.1 Rubrivivax sp. | reverse complement strand
GTGGGACGGCCGCCCCTTTGACGCCGTGCTGCTGGACGCGCCCTGCACCGCCAGCGGCATCGTGCGCCGCCACCCCGACGTGCGTTGGCTGCGCCGGGCCGATGACATCCTGGCACTGGCCCGCATCCAGGCTGAAATGCTGGACGCCTTGTGGCCGCTGGTGGCGCCAGGCGGCCGGCTGCTTTACGCCACCTGTTCGATCTTCAAGGCCGAAGGGCAACATCAGATCGACGCATTTATGCAACGCCTGGGGCCCAATGGCTGCAGGCTGGACCCGGCTTCCCCCGGCCACCTGCTACCCAGCCGCGACAATGCGGTGCATGGGGACCCGAACCGCGGCTCGCCGCTGCAGGACGGGTTTTTCTACGCCCTGCTCCACAAACCTGAGAGCCCTGCCTTTTGTCCAATCCAGCCCATGGGGTCCGACGTCACATCTTGCAGAGCCTGACGGCCTTGCTGGTGGTGCAGGTCGTGCTGATCGTGCTGGCCACCGGCTGGGCACCTGCAGCGCGGGCCCAGGGCGTGGAACTGGTCAGCCTGCAAACCAGCCGGGCCGAAGGCGCCGTGACGCTGGACTTTGCTGCCCGCGTCACCCTGCCCAAGAGTGTGGAAGACGCCTTGCGCCGGGGCGTGCCGCTGTACTTCGTGGCCGAGGCACAGCTGTTTCGCAGCCGCTGGTACTGGCGTGACGAACGGGTGGCCCGCCTGTCGCGCTCATGGCGGCTGGCCTTTCAGCCGCTAACGGGCATCTGGCGAGTCAGCCTGGGCGGCTTGAGCCAGAGTTTTGGTTCCTTGAACGAAGCCATGTCGGTGGTGTCGCGCAGTGGCGGCTGGAAGCTGGTCGATCTGGCCCAGGTCGACGGCGACAAAGGCTTCTACCTGGAGTTCAGCTACCGCCTGGACACCAGCCAGCTGCCTGGCCCGATGCAGTTTGGCCTGGGCGGACAAGGCGACTGGACCCTGGGCATCGAACGCACCATCAAGGTTGAACCTTGACCGCGCGGCCCGTGCCAATCGCCCCTTAAACGCCTAGCCGCCATCATGTCCCGTTCCGCCCGCTGGGCCTGGATCGTTGCAGCCACCGCCGCCACCGGCGCGGCCCTGGTGCTGGCCTTTGTGCTGAGCTTTGCCAACCCGGGCGGCAGCTTTTACGAGCGCAATTTTGTCTGGCTGTTCTGGCTGAACGTCGCGGTTGCCCTGTTGCTGGGCGTGGTGGTGCTGTTGGTGGCGCTGCGCCTGGCGGTGCGGCTGCGGCGCGGCAAGTTCGGCAGCCGGTTGCTGATCAAGCTGGCCGGCATCTTTGCGCTGGTCGGCCTGCTGCCGGGGCTGGTGATCTACACCGTGAGCTACCAATTTGTGTCGCGCAGCATCGAGGCTTGGTTCGACGTCAAGGTGGCCGGCGCGCTGGACTCTGGCCTGGCCCTGGGCCGCGCCACGCTGGAAGCCATGGGCACCGACCTGGTGGGCAAGGCCCGCGTGGGCGCCGAGCGGCTGGTCGACAGCGGCGCCAGCGGCGCGCCGCTGATGTTGGAGCGCCTGCGCGAACAAATCGGCGCCAGTGAAATCAGCCTGGTCAATGCCAGCGGACAGGTGCTGCTGACCGCCGGTGGCGCGGTCAGCGCTGGCGCGCCCGACCGCCCCAGCACCACGCTGCTGCGCACCGCCCGCAGCACCGGCAGCGCCAGCCAGGTCGAAGGCCTGGATGAAGAGTCGCTGGGCCCCGGCAGCAAGGGCCCGCGCTTGCGCGCCCTGGCCCGGGTGCCACGCATCGAGGTTTCGCTGAGCAGTGGCGAAGACCGCTTCCTGATGGTCACCCAGCCGCTGCCGCGCACGCTGGCCTTCCATGCGCTGGCCGTGCAGTCGGCCTACAGCGAATACCAGCAGCGCGCGTTGGCACGCGACAGCCTGCGCCGCATGTACATCGGCACCTTGACGCTGACCCTGGTGTTGGCGGTGTTTGTGGCGGTGCTGCTGGCCATCGTGCTGGGCAACCAGCTGGCGCGGCCGCTTCTGCTGCTGGCCGACGGCGTACGCCAGGTGGCCGCCGGCGACCTGACCACCAAACCGGTGTTCGCCAGCGGCGACGAGCTGGGCGGCCTGACGCGCAGCTTTGCCGACATGACGGCACAGGTGGCCGACGCACGCAGCCAGGTCCAGCGTGGCATGGGCCAGCTGGAAGCCGCCCGCACGCGGCTGCAGACCATTTTGGATACCCTGACCGCCGGCGTCATCGTGTTCGACCGCGACGGCAACATCGACACCGTCAACCCAGGCGCCACGCGCATCCTGCAGCGGCCGCTGTCGGCCTGGCGCGGCCGCAAGTTGTCGGAACTGCCCGACCTGCAGGAGTTTGCCGCCGGTGTGGAGCAGCGCTTTGAACTGCTGGCCACCAGCCCCGAGGCCGGCGAACGCGACCAGTGGCAAGAGAGCTTTGAGCTGCAGCGCGGCGACGGCACCACGCTGACGCTGCTGGTGCGCGGCGCCACGCTGACCCCCGAGAGCGCGCCGGTCTCGGCCAGCGGCCGCTCGCTGCCCGGCGTGCGGCTGATGGTCTTTGACGACATCAGCGACGTGGTCTCGGCCCAGCGCAGCGCGGCCTGGGCCGAGGTGGCCCGCCGCCTGGCCCACGAAATCAAGAACCCGCTGACGCCCATTCAACTGTCGGCCGAACGCCTGCAGTACCGGCTGGGTCACAAGCTCGAAGGCGCCGACCAGGCGCTGCTGGCGCGCAGCGTCAACACCATCGTCAGTCAGGTGCAGGCCATGCAAACGCTGGTCAACGAGTTTCGCGACTACGCCCGCCTGCCCGCCGCACAAATGGCGCCGCTGGACCTGAACACGCTGGTCGGCGAAGTTCTGGTGCTGTATGGCCAGGCCCAGGACAACGGCCTCTTGCTGAGCCGCCTGCAAGCCGACCTGCCGCGCATCATGGGTGACATCACCCAACTGCGCCAGGTGATCCACAACCTGGTGCAAAACGCCCTGGACGCCGTGGCCGACCGCCCCGACGGCCAGGTGGAACTGGTCACCAGCGTGGCCCGCGCTGAAAACGGCGACCTGCGCGCGGTGCGCCTGGCCGTCATCGACAATGGCCCTGGCTTTGCCGACAAAGTGCTCAAGCGCGCCTTCGAGCCCTACGTCACCACCAAGACCAAAGGCACCGGTCTGGGCCTGGCGGTGGTGAAGAAGATTGCCGACGAACACGGCGCGCGGCTGCGCGCGGCCAACATCCACGCCGGTGACGAACCCGACGGCCCCATCACCGGGGCCCGCGTTTCGTTATCATTTTCAAACTTTGCCGCCGACTCATCTGTTGAGTCCGCCGGAAACCTGAGCCGCGTCAGCGCGGCTTCGGACCCGGCCACCAGCGGCAACACTAAGCGTTAAGCTGCGGGCCAATGGCAACTATTCTGGTCGTGGACGATGAGCTGGGCATTCGGGCCTTGCTCTCCGAGATCCTCACGGACGAGGGACACACCGTCGAACTGGCCGAAAACGCAGCGCAGGCGCGGCAGGTTCGCGAGTCGCTGCGCCCCGACCTGGTGCTGCTCGACATCTGGATGCCCGACGTCGACGGCGTCACGCTGCTCAAGGAATGGTCGGCCGGCGGCATGCTGTCCATGCCCGTCATCATGATGAGCGGCCACGGCACCATCGACACCGCGGTGGAGGCCACCAAGTTCGGCGCCAGCGCCTTTCTGGAAAAGCCCATCACGCTGCAAAAGCTGCTGCGCGCGGTGGACCAGGCGCTGGTCAAGCCCACCCTGCGCAGCGCCCCCGTGCTGAAACACAGCCGCCCGGACCTGATGGGTGGCGGCGACGTGACCACCACCTTGAGCATGGGCCTGACCGACCTTGTCAACAGCCCCCCCGAAGGCCCGCGCTCCGAACAAAGCTTTGACCTGGACCGCCCGTTGCGCGAAGCCCGCGATGCTTTTGAGAAAAGCTACTTCGAGTTCCACCTGGCCAAAGAAGGCGGCAGCATGACCCGCGTGGCCGACAAGACCGGGCTGGAGCGCACCCACCTGTACCGCAAGCTCAAGCAACTGGGCGTGGACCTGACGCGCAACAAGCGCAACGGCGGCTGATCACCGGCCTGGCCAGAAGTTGCCTGTTGGAATTGCCTGCTGGAATCGCCTGCTGGAATCGCCCCGCCCGAGGCATTCTGCGGCCTGTCTATAATGCGCGGCTCTGTATGGCCTGGTAGCTCAGTTGGTAGAGCAGCGGATTGAAAATCCGCGTGTCGGTGGTTCGATTCCGCCCCAGGCCACCATCGTTTTCATAGGTAAGCCCTGCCCGGTTCGCTGGTCGGGGCTTTTCTACAATTCGGTCAGTTGTTCTACAAAGACAGCTCGGCAGGCAGGGAATCTCACGGCGATGGCTCAAAGTAAAAGTCCCGCCAAGGCTGGGCTTCCCGCTTCCAGCGGGAAGCTACGTCATCAGGGACGCCGCGCTTCCTGGGCGCCAAAGTGACGTGAGGCTTCAGGGCGGTGCGTCGGCGCGTGGCGAGCTCCAAGGCGTCACAAAAACTCAGGCTTTATCTTGGACGCCTCGCCGGCGAGCCTGGTCAACCGGGTGGCCTGTTCCACCACGAAATCACGCAGTTGGCCTGCGAAGGCGCGCTCACCGTCGTCGATGTAGTCGTCCGCCAAGGCCTGCGCCGGCGCGTTTTCCACCGCCAGCTTGGCCAGCCGCGCAGCCTCGCGTTTCAGCAGGTTCCTGTCGACCCCGCATCGCTGCGCAAAGTCAGCCAGCTGAAACGCCCCCACCTCGTCCAACGAGAAGGCATCGCCCCAAGCCATGGCCAACTCATGGTCGATGCCTGGGTACTGGAGCACGCTGACCAGGTCGTACCAAGGCGCCGGGTCCAGGCCCTCGCGGCGCACGAAGAATGAGAAGTTCTTGCCGTGGGCGTCGCAGTTCCCAATCAGGAACTGGAACAAGGCCCACCTCAGCAGGGTCATGCGTGCCACGGCCTTGTTGACGGTCTGCTCGACGCGCCGCAACAGCATTTCGAAGCTCACGCCCTCGCGGATGTTGCGGACGTGCTCGCCACTCCCCAAGTTCCGCTCGTACTTGTAGCTCTCGGGCAGGTCCGAGGCCTGACAGGCGTCGATGATGTGCAGGCGCTGCACGGTGGGCTCGTTGGCGCCTTGCACGACCACCCGGTCGAAGCGACGGACGACGAGTACCGGCCTCGGTGTCCGATAGATACCGACCTCCGCGACGGGCAGTTTCATGCGCCGAGCCAGGGACATGCAGAAGTGTTCGTTGACGACCAGATGGGGCGTCACCTGACGCGCGGGCTCGGGCTTGAGGATGTGGGTCGATGCCAAGGGCGGCTCGACCAGGAACAGACGTCCTCCGTCGCCCAGCGGGCGGTCCAGGTAGACCATCAACTTGTCTTGCACGCCCGCAATCGACATGCGGACCTTGCCGTCCCAAATGGCCAGCGGAATCTGGTCGCGCTCGGCAATTCGTTGGTCCAGTTCTTCGCGGGTCACTTCACGCGGCGGCTTGACGGCGACGACCGGCGGCACGTCATCCGAGCGCCAGAACCGGAACGCCCCAGTGGTCTCGGTCCCGAGTGCGCTGATGAGCGCGTAGATGTTCGACTTCGAGACGCGGTAGGTCGTGGCCGTGATGTCGAGCGCGCGGCCCTCGGGCAGCAGGTTCTCCACGAAGCGCTTCACAGCGCCGACGGCATAGCCGTCGACCG
>JANMHH010000245.1:0-5655 GCA_031375065.1 Rubrivivax sp. | reverse complement strand
GAAAACCTCAAGCAGCGCACTGCGCATCGACGGCCCGCGCCTGTGGGGCGCGCT
Organism: Rubrivivax sp.; assembly: GCA_031375065.1. GTDB lineage: Bacteria > Pseudomonadota > Gammaproteobacteria > Burkholderiales > Burkholderiaceae_C > Rubrivivax. The sequence goes on along the minus strand of JANMHH010000245.1, from coordinate 5,601 downwards.
GATGGAACTGGCCGCCATTGGCGCCACACCCAAGGGCGGTGTCTGTCGCCTGGCGCTGACCGAGCTGGACAAACAGGGCCGCGACCTCGTCACGCGCTGGGCCCGCGAAGCCGGCATGACCGTCACCATCGACAAGATCGGCAATGGCTTCATGCGCCGAGCCGGGCGCAACAACAGCCTGCCGCCCATCATGACCGGCAGCCACATCGACACCCAGCCCACCGGCGGCAAGTTCGACGGCAACTACGGCGTGCTGGCGGGGCTGGAGGTGGTGCGCACGTTGAACGACCACGGCATCCAGACCGAAGCGCCGATCGAAGTGGCCTTCTGGACCAACGAAGAAGGCTCGCGCTTTGTGCCGGTGATGATGGGCTCGGGCGCCTTTGCCAAGGCCTTCACGCTGGAGCACGCCTACGCCGCCATCGACACCGAGGGCAAGACGGTGAAAGCCGAGCTGGAGCGCATCGGTTACCTGGGCAGCGAAGAGCCCGGCGACCACCCGATCGGCGCTTACTTCGAAACCCACATCGAACAGGGCCCGGTGCTGGAAGACCACCAGAAGACCATCGGCGTGGTGACCGGTGTGCTGGGCGTGCGTTGGTACGACTGCGTGGTGACCGGTCTGGAAGCCCACGCCGGCCCCACGCCGATGGCGCTGCGCAAAGACGCGCTGCAGGTGGCCACCCATTTGATGCAGGAGGTGGTGGCCTGCGCCCACCGCCACCCGCAGGCCAACGGCGAAAACCACGGCCGCGGCACCGTGGGCATGGTGCAGGTGTTTCCCAACAGCCGCAACGTGATACCCGGCAACGTGAAGTTCAGCATCGACTTGCGCAACGCCAGCGAGGCGCTGTGCGACGCGATGGACGCCGACATCCGCGCCGTGGCCGCCCGGCTCAGCGCCAGCAGTGGCCTGCCGATTGACGTCAAGCTGGTGACCTCGTTCCCGGCCACGCAGTTCCACGCCGACTGCGTGGAAGCGGTGGCCCGCGCCACCCGCGCGCTGGGCTACAGCCACATGAACGCGGTGTCGGGCGCGGGCCACGACGCCGTCTACATGGCCAAGCTGGCGCCGGCCGGCATGATCTTCATCCCCTGCAAAGACGGCATCAGCCACAACGAGATCGAAGACGCACAGCCCGAGCACATCACCGCCGGCTGCAACGTGCTGCTGCACGCGATGCTGGAACGCGCCGGGGTGGTGTCTTGATGCGGGAGGGGGCTGCACAGCTGGCACCTGCTCACACGGCTGCGGTCGTGGGTTCTGCTGCGGCTGCCGTGGCGGGTGCCGCCGAGGCTGCCGCCGAAGCTGCCGTGGATCAGCCCGCGGTGGTCGCCCGCGGGCTGTCGCTGGTCTTCCAGACCGCCGACACGTCAGTCACCGCGCTGGCTGACATCGACCTCACCATCGCACGCGGCGAGTTTGTGTCTTTCATCGGGCCGTCGGGCTGCGGCAAGACGACACTGATGCGGGTCATTGCCGACCTGGAAAAGCCGACCGCCGGCAGCATGCTCGTCAACGGCGTGTCGGCCGAAGCCGCGCGGCTGGCGCGCGCCTACGGCTATGTGTTCCAGGCCGCGGCGCTGTACCCCTGGCGCAACGTGCTGAAGAACGTGATGCTGCCTTTGGAGATCATCGGCGTGCCGGCCGCTGAACGCCACGAACGTGCAATGCAGCAACTGGCGCTGGTGGGCCTGCAAGGCTTCGAGCGCAAGTACCCGTGGCAGTTGTCGGGCGGCATGCAGCAGCGCGTGTCGATCGCCCGCGCACTGGCTCTGCGGCCCGCACTGCTGTTGATGGACGAGCCTTTTGGTGCGCTGGACGAGATCACGCGCGACCACCTGAACGAGCAACTGCTGCGCCTGTGGGAAAGCACCGGCAAGACGGTGGTGTTTGTCACCCACAGCATCAGCGAGGCGGTGTTTCTGGCCAACCGCATCGTGGTCATGAGCCCACGGCCGGGCCGCATCATCGAGGTCATCGACAACCCGATTCCCGGGCCGCGCAAGCTGGGCGTGCGCGACAGCCCCGAGTTCGCCGCCGTGGCGCACCGCGTGCGCGAAGCGCTTCGCGCCGGCCACAGTTATGACTGAAGCCAGCGCCGCGCTGCCGGCACCGCGCGCGGCCGGGCCGCTGCCGGTTCGGCTGGCCGCGCTGTGGCACCACGTGGGGCCGGTGCTGCTGATGGTCGGCATCATCCTGCTGGCCTGGTACGTCGGCGCGGTGGCGCTGAACGCGCCGCAGGTGGGCGAGCGGCTCGACGGCTTGGGCCAGCCCTGGGACCTGCGCGAGCTGGCGCAAGGCGCCTGGGCGATGGAGCGGCCGGTGCTGCCGGCGCCGCACCAGGTGGCGCTGAACTGGTGGGCTTCGGTGTTTGAAACCGACATCGACAGCCCGCGCAGCCTGGTGCACCACGCCGGTGTGACGCTCACCGCCACGCTGCTGGGTTTTGGGTTGGGCATGGTGCTGGGCGTGGCGCTGGCCATTGGCGTGGTGCACAGCGCCGTGCTCGACCGTGCGCTGCTGCCCTGGATCATCGCCTCGCAGACCATCCCCATCCTGGCCATCGCGCCCATGGTCGTGGTGGTGCTGGGCAGCCTGGGCTACCCGTCGCTGGTCAGCAAGGCGGTGATCTCGATGTACCTGTGCTTCTTTCCGGTGGCCATCGGCATGGTCAAGGGGCTGCGCAGCCCCGACCCGCTGCAGCGCGACCTGCTGCGCACCTACAGCGCCAACGCCTCACAAACGCTGTGGAAGCTGCGCCTGCCGGCCGCCCTGCCCTTTTTGTTTGCCAGCGCCAAGGTGGCCATTGCGACCAGCCTGGTGGGCGCCATCGTGGGCGAGCTGCCCACGGGCGCGCAAGCCGGGCTGGGCGCGCGGCTGCTGTCGGGCTCCTACTTCGGGCAGACGATCCAGATCTGGTCGGCGCTCTTCATGGCCGCTCTGCTGGGCGTGGCCCTGGTGTCTGCAGTGGGTTTGGCCGAACGCCTGACGATGCGGTGGATGGGCCAGCGCACATGAACGTGCCGGGCCCGACTGCGGCGATGGGGTTGGTGGGCCTGCTGGCCGCGCTGTGGGTGGCCCTGCGCTGGCTGGCCGCACTGCCGCCCGGGCGCGGGCGGCAGTGGCTGGCTCCGGGGCTGTTTGGCGTGGCGGTCATTGGGGTGTGGGAATACGTGTGCTGGGCCTGGAGCGTGCCGCGTGTGCTGCTGCCGGCACCGCACGAGGTGGCGTTGGCCCTGGGCGCGCGCTGGCACGTGTTGTGGCCCGACTTCCTGCAAACGGCCACCGGTGTGGTCGCGGGTTATGCGGTGGGCTGTGCCAGCGGTTTTGCAGTGGCGCTGGCGGCCGACCGGTTTGCTTTGCTCAAACGCGGGCTGCTGCCGCTGGCCAACCTGGCCGGTGCCGTGCCCATCGTCGGCATCGCGCCGATCATGGTCATGTGGTTCGGGTTCGACTGGCACAGCAAGGCCGCGGTGGCGGCGGTGGTCACCTTTTTCCCGATGCTGGTGAACACGCTGGCCGGGCTGGCCACCGTGGACGCCATGCACCGCGACCTGATGCGCACCTATGCCGCGGGCCACACCGCCACGCTGGCCAAGTTGCGGCTGCCGGGTGCGCTGCCCTTCATCTTCAACGCACTGAAGATCAACTCCACGCTGGCGCTGATTGCCGCCATCGTGGCTGAATTTTTTGGCTCGCCCATCGTCGGTCTGGGCTTTCGCATCAGCGCCGAAGTGGCGCGCATGAACGTCGACGTGGTGTGGGCTGCGATCACCATGGCGGCGCTGGCAGGCTCGGCCTTCTATGGCGGGGTGGCCCTGCTGGAACGCAACCTGACCTTTTGGCACCCGAGTTTTCGCAAGTAATTTTCGCAAGTAAGCTTGAAGATGTTTTCCGACCCCCCTTCCATTCAATCCAGGAGAGAGAAACCGTGATCAACCAAACCGCTGTCAAAACCGTGGCCGTGGCGGCCGCCCTGTTGGCCCTGTCGTTCGGCGCGCAGGCACAGGACAAGCTGACCCTGCAACTGAAGTGGGTCACGCAGGCCCAGTTTGCCGGTTACTACGTGGCCAAGGACAAGGGCTTTTACAAAGACGCGGGTCTTGACGTGACCATCAAGGCCGGCGGCCCCGACATCAACCCCAGCCAGGTGATTGCCGGCGGCGGCGCCGACGTGGTGGTGGACTGGATGCCATCGGCGCTGGCCACGCGAGAAAAAGGCGTGGCGCTGGTCAACATCGCGCAGGTCTACCAGCGCTCGGGCATGCAGCTGACCTGCCGCAACGACAGCGGTGTCAAGACCCCGGCCGACTTCAAGGGCAAGACGCTGGGCGTCTGGTTCTTCGGCAACGAATACCCGTTCATGAGCTGGATGGACAAGCTGGCCCTGAAGACCGACGGCAGCGCCGGTGGCGTGAAGGTGCTCAAGCAGGGCTTCAACGTCGACCCGCTGCTGCAGAAGCAGGCCGCCTGCATCAGCACCATGACTTACAACGAATACTGGCAGCTCATCGACGCCGGCATGAAGCCCGAAGCGCTGACCGTCTTCAAGTACGAAGACCAGGGCGTGGCGACGCTGGAAGACGGCCTGTACACCTTGGAGAAAACGCTGGCCGACCCTGCCAAGGCCGCAGCGCTGGCCAAATTTGTCAAGGCCTCGCTCAAGGGCTGGGACTACGCCGTGAAGAACCAGGCCGAGGCGGTGAAGATCGTGCTGAAGAACGACGCCTCGGGCGCGCAGACCGAAAAGCACCAGGCGCGCATGATGGGCGAGGTGGCCAAGCTGGTCTCGGGCGGCTCACTGGGCAAGCTGGACCCCAAGGCTTACGAGCGCACCGTGGCCACGCTGATGACCGGCAAGAGCGACCCCGTGATCAGCAAAAAACCCGTGGGCGCCACCACCGACGCCATCTGGGCTGCAGCGCAGAAGTAAGGCCGGGGCCAGGCCTGCCGTGTGCAGGCCTGGTTGACCGCCCGGGCCACCGCCCATTGCAAGCCGTGCCGGCGCGCAACGCTCTTGGCCAGTCCTCGGCGGCACACGACACCCGCTTCGACGAGGATGGCGGCGGCAGCGGACTGGCGCAGCGCCTTCAGGCTCTGAAGGCCCTGAAGGCCCTTAGCGCGCTGAAGGCCCAGCTCCACCCAAGCCTTGCCGCCGTTTTGCTCTCTGATCACCCCTCTCAGATTTTGGCTTTTCACCCACCCCCTCTCTAACCTCCACCCATGACCGCACCTGCCCGCACCCTGCCCCCTGTTCTGAAGAACCTCAAGTTCCCCGTCATCGCCGCACCGCTGTTCATCATCAGCAACCCCAAACTGGTCATCGCCCAGTGCAAGGCCGGCGTGGTGGGCTCGATGCCCGCCCTGAACGCACGGCCCGCGTCGCAGCTGGACGAGTGGCTGGCCGAGATCACTGAAGCGCTGGCCGCGCATGACAAGGCCCACCCTGAATCGCCGGCCGCGCCCTACGCCATCAACCAGATCGTGCACAAGAGCAACGACCGCCTGGAGCACGACATGCAGGTCTGCGCCAAGTACAAGGTGCCGATCATCATCACCAGCCTGGGCGCCCGCGAAGACGTGAACCGCGGCGTGCA
>JANMHH010000545.1:0-2696 GCA_031375065.1 Rubrivivax sp. | reverse complement strand
GAAGAAGCTGGGTGAGTCTTTTGGTGCCGTGCTGCTGCAAAGCCTGCAGTCCAGCGGCCTGGCCGGCGCCGGTTCGGCGCTGAACGTTTTTGCCAGCCCGCGCCGTCTGGCCGCCCACATCAGCCATGTGCTGCCGGTGGCTGCCGACAAGGCGCAGTCGGTCAAACTGATGCCGGTTTCGGTGGGCCTGGCCGCTGACGGCAGTGCCACACCCGCCTTGCTGAAAAAGCTGGCCAGCGTGGGTGCCGACGCTTCGGTGGTGCCCATGCTCAAGCAACAACCCGATGGCAAGGCCACCGCGCTGTTCATGGACAGCGTGCTCAGCGGGGCCACGCTGGCCCAGGGGCTGCAACTGGCGCTGAACGAAACCTTGGCCAAGCTGCCCATTCCCAAGGTCATGCAGTACCAGCTGGCCGACGGCTGGAGCAGCGTGAACTTTGTGCGTCCCGCACACGGCCTGGTGGCCTTGCACGGCGCCGACGTGGTGCCCATCAGCGCCTTGGGCCTGCAGTCGGGCCGCCAGACCCGTGGCCACCGCTTTGAAGCGCCGATGGACCCGGTGGTGCTGCAAGATGCCGATCACTACGAGCGTCAGCTGGCCGAACAAGGCGCGGTGATCGCCAGCTTTGCCAAGCGGCGCGCCGACATCGTGCGCCAGCTGGCAGCGGCTGCCGCTTTGGCCGGCGGCAAACCCATCGAAGACGAAGCCCTGCTGGACGAAGTGACCGCTTTGGTCGAGCGCCCGCACGTGCTGAGTTGCCAGTTTGAGCCCGAGTTTCTGGCGGTGCCGCAGGAATGCCTGATCCTGACGATGAAGGCCAACCAGAAGTACTTTCCGCTGCTGGACGCGCAGAGCAAGCTGAGCAACCGCTTCCTGATCGTCAGCAACATCAACCCGGCCGACCCCAGCCGCGTCATCCAGGGCAATGAACGGGTGGTGCGCCCGCGCCTGGCCGACGCCAAGTTCTTCTTTGACCAGGACCGCAAGAAGACGCTGCAAAGCCGTGTGCCCGCGCTGGCCAAGGTGGTCTACCACGGCAAGCTGGGCAGCCAAGGCGACCGCGCCGAGCGGGTGCGCGCCATCGGCCACGCCATCGTGCAGCAGCTCAGCGCCGCCACCTTGCCTTTCACGGGGCAGGCCCAGGACGAGTTCAGGGTGCTGGACAGCAAGGTGCAGCAGGCCGCGCTGCTGGCCAAGACCGACCTGCTGACCGACATGGTGGGTGAATTCCCCGAACTGCAGGGCATCATGGGCGGCTACTACGCGCGCCATGAAGGGCTGCGTGACGGCGTGGCGATTGCCATCGAAGACCACTACAAGCCGCGTTTTGCCGGCGACGCGCTGCCGCGCAACCACAGCGGCACCGTGCTGGCGCTGGCCGACAAACTCGAGACGCTGGTGGGCCTGTTTGGCATCGGCCAGTTGCCCACTGGCGACAAGGACCCGTTTGCGCTGCGCCGCCAGGCGCTGGGCGTGATTCGCATCCTGGTGGAGAAAAACCTGCCGCTGGACCTGCCGGCCCTGATCCAAGCCGCGCTGCCAGCGTTTGCCGAACTCATCACCGACCCCCGCGACGCCTTGCTGAGCTTTTTCACCGACCGCCTGGCGGTGAGCCTGCGCGACCAGGGCTACAGCGCGCAAGAGGTCGACGCCGTGAACGCGCTGCGGCCCGAGCGCCTGGGTGACGTGCCGCGTCGGCTGGCGGCGGTGCGCGCCTTTGCGGCGCTGCCCGAGGCCCCGGCCCTGGCCAGCGCCAACAAGCGGGTGGGCAACATCTTGAAAAAAGTTGACGGCGCGGTGAACACCGACGTCAACGAAACGCTGCTGCTGGAACCGGCCGAGCAGGCCCTGGCCGCGACCTTGAAGACCGTGGCCCCCAAGGCCACCGCGGCTTTCGAGCAAGGCGACTACACCGCCAGCCTGCAGGCCTTGGCCGCACTGAAAGGCCCGGTCGACGCCTTCTTTGATGGCGTGATGGTCAACGCGCCAGACGCGGCGCTGCGCAACAACCGGCTGGCGCTGCTGGGCCAGCTGCACGCGGCGATGAACCGCGTGGCCGACCTGTCGCGCCTGGCGGCATAGACTGCTGCCCGGCCGGTCTGCCGCGTCAACCGCACCCACCGAACCCGCGTCAAACCAAGAAGGGCACCCCGGATGCACCACACCAAGCTCGTGATCCTGGGTCGGGACGGCATCCTCAACGTCTACCGTGAGGGCCACGTCACCGCGCCGCAGGAATGGCACCCGATCCCGGGCGCGATGGACGCGGTGGCCCGCATCAACCAGGCCGGTTGGCACACGGTGGTGGCCACCAACCAAAGCGGCATTGGCCGCGGCATGATCGACATGACGGCCGTCAACGCCGTGCACGCCCACATGCACAAGCAGATGCAGAGCCAGGGCGCCCGCATCGACGCGGTCTTTTTCTGCCCGCACACGCCCGAAGAAGGCTGTGACTGCCGCAAACCCAAGCCGGGTTTGATGCTGGAGATTGGCCGCCGCTACGGGGTGGACCTGGCCAACGTGCCGATGGTGGCCGACACCGCGCGTGACCTGCTGGCCGCGCAGGCCGCAGGCTGCGAGCCGCACCTGGTGCTCAGCGGCCGCGCGGCGCAGTGGGGGACCGAGCAGGTGCAGGCCGTTTTGAGCCAAGTTCCCGCCGCGCGGGCGCACGCCAGCCTGGGAGCTTTTGCTG
>JANMHH010000528.1:0-10619 GCA_031375065.1 Rubrivivax sp. | reverse complement strand
GTCCAGCCGGTGGGTGGCGGCCAGCAACAGGATGACGCCGGCAAACAGCGCGTAGCTCAAGCGCATGGCGGTCAACACGCGGCGCAGCCCAAAACGGTCGCCCAGCATGCCGAGCATCGGCGAGACCAAGGTGCCGACGTACATCAGCGCGCCAAACGCGGTGAGCAGCATCACCGAGCCGGACTCGACCAGCACGTACCAGCCCAGGATCAGTGTTTCCATCTCCAGCGCCCACGCCGTGCACAGGTCGGCCGGCCACTGGAAGCGAAAACTGCGCGTGCGAAACGGCGCCAGGGCGGACGTTTCGCGGGTTACGGCGATGGCAGCAGCCCCCGCAGCTTTTGCGCCAGCTCCGGCGCCCGCCACACCGCAATGCGCTCCAGCGCCAACAGCTTGGTTGCCGGTTCGCTCAAGTCGCCCAGGGTGATGAGCAGCGCGTCGGGCGCTTCAGCGGCCTGGCGCGCGGCCTGCAAGGCACGCAAGGGCTCCAGTCCGATGTGGGCCGACTTCCAGCGCCTCGCGGCCACCAGCATGCGCCGGCCCGCACGTTCGATGTCGAAGTCATGCGCGCCACCGTCCACCCGTTGCACGGTGAAGCCGTCGCGCTTGAAGGCGGCTTCCAACGCGCTGGCAAAGGCCGGCCAGCTCATCGAAGCCAGGGTCTTGGCACTGTGCTCGACCAAGGCTGCACTGGGCTTGTCGCGGCCACGCCAAGCGGCCATCACCGCGATGACCAGGAACGGGAAACCCGACACCGCACCCACTCCACGGTAGGCCTGCGGCAAAAGCGCCATGGCCACACCGCCCAGCACCACCGCAATGGCCAAACTGATCCACCACGGCGAGCGCAGCAACACGGCGAACAAGGAGTTCGGGGCCATCTTCAACTTCACGGGGCATCTCCTGCAGGGGCCGGTGGGCGCCGCAGTCTAAGCGCTGGCTCACTGCACCTGCGGATGCCCCGACGGGCTGGCGTGCAGCGCGGCATTCTGACGCTTGGCAGCGGGATAGACCACAGTTTCTTCCAGCGCGATGTGGTCACGGTACAGCGCGTCGAAAACCGGCAAGGCTGCCACCAGCAGCGGCAGGTCGTAGCCGTTGTAACCCTGGGCCACGGCCAGCACATGGGGCTGCAGTTCAAACCAGTCCTGTTCCAGCCAGCCGTGGTCTTGTTGCAGACGGCGCACGTGACCCACCAGTTCCACATCGCTGCTGGCCAACAGCCCCGGGAACACCTTGGACTCTTCTTCCTGGTGGTGGTGCCGCCCGGGCCCGTCAAAAAAGGTCAGGATCTCGCGCGCGCTTTGTCGTGCCGTCTCGTCCAGCCCTTGGTCTTGCAGCCGCGTCAGCAGATGGCGGAAAGACGCCAACATCTGCAACGCTGCCTGGTGCGCCAGGTCCAGAGACTCGAACTCGGGCCATTGACTGGCCACGGGGCGTCGGCCCAGCGCGGGCCGCTTGGGGATGGGGGTGGTCATGATGATCTCCTGCAAAGAACAGCAGTTTTCAGCGCGGCGGGGCTGGCTGCTTTGCGCAAGATCAAGCGCATGTCTTGCGGTCGGCTGGATGGTTGCAGCCCTGCGGGCGGCCCAGTCTGCAGGCAGGCAGGTCATGCTCTTCATCCAGAATCCCCGGCAGAAAGGGGTGGCCACCGGGCGACAGGGTCAGCACCGGTGCAGCCTTTTTTGGATCGCCCTTGCAAGGATCACTTGGCATGCCGAGAAGTTTTGAACCCATTGAAGTGCCTGGCGCCCTGCACCATGGCGTGCAGGGCGATGTGCAAGGCAAGGTGCAAAGTGACATCCCGGCCGAAACCGGCAGCGCCGGGGTGGCGGCGCCACCCTCTGGCGCCTGGAAGGCCTTCAACGGCCCGCGCGCTTCGGGCCCCTTGGCGGGCATGCTGTCGCTGGACGACTTCGAGGCGGCCGCCCAAGCCGTGCTGCCACGCCCCATCTTTGGCTACGTGGCCGGTGCTGCCGAAGACAATCAGTCGCGCAGCGACAACCGCCAGGCGTTTGCCGAATGGGGCCTGGTGCCACGCGTGCTGCGCAACGTGGCCCGGCGCTCGCAGGCGGTGTCGTTGTGGGGCCAGCCGCTGAATTCACCCTTTGGCATTGCGCCAATGGGCATTGCAGCGCTGTCGGCGTTTGAAGGTGACCTGGTCATGGCCCGCGCCGCGCAGGCAGCCGGCGTGCCTTATGTGCTGAGTGGCTCGTCGCTGACGCCGCTGGAAGAGGTGATGGCCGCAGCGCCGGACAGCTGGTTTCAGGCCTACCTGCCGGGCGACCCGGCGCGCATCGACGCCTTGATCCGCCGTGTGCAGGCCGCCGGTGTCAAGACCCTGGTGATCACGGTGGACATCCCGGTGGCCGGCAACCGCGAGAACAACCTGCGCGCCGGCTTTTCCACGCCGCTGCGGCCGTCGCTGCGTTTGGCCATCGACGGCCTGATGCGGCCGCGCTGGCTGCTGGGCACGCTGCTGCGCACCCTGGTCACGCGTGGCATGCCGCACTTCGAGAATTCGTTTGCCGAGCGCGGCGCGCCGATCCTGTCGTCACGTGTGCAACGCGACTTTGCGCAGCGCGACCACTTTGACTGGAGCCACATCGAGCACATCCGCCAGCAGTGGCGCGGCCGTCTGGTCATCAAGGGCCTGCTGCACCCCTTGGATGCCGAACAGGCACGGCGCGTCGGCGCCGACGGCGTGATCCTGTCCAACCACGGCGGGCGGCAGCTGGACGGCGCGGTGTCGGCGCTGCGCATGCTGCCGCTGGTGGTGGCGGCTGCCGGGCCGATGGTGGTGATGATGGACGGCGGTGTGCGCCGCGGCAGCGACGTCATCAAGGCCTTGGCGCTGGGCGCACAGCTGGTGTGGGTGGGCCGACCGTTCAACTTCGCCGCCGCGGTGGGGGGCCAAGCCGGGGTGGCGCATGCCATCACCTTGCTGCAGGACGAGGTCGATCGCAACCTGGCGCTGCTGGGCGTCAACGGCTGTGACGAATTGGGGCCGCATCACCTTTTGGCTTGGCAACACGGCGTGTTGCCGACGGCGGTTGCACCCGTTCGCTGAGCGCATCCGCTGCCGTGACGGCCGCAGGGTTCACAGGCAGGGTTCACAGGCAGGGTTCAAAGGCAGAGTTCACAGGCAGAGTGCATAGGCAGGGTTGACGGGTAGAGCAGCCAGCCAAGGTCACCTCGGTGACGCCGACGATCGGTCCAGGGTCGCACAATGGTGGCCTTCGCCAAACCCAGGGCCCCACCATGAACCACCTCAGCGGCATCGACGCAGCCTTCCTGCACCTGGAGTCCCCCGAGATGCCCATGCACGTGGGCTCGTTGCACGTGCTGGAACTGCCACCCGGCTACAGCGGCGACTACTTCGAAGATGTGAAGGCCTGCCTGGCCGAGCGCCTGCACACCGCGGATGTCTTCACCCGCAAGCTGGCCTTGATGCCCTTTGACCTGAGCAACCCGGTGTGGGTGGAGGACGACGACATCGACCTCGAACACCATGTGCGCCACATCACGCTGACCAAGCCCGGCAGCAACACGCAGTTGCAGCAGGTCGTGGCGCGGCTGCACTCGACGCTGCTGGACCGCAGCCGCCCGCTGTGGGAGTTTTTTGTCATCGACGGCCTGCGCAGTGGCGAGGTGGCGCTGTACATCAAGGTCCACCACGCGCGCCTGGACGGGCAGGCCGGCGTGGCGCTGGGCCGGGCCATCCTGGACACCGAGCCCGCTGGCCGACGCATCAAGCCGCCGCGCGCCAGGCTGCGCCGCAACGACTACCAGCTGGGCGTGGCCGAACTGCTGGGCGCCGCCATCAGCAACACCGCCCAGCAGGTGCTCAAACTGGTCAAGACGCTGCCGGCCATTGCGGGCGCTGCCAAGAGCGTGCTGCTGCCGGCCAAGGATGAAAACGGCCAGCGCCACTGGAACCTGCCCAGGAACCTGGACTTCCTGGCGCCGCGCACGTCGCTCAACGTGGCCATCACCAACCAGCGCCGCTTTGCTGCGCGCACGGTGCCGCTGGCCGAGGTCAAGCTGATCGCCAAGCTGGCCGGGGTGTCGCTCAACGACGTGGTGCTGGGCACCGTGGCCGGCGCGCTGCGCGACTACTTCCTGGGCCATCGCGAGCTGCCGGCGAAGTCTTTGAAAGCGGCCGTGCCGGTGAGCCTGCGCGCCGCCGGCGACGAGTCGGCCAACAACCAGGTCAGCATGGTGCTGATGACCTTGGCCACCGACGTGGCCGACCCGCTGCAACGGCTGAAGAAGATCGCCCAGGCGTCCAGCAACACCAAGGCCATGATGGGCCAGATGAAGGCCGCCATCCCGACCGACTTTCCGATGTTGGCTGCGCCTTGGCTGATGTCGGGGCTGGCGTCACTGTTCGGCCGCTCCAGGCTGGCCAACGTGCTGCCGCCGCTGGCCAACGTGGCCATCTCCAACGTGCCGGGCATCCAGATGCAGCTGTACTTTGCCGGCGCCAAGATCATCAGCTACTACCCGGTCAGCATCCCGGCGCATGGCATGGCACTGAACGTCACCGTGCAAAGCTACAACGGCCGGCTGGACTACGGCCTGACCGCCTGCCGCCGCGCGCTGCCCGACATCATGGAATTGGCCGACGCACTGCTGGCCGAGCACCGCAAGCTGCTGTTGGCGGTGCAGCCGGCCGTGGCGGCGCCCGCGCTGCTGGCACCCGATGTCAAGGTTGCTGCAACCAAGCCCAGGCCCCGGCCCAAGTCGCCACCCCGCGCGGCGTCTGCGCGCGCGACGGGCTTGAACCTGGTGGCCTCTTCAGCCGCCGCTGGCACAGTGGCCAAGCCAACGGCGCGCAAGCGCGCGGCGTGATGCGCCGGGCTGCGGCCTGGGTTGAGTGACCTGCGAGCGCAGCGGCGAGAGCGGCGCAGGCGGCACAGGCGGCTAAAACCGCCGCCTCGGTCAAACGCCGTGCAAGTGGTGGGCCAAGTAGCCCAGTGAGCGCCCCAGTGCCAGCGTGGCGCTGGGTGCGTGGTAGCTGGCCCGCGCCCAGCAGTTGAAGCCATGCATCGCACCCGGGTAGACATGAACCTCGGTCTGAGCCGCCGCGGCGCTGCCCAACAGGGCTTGGCGCACCTGGTCCACCGCGCTCATGGGGATGTGGTCATCGAGCTCGGCATAGTGAAACTGCATGGGACAGCGGATCGAAGCCGCACGCTCCAGCTGCGTTTGAATGCCGCCGCCGTAATAGGCCACGGCGGCGTCCACGGCGGTGGTGGCTGCGGTCAGGTAAGCCAAGCGCCCACCCATGCAATAGCCGATGCTGCCCACACGGCCACTGACCTCGGGCCGCGCTTTGATCACCGCAAACGCCAAGGCGATGTCGGCCAAGGCGTTGGCAGCGCTGTAGCCCTGCATCAGCTGCACGGCTCGGTCGCGGTCGGCGCCGGCGTATCCCAGTTCCACACGCGGTGCCTGGCGCCAAAACACATCGGGCGCCAACACCACAAAGCCAGCCAGGGCGTATTGATTGGCCACCGCGCGGATGTGTTCGTTGACGCCAAAAATCTCTGGCCACAAAACCAGGCCCGGGCCGCGGCCGCCGGGTGGCAACGCCAGGTAGCCTGCAAAGCCGGGCGCCAGATCGATCCAGGACGTGCTGATGGGTGCGTTCATGTCGAATTCCTTGATGGTGATCAGTAAGTGCGGCCCTTGCGGTATTGCGCGTGCTGGCGCCGGTCCAGCGTGGTCGATTGGGCCAGTGCGGCAAAGGACGCCCCGGCATGGGCGTGCGCAATCGCCAAGCCCAAGGCGTCGGCCGCGTCCTTGCCCGGCAGGCTGGGCAGCTTGAGCAGCCGCTTGACCATTTCCTGCACCTGCGACTTGGTGGCCAGACCATGGCCAACGATGGCCTTTTTCATCTGCAGCGCGGTGTACTCGGCCACCGGCAGGCCACCACTGACCAACGCGGCCAGCGCCGCGCCGCGCGCCTGGCCCAGCAACAGCGTGCTTTGCGGGTTGACGTTGACAAACACGATCTCGGCGCAAGCGCAGTCCGGGCGGTAACGCTGCACCACCTCTTGCACACCTTCGAAGATGATCTTCAAGCGGCCCGGCAGGTCACCGCGTGGCACCTCCAGCGTGCTGATGGTGCCACTGGCCACATAGCTCAGGCGCTGGCCCAGCGCGTCGACCACGCCAAAGCCGGTGCGCTGCAGGCCGGGGTCGATGCCCAGGATCAGCATGGCGTCATGGATGGCGTCATGGATGGCATCAGCATGGCTTCATGCATGGCTTCAGCACCATCAGACGAAGTACCAGCGCAGCGAGTGAAAGAACACCGGCGCGGCAAAACACAAAGGCGCCACGCGGTCCAGCAGACCCACCGCGCCCGTGACCGAACTGCGATTGCCCCAGTAGCGCACACCGGCGTCGCGCTTGAGCGCGCGCATCACCAGTTCACCCAGATTGCCGCAGCCACCGGCCACCGCCGCCATGGCCATCGCTCGCCAAGGGTCGACGGGCGTGATCCAGAACAGGGCCGCGCCCATCAGCGCGGCGGCCAGCACACCCAGCATCCAGGCACGCCAGGAAAAACTGCGGTCGATCTGCCGCACGGTGGGGCGGCGGCGCAACTTGCGGCTGGCCAGTTCTTGCACGATTTGCGCCGCGCCGGTCGCCATCACCAGGAAGAACAGCAGGAAGGCCCCGCGGCCGGCAAACTGCGGCAGGTCCAGCAGCAGCAAGGCCGGTGCATGGCTCAGGCCGTAAACACAAACCATGATGCCCCACTGGATCTTGGCGTTGCGCTCCAAAAAGCGCTCGGGGTCGCCGGCCAGCGCGCTGACCACCGGGATGGCCAGGAACACATAGACCGGCACAAAAACCGCGAACAGGTCAAACGCGCGCACCCCCACCAGCACAAACTGCAACGGCAGCGCGACAAAAAAGGCCAGCAGCAAACTTCGGTGATCGCCGCGCCGGGTGCGCACCAGGGTGATGAATTCGCGCAGCGCCAAAAACGAGAACACGCCAAAGGCCAGCGTCGCGCCCACCGGGCCCGACATCCAGGCCAGCCAGAACACCATGCAACCGATCCACACCGCGCGCAGGTCGCGCAGCATCTGCTGGTTGCGTTCGCGCCGGGTCTCGCCGCTGTCGGGCAAGGTGTAGAACAGCACCGCCACCGACACCAACGCCAGCAGCCCAAAAAGGGCCACAAACAACAGCGCCACCTGGTGGTCCTGCGACAGCTCGCGCAGCGCGTGCAGGTCGATCGTCATGCGCGCCCCGGTCGCACCGCCAACACCGCCGCACGGGCGCGGTCCAGGAAGGCGCGCTTGTCTTCGCCGGCGGCCAGCTTCAAGGGCTGGCCAAAGGTCACCGTGCACAGGATGGGCACCGGCACCACTTCACCCTTGGGCATGACCCGCTGCACGTTGTCGATCCAGGCCGGCACCAGGTTGACCTGGGGAAACTGCTCGGCCAGGTGGTAGAGGCCACTCTTGAAGGCCTGCGGTTCGTCTTTGTTGCTGCGCGTGCCTTCGGGGAAGATGACCAGCGAGTCGCCGTTTTGCAAGGCCTGCACCAGCGGCTCCAGCGGGTCCTGGTCGTCGACCCGGGTGCGGCTGACGTACACGGCGTTGAACACCGCGGTGGTCAACCAGGTCTTGAAGGGCGATGAAGTCCAGTAGTCACGCGCCGCGATGGGCCGGGTGTGGGCGCGCAACTCCAGCGGCAGCGCGGCCCAGATCAAGACCCAGTCGAGGTGGCTCTGGTGGTTGGCAAAGTAGATGCGCTGCTCGGCCTTGGGCGGGCAGCCTTTCCAGTGGCCCTGGGCGCCCGTGATCAGGCGGGCAATGAAGGCCAGCAGAGCCCCCATCAAGTCGGCACGTGTCATGGGACGCAGCCGGCGGCGTGCCGCTCAGTGCCGGAAATGCCGTGTGCCGGTGAACACCATGGCCACGCCGCGCTCGTCGGCTGCTGCGATGACTTCGTCGTCGCGCATGCTGCCGCCGGGCTGGATGACGCAGCAGGCACCTTCGTCGATGACCACGTCCAGACCATCCCGGAACGGGAAAAACGCGTCGCTGGCCACCGCCGACCCGGCCAGGGCCAGGCCGGCGTTGCCGGCCTTGATGCTGGCGATGCGGGCGCTGTCGATACGGCTCATCTGCCCGGCGCCCACGCCCAGCGTCATGCCGTTGGCACAAAAGACGATGGCGTTGCTCTTGACGAACTTGGCCACCTTCCAGGCAAAGAGCAGGTCCTGCAACTGCGCAGCTGTGGGCGCCAACCGGGTCACCACCCGCAGTTCAGAGGCCGAGACATTCTTGGTGTCGGGCGACTGCAGCAGCAAGCCGCCGCCAATGCGTTTGTAGTCAAAGGCGTTGGCCGCCGCACCCAAAGGTACTTCGAGCACGCGGACGTTCTGCTTGGCCGCCAGGATGGCCCGCGCTGCAGGCAAAACCTGGGGTGCGATCAGCACTTCGACAAACTGCTTGTTGTCAGCAATGCGGCGCGCGGTGGCTTCATCCAGCGGGCGGTTGAAGGCCAGGATGCCACCAAAGGCCGACGTCGGATCGGTGGTCCAGGCCTTGCCGTAGGCCTCCACCAGATCGGCACCCACGGCCACGCCACAGGGGTTGGCGTGCTTGACGATGACACAGGCCGGCTGCTCGAAGGTCTTGACACATTCCCAGGCCGCGTCAGCGTCGGCGATGTTGTTGTAGCTGAGCTCCTTGCCCTGCAACTGCACCCAGCCCGCCAGGCTGCCCGCGGGCGGCGCGACTTCGCTGTAGAACGCGGCGCTCTGGTGCGGGTTTTCGCCGTAGCGCATGTCCTGCGTCTTGCTCAGTTGCAGGCTGTAGACGGCCGGAAAGGGCTCGCGCACCGGCACCGCGGCGCAGGATTCTTCGGCGCCGGCTTGCAAGGCGCTGAGGTAGTTGCTGATCATGCCGTCATAGGCCGCGGTGTGCGCAAACACCTTCTTGGCCAGCATGAACTTGGTGCTGCGCTGCAAGCCCACCGTGCGCAGTTCGTCCAGCACCGTGGTGTAGTCGGCGGGCTCGATCACCACCGCCACGTCGGCCCAGTTCTTGGCTGCTGCGCGCAGCATGGCCGGGCCGCCGATGTCGATGTTCTCGATGGCGTCGTCCAGCGTGCAGTCGGCCCGCGCGGTGGCCTTGGCAAAGGGGTAGAGGTTGACGATCAGCAGGTCGATGGTGCCAATGTCATGGGCCTTCAGCGCCGCCATGTGCTCGGGCAGATCGCGGCGGGCCAGCAGCCCACCATGGATGCGCGGGTGCAGGGTCTTGACGCGGCCGTCCAGCATCTCCGGAAAGCCGGTGATGTCGGCCACTTCCGTGACCGCCAACCCGGCATCGGCCAACAGCCGTGCGGTGCCGCCAGTGGACAGCAGCCGCACGTCCAGCGCCACCAGTTCACGGGCAAATTCAACGATGCCGGTCTTGTCAGAAACCGAGATGAGTGCAGTCTTCATTTGAGGAGCTTGTGGTCCAGCAGCTTGCGACGCAGGGTGTTGCGGTTGATGCCCAGCCACTCGGCGGCCTTGCTCTGGTTGCCCTGCGCTTGGCGCAGCACCACGTCCAGCAGGGGCCGTTCGGCGGCGCCCAAAAACAGGTCGTGCAAGGCGGCCGGCTCAGCGCCCCCCAGGTCCTTGAAGTACTGCTCCACGCTGATGCGCACGCAATCGTCGATGGCTCTTTTGCTCACAGCTGCACCCTGGAGCCGGCGGCCCGTGCGCCCCAGCGGGAGTCAAACCCCGGCAGTGCTTCGATGTTCATGCCGCCAGATCCTGCAGGTCGTCGTTGGCAGCGACATCGCCCCCGGGCAGCAGGCGGTAGCGGTCGGCCAGCGCGTCGAAAAAATCGCTGACGGCCGTGACCTGAGAACGGCAGTCCTCGATCAGGTTCATACGGGCGCGAAAGACGTCTCCGCCGGGCAGCGCCTTGACCGCCCAACCGATGTGCTTGCGGGCGCTGCGCACGCCGGTGCGCTCGCCGTACAGCGCGTAGTGGTCGTGCAAGTGGGCCGTCAGCCAGCCCTGCACTTCACGCACGGTGGGGGCTGGCAGCAGCGTGCCATGGGCCAGGTAGTGGGCCACCTCACGAAAGATCCAGGGCCGGCCCTGGGCGGCGCGGCCGATCATGATGGCGTCGGCGCCGGTGCGCTGCAGCACCTGCAGAGCCTGTTGGGGTGAGCTGATGTCGCCATTGGCCACCACCGGTATGCGCAGGGCTGCTTTGACGGCGGCCACCGTGTCGTGCTCGGCCTGGCCGCCATAGCCCTGCTCGCGGGTGCGGCCATGCACGCTGACCATGGCCACCCCCGCGGCTTCGGCGGCCTTGGCCAGCACCAGGGCGTTGCGCTGCGTGGCGCACCAGCCGCTGCGCATCTTCAGCGTCACTGGCACGCCGCGTGGCGCGCAGGCCGCGACCACCGCCGAGACGATGGCCAAGGCCAAGGGTTCGTTTTGCATCAGCGCCGAGCCGGCCCACACGTTGCACACCTTCTTGGCCGGGCAACCCATGTTGATGTCGATGATCTGCGCGCCGCGGTCGATGTTGTAGCGCGCCGCGTCGGCCATTTCGGCCGGGTCGACACCGGCGATCTGC
>JANMHH010000461.1:0-8982 GCA_031375065.1 Rubrivivax sp. | reverse complement strand
TGAAAGCAATGGCCGAACAAGAACGCAGCCGCTGTGTGCGCGCCGCCGAGCGCCTGCGCGCTGCCGGCCTGCCCTGCCCGGAAGTCAGCGTGGGCAGCACGCCCACCGCGCTTTCAGCGCAAAGCTTGGCCGGCGTGACCGAAGTCCGCGCTGGCGTCTACGTCTTCCAGGACCTGGTGATGCAGGGGGTGGGTGTGTGCCAGGCCGATGAAATCGCCTTGTCGGTGCTGTGCACCGTGATCGGCCATCAGTTGGACAAGGGCTGGGTGCTGGTCGACGCCGGCTGGATGGCCATGAGCCGCGACCGCGGCACCCAGGCCCAGGACGTGGACTTTGGCTATGGCGCCGTTTGCAATGACGCAGGCGCTGTGATCGAAGGCTTGCTGATGAGCGGCGCCAACCAGGAGCACGGCATCCTGTCGTGGCGCGATGGCCGCGCCCATGTCAACTTGGCCACCTTGGCCGACCAGTTTCCGGTCGGCATGCGCCTGCGGGTGCTGCCCAACCACGCCTGCGCCACCGCGGCGCAGTTTCCGCACTACGACGTGCTCAGCGTCAGCGGCACGCTGACCCGATGGGACCGCTTTTACGGCTGGTAAATCAGCCAATGACCTCGGGCCAGGTGGTGTGAAACCACTCTCCGGCCGGCTTGTCCACCCGCTCATAGGTGTGCGCGCCAAAGAAGTCGCGCTGGGCCTGCAGCAGGTTGGCCGGCAGGCGTTCGCAGCGGTAGCTGTCGTAGTAGGCCAGTGACGCGCTCATGGCCGGCACCGGGATGCCATGGCTGACGGCCAGGGCCACCATCTCGCGCCAAGCCTGCTGGCTGCGGCTCAGCACGCCCTGGAAAAACGGCGCCAGCATCAGGTTGCCCAGAGCCGGGTCGCTGCGGTAGGCCTGCGTGATGTGGCTCAAGAAGCGCGCCCGGATGATGCAACCGCCACGCCAGATGCTGACAATGCCGCCCAGGTCCAGCGCCCAGTTCTTGCGCTCGCTCATGGTGCGCATCAGGTCCAGGCCCTGGGCATAACTGATGACCTTGGAGGCATACAGCGCGTCATGCACCTTGGTCACCAGCTCGCGCTGGCCGATCGACAGTTTGCCGCCGGGCCCGTGCAACACCTTGGCCGCCGCCACGCGGGCGGTTTTCATCGACGACAGCACCCGCGCTTCAACCGCCGCATTGATGGTGCTGACCACCACCGCGTTGTCGGCCGCGTTCATCAGCGTCCACTGGCCGGTGCCTTTCTGACCGGCCTTGTCCAGGATCAGGTCGACCACCGGCTGGGCCGTCTCCGGGTCGCGCTGGCGCAGCGCCTTGGCGGTGATCTGGATCAGGTAACTCTGCAAGTCGCCCAGGTTCCATTCGTCGAACACGTCGGCCATCTCGTCGGTGCCCATGCCGGCCGCCTTGAACAGCGCATAGGCCTCGCAAATCAGCTGCATGTCGCCGTATTCGATGCCGTTGTGCACCATCTTCACGTAGTGCCCAGCGCCACCCGGGCCAATGTGCATGACACAGGGCTGGCCGTCGACCTGGGCCGCAATGCTCTCGAAGATGGGCTTCATCACCGCCCAGGTCGACGCCGGCCCGCCCGGCATGATGGACGGCCCTTTGCGCGCGCCTTCTTCACCGCCCGACACACCGGCGCCAATGAAGCGCAGGCCTAGCGGTGTCAGCCAGGCGTCGCGCCGTTCGGTGTCCGAGTACAGGCTGTTGCCACCGTCGATGACGATGTCGTCCTTGTCGAGCAAAGGCAACAACTGTTCGATGACCGAGTCCACCGCCGCGCCGGCCTTGACCATCAGCATGATCTTGCGCGGCCGCTCCAGGCTGGCCACGAACTCGGCCAAGGTGCTGGTGCCCAACAGCTTCTTGCCGGGGTGCGCGGCCACGTAGGCCTTTGTCACTTCAGGGCTGCGGTTGAAGACACTGACACCGAAACCACGGCTCTCGACATTGAGGACCAGGTTCTGGCCCATCACAGCCAGGCCAATCAGGCCAAAGGGGTTGTTCATGAAGTCTCCGGTGGATGTTCTTGAGAGGCCGCGCTGCCGCCGCGCCCCGTGATGTTCAAGGCACGGCGTGCCCCATGCTGGCTTCCCAGACGCGGTACCAATCTTCGGCGCTCAGTTTCACGTCCAAGGCCGCCACGGCCTCCTGCAAGGCCTGCATGCGGCCCGAGCCCGTGATCGGCCAAGGCTTGGACGGATGGCGCAGGATCCATGCAAAAGCCAGGGTCGCCACCGAAACGCCGTGGGCCTGGCCCAGTTCCAACAACACCGCATGCACACGCCGCACCTGTTCATCAGCGCCGCTGAACAGGCGGCCACGGCCCAGCGGTGACCAGATCATCGGGCGCAGCCCCAAATCCACACACTGGGTCAAGGTGCCGTCGGACAACGCCTTCATTTGCAGCGGCGAAAACTCGATCTGGTTGGTGACCAGCGCAAAGCGCCGGTGCAGCGTGGCCAGTTGGTCGGGGGCGTGGTTGGACACACCGAAGTTCAGCACCTTGCCCGCAGCCTGCAAACGGCCCAAGGTGTCGGCCAGCTCCTGCGGGTCCATCAGCAGGTCGGGCCGGTGGATCAGCAGCAGGTCGATGCGGTCGGTGCGCAGGGCCTGCAAGGACCGGTCCACGCTGGCCAGCACGTGCGCGGCCGAACTGTCATAGGAATTGATGCGGTGCGTGGGCCGGGCCGGGTGGGCCAGCTTGATGCCGCACTTGGTGACGATCTGGATGCGCTGACGAAGGCCCGGGCTGCCGGCCAGCGCGTCGCCAAAGCGTTCTTCCACGGCGTAGCCGCCGTAGATGTCGGCGTGGTCAAAGCTGCTGATGCCCAGGTCCAGCGCCTGTTCAATCCAGCGCTGCAAGCCGGCGTTGTCCAGACCCCATTCCGTCAGGCGCCAAAGGCCGGCGACGATGGGTGACAAGTGCAGTGGATGGGCTTCAGCGGCGTTCATGGCGCGGTAGAGGGCGAGCGCCTCACGATAACGCCTGCGCCGACCTCCCGCGTTGCTGGCCACCGCATGGGCGGTGCCAGCTGCTGTGGCGGCCGCTCGCCCCCGTATAAGCCCGGCCTCTCAGCGCAGGTCGCCCGCCAGGCTGGCCAAGGTTTCGGCGCCAACCGCCAGGTGCACGGGGTAGTGGGTGTGGTCGCAGCCCATCTTCACCGCCGCACCGGCCAGAATGGCTTCGCGCTGCGATGGGTTGAATTCAAACCGCACGAAATGCACCGCCGACGTTTTTTCGGCGTTTTCGCGGTCCAGGTCTTCGTCGGCGATGGCGTAGACGCGGGCGTGGCCCTCGACCTCGACAAACATGCGGTCTTCCACGCCAATCAGGCGCGCCAGCTCGCGCTTGCGTTCGTGCGGGTCGGGGTACTCGATCAGCATCGTGGCTTTCCAGTTGCTGCCGTCGGGCACCAGCGCGGCGTAGGCCTCGATCTCGCTTTGGATGCCTGCTTCTTCGAAGATCTTTTCGATGTGCAGCATCTCCTGGATCTGACGGCGGATGGTCTGCTCGTCTTCAAACTGCAGCGTCAGGTGCTCGCCCAGGTGCACGCTGCGCAGACGGCGGTGCACGATGGCATCGGCCTTGCTGCTCCTGCGAACCTTGGCGTAGGCCTCCAGGCTCATCAGGCTGCCGGGGGTGATGGGTGTGCGATGGGTGTGGGTGCTCATGGTGCTTACTCCAGTCCGTAGGCCAAGCGAACCAATGAAAGGGGGTGCTGCAAGGCCTTGGGCGGCGCGCCGGCCTGCGCCATGCCCTGGGCGATGTGGTGGCCTGCCAAAGCGCAGTCGCTGCTGATGAAGTCGGGGTTGTCCTTGGCCATGGCCTTGAACACTGGCTTGCCGATCTTCATGGCATTGGCGTGGTACGGCGTCTTCACGCCGTAGGTGCCGGCGTGCCCGCTGCAGCGCTCAACCGTGTTGAGCTTGACTTCGACCGTCTGGCCAATCAGCTTGAACATCTCTTCGGTCTTCTTGCCAATGTTCTGCACCCGGCCGTGGCAGGGGATGTGGTAACTCACCTGGCCCAGCGCGGCCTTGAAATCGGTCTTCAGCAGGCCGTCTTTGTGGCGGGCAATGAAGTACTCAAACGGGTCGAGCATGGCCTTCTTCACCAACTGCGTGTCGGCGTCTTGCGGAAACATCAACGGCAGCTCTTGCTTGAACATCAAGGTGCAGCTGGGGATGGCGCTGACGATGGCGTAACCGGCCTTGGCATAACGCGCCAGCACCGGCATGTTGGCCTTCCAGCTCTGTTCAACCGACGCCAGGTCACCGAGCTCCAGCTTGGGCATGCCGCAGCACTGTTCCTTGTCGACGATCTCGTAGGGAATCTGGTTGTGGTCCAGCAGCTTGATCAGGTCGGCACCGATGCCGGGCTCGTTGTAATTGACGTAGCAGGTGGCGAAGATGGCCACCTTGCCCGGGGTGCGTTGGCCATTGACGGCCGGGAACGTGGTGTTGCTCATGGCCCGGCCCCAGCGAAAGCGCTGGTCGGCCAGTGACGGCATCCAGGCGTCGGGGTGCACGCCCAACTGGCTGTCCATGGCCTTGCGCATGGTCCGGGTCTTGTTCACCGCGTTGACCACGTCCACCACGATGGGGATGCCGGCAAACTGGCCGTGCACGTCGGTGCTGGCCAGGAATTTTTCCTTGGCCGCCACATGGCCGTTCTGGTGCTTGATGGCCTTGGCGCGCAGCATCAGGTGCGGAAAGTCCAGCTGCCAGGGGTGCGGCGGCGTGTACGGGCACTTGGTCATGTAGCACAGGTCGCACAGGTAACACTGGTCGACCACGTTCCAGTAGGCTTCTTTCTGGATGCCGTGCACCTCGCCGTCGGCGGTGGCGTCGACCAGGTCAAACAGGGTCGGGAAACTTTGGCACAGGCTGACACAGCGGCGGCAGCCGTGGCAGATGTCGAACACGCGCTCCATCTCGGCCAGGGCTTTGCCCTCATCGTAGAAGTCAGGGTTCTTCCAGTCGATGGGGTGCCGGGTGGGGGCTTCGAGGTTGCCTTCGCGCATGGTGCGGTGCTCGTGTTCGGTGTTGCGGGGTGGGAACGCTCGGCGCCGTGCGCCGCTGCCGCACGAAACGAACAAGGGGCACGAAGCCCCCTGTTCAGACTGCCATCGGCAGGCTCAGTCGACCAGTGCGTCGAGGGCCTTTTGATAACGATTGGCGTGTGAACGCTCGGCCTTGGCCAGCGTCTCAAACCAGTCGGCGATTTCGTCAAAGCCTTCTTCGCGGGCCTGCTTGGCCATGCCCGGGTACATGTCGGTGTACTCGTGCGTTTCACCGGCCACCGCAGCGGCCAGGTTCAGGCGGCTGCTGCCGATCGGCAAGCCGGTGGCCGGGTCGCCCACGGCTTCCAGGAATTCCAGATGGCCGTGCGCGTGGCCCGTTTCACCTTCGGCGGTGGAACGGAACAGCATCGCCACGTCGTTCTGGCCTTCCACGTCGGCCTTGTTTGCGAAATACAGATAACGGCGGTTGGCCTGCGATTCGCCTGCGAAGGCGTCCTTCAGGTTTTGTTCGGTCTTCGAACCTTTCAAGCCCATGGGGTGCTCCTGTTCAACGTTGAGTCGGGCGCCCGCCACACAACATGCGCGAACGCGACCGATCGTAACGTTAGCAGGCCTTGGGAAGGCAGGGCCAATACGAAGCTTCAATACGGGTCATAGCCTTGCCAGTCGGTGTCAACCCCGTTAACGCAGACCCAGGAGGCGCAGCGCCAGTTCGTGCAAGCGGCTCTGCGGGTCGGCCAAGGTGTTCAGCACGTTGAAGTGGTTGGTGCCAGGCACGGTTTCGCAGACGGGCACGGCGGTGGGGCCCCAGACGTCGCGGATCAGGCGGTTCTGCCGCAAGAACTCATCGCTCTCGTCCAAGCCCACGGCAGCAAAGAGCTTGGCACCCTTGGGCCGAGGGAAAAAGGCCGGGCTCAAGCGCGCCACCGAAGCTGGCGTCAATCTCAGGTCAGCTTGCAGCATGGGCGTGTGGCGCAGCGGCTCCATGTCGTACAGCCCCGAGATCGACAGCGCACCCGCCACGGGCTGCGCTGGCAGGTCTTCGCCCACTTCTTTCCAGCGGCAGCTGAGCAGCAGCGTCGCCAGGTGTCCGCCCGCGGAATGGCCCGCCAAGGCGATGCGCGACGGATCCCCGCCCCAGCTGGCCGCGTTGCGCCAGACCCAAGCCAAAGCGCGCGCCATCTGCAAGGCGATGTGTTCAACCGTCACGGCCGGGCACAACGCGTAGTTGGGCACCACCACCGTTGCACCTGCGGCGTTGAAGCTGGGTGCCACGAAGGAATGGTCTGACTTGTCCAGCGAACGCCAGTAACCCCCGTGGATGAACATCAGCACCGGCGCTCCCGGCTGTAGCGCAGGGAAGATGTCCAGCGTCTCGCCCACGCCTTCGCCATAAGCCACGTCCAAGCGCGCGTCCGGCGCCCCGCTGCGTGCCAGGGCCGATGCTTGCGCCCAGTTGTCCAGCACGCGCGCGTGGTCGGCCACGCGAGAACGGTTGTTGTACTGGGCGTCGAGCCAGGCGGGGTCAAAGCGCTGTCGCATCGTTGCGGCTCCTGCTGGGGTGGGTTCAAGCGCGGCGATGTTAAACGCGGCCCTGGGCAACGCTGCCGGGCAACGCGGTCACAAGCCGGTGATAGACTGCGCGCCACGCGTGGGGGGGTAGCTCAGCTGGGAGAGCGTCGCGTTCGCAATGCGAAGGTCGGGAGTTCGATCCTCCTCCTCTCCACCACACGACATTTACAGAAGCCCCGGGAAATCTCGAGAAGTCTGAAATCTCCCGAGAAATCCAGGTCGGGTCGGCCACCGTCCGGGACAGAAAGCTTGCGCCGTCCAGGCGCACTCGCTTTCCGGTCACTCAGATCGTGCGGCCCCCATCGACCGGCAACTCCACGCCGGTGATGAAACCGGCCGCGTCGCTGGCCAGGTAGAGCGTGGCTTGCGCCACGTCCTCGGGCGTGGACATGCGGCCCAGGGGGATGCCTGCAACCACCTTGGCGCGTGCCTCGGGTGTGTCGGCGGTGCCCAGGAACTGCTCGATCAGCCCGGTGGCGCCCATCACCGGGCAGACCGCGTTGACGCGGATGTTGTCGGGCCCGAGTTCGGCCGCCATCGATTTGGACAGCAGGTTGACCGCGCCCTTGCTGGCGTTGTACCAACTCAAACCCGGCCGCGGCCGGATACCGGCGGTGGAGCCGATGTTGATGATCGAGCCAGCGCTTTTGCCATTTGGGCGCCTGCGCATCAGCGGCAACACCGCTTGCGTCATGTGATAGATCGATTTGACGTTGACCGCGAACACGCGGTCAAAGGTGGCCTCGTCGGTTTCGAGCAACGGCTGGTTCTTGTGCGTGGTGCCGGCGTTGTTGACCACGATGTCCGGCACACCAAAAGCATCGACGCAGGCCTTCACAGCGGCGTCGATGTCGGCGCGCTTCGATACGTCGCAGCGCACCGCACGCGCGTTGGCGGCGCCCAGCGATGCAGCCACCGTCTGCGCCTTGTCGCCGTCGAGGTCGGCGATCAGCACCTTGGCGCCCTCGGCGACAAACAGGCGGGCGATGCCTTCGCCAAAACCGCCGGCCGCGCCGGTGACGATGGCCACTTTGCCCTGCAACTGGTTCATGGCCAAAGCACCGGGGTTTCAACGGAGATGATCGGCTCGATCGAGCCGGCGAAATTGGGCAGGTCGGCCAGCAGCGTCTTGCCCTCTGGGCTTTCGAGTGCGGCCCACAGTGCGCGTTCGTCGTCGAACCACAGCTCGGAAAATCCGTCGTAGCCAAACTTTGGAAAGCGCTGCCGGTCGACCAGGTTGACCAAGTAGCGCTTCAGCCCTGGCAGCTTGGCGCACAGCTGGGCGTGCACGCCCAGCCAGTGCGTGGTGAACTGTTCGTGCGTCATGTCCTCGCGCTTTTTCACCAGGCCAAGACGTTTGGTGTGGGTGCTGCTCATGCCGGGCGCCTCTGCACCAGCGGTCGCACCTGGATGCCCAGCTCGTCCTCGCGGATCTTCATCAAGGCCGCGGTGTCGCGCTCGGCATAACCCTTGGCGGCCGCGCGGTCGAGCGTGGCCAGCGCGCCCTCGCCCACCAGCGCCTGGAAGCCCAGGCCCTTGGCGGCATCGCAGGCCAGGCGCACGTCCTTGGCGGCGAGCTTGACCATGAAGCCGGGGCTGTCGTCGCCGATGAAGGCCTTCTTCGGCATCGCCACCGCGAGCTGCTGGTTCCACGCCATCGTGGTCTTCATCACCTCAACCATCAGCTCCAGCGTCAGGCCTTCCTTGACCCCGATCGCCAGCGCCTCGGTGTTGGCGCACATGATGGTGGTGGCCAACAGGTTGTTGGTCATCTTCATGGCGTGGCCGGCGCCGGGGCCGCCGCAGAGAAAGGTCTGGTTGCCCATGCAGTCGAGCACCGGCTTGGCGCGCGCGATGTCGGCGGGCTCGCCGCCGACCATCAAGGTCAGCGTGCCGGTGACGGCATGCTCGCTGGTCTTGCCGACCGGCGAATCGACCATCGCCATGCCGCGCTCGCGCAAGCCGCGCCCGACGCGCTTGCCGGTCTGGGGGTCGATCGTGCTCATGTCGATCACCAGGCCGCCCGGCCTCAGGCCCTCGGCCACGCCGTTGGGGCCCAGCACCACCTGCTCCACATGCGAGGGCAGCGGCAGCATGGTGACGACGATTTCGCTGGCCGCGCCGACCTCCTTCGGCGACATGGCGCCCTTCGCACCCGCCTTCACCAAGGCTGCCACCGCGTCGGCGTTCAGATCGAACACCGTCAGCTCATGACCGCCCTTCAAGATGTTGGCCGCCATCGGGCCGCCCATCACACCCAGTCCAATGAATCCGACTTTCATGGCTTCAGCTCCGTTCGGTCCATTGGCTCATCTGCCACAGCGGCCGGCCGCGCAGGTCGGCGGTGTCGGTGCGCATGAATTCGGCCGCGCTCGG
>JANMHH010000401.1:0-13562 GCA_031375065.1 Rubrivivax sp. | reverse complement strand
GCCGCCATCGGCACCAGGAAGTCGCGGCTGATGCCCACGCCCAAGTCGCCCACGCGGTCCAGAAACTGCGTCAGGTAGGCGTGCAGGCCGGTGGCCAGGATTTCGTCGATGCGGCCGTAGCGCAGGTCGCTTTGCAAACGGCCGGCGCGGCGCAGAGTCTCACCACTTTGCTGGTTGGCCACCAGCTGCAGGTTGGCCACCGCTTCGTTCATGCAGGCGGCCAGTGAGCGGGGCATGTCGGGGCGCAGGATCAGCAGTTCAGCCACCTTTTCGGGGTGGATCACGTTGCGATAGACCTTGCGGTAGATCTCGAAGCCCGAGACCGACCGCAGGATGGCGCTCCAGTGATAGAAGTCCACCTCCTGCTGCTCTTTGCTGGCATCGGGGCCGAAGTAGTCGCCGCCGCCCAGGGCCTGGAACTTCACGTCCAGCAGGCGCGCGGTGTTGTCGGCACGCTCCAAAAAGGTGCCGATGCGCAGGAAATACAGCGCCTCGTCCTGCAACATGGTGCCCACGGTGACGCCGCGGCTCAGGTGGCTGCGAAACTTGACCCACTCGAAGAAGCTGGCCGGGTCGGCTTCAAACGCGCCGTCTTTGAGCATGCGGTTGAATTCCAGCCAGGTCTGGTTCTGCGTTTCCCAGACTTCGGTGGTCAGCGCGCCACGCACCGCACGCGCGTTTTCGCGGGCGGCTTGCAAGCAGGCCACGATGCTGCTGGAGTTGGTCTCGTCGCGCACCATGAAGTCCATGACGCTGCGCGGGCTGACCTCTTGGTACTTCTTCGAAAATCCCCAGGTCAGTTCGCTGATGGACAACAAACCGCTCCAACCCTGCAGCGCCATGTCGGCGCTTTGTGGCAGCAGGGACGTCTGGTAGTTGACATCCAACATGCGCGCGGTGTTTTCGGCCCGCTCCATGTAGCGCGCCATCCAGAACAGGTGGTCGGCAGTGCGTGACAGCATGGTCGGTCTCCTTCAGTCTTCCAGCACCCAGGTGTCCTTGGTGCCACCGCCTTGCGACGAGTTGACCACCAGCGAACCTTCTTTCAATGCCACCCGGGTCAAGCCACCGGGCACGGTTTGCACGTCCTTGCCCGACGACAGCACATAGGGCCGCAGGTCGATGTGGCGTGGCGCCACGCCACTGTCCACGTAGGTCGGGCAGGTCGACAGGCTGAGCGTGGGCTGCGCGATGTAGTTGGCCGGGTTGGCCTTGACCACCTCGGCAAACTCCTTGATCTCAGCCTGCGTCGACGCCGGGCCCACCAGCATGCCGTAGCCACCGGCACCGTGCACCTCTTTGACCACCAGCTCGCCCATGTGGGCCAACACGTACTTCAGGTCTTCGGCGTCGCGGCACTGGTAGGTGGGCACGTTGTTGAGGATGGGCTTTTCACCCAGGTAGAACTCGATCATCTTGGGCACATAGGGGTAGATGCTTTTGTCATCAGCAATACCCGTGCCGATGGCGTTGCTCAGCGTGATGTTGCCGGCGCGGTAGACGTCCAGCAGCCCGGCGCAACCCAAGGTGCTGTCCTTGCGAAACACCGAAGGGTCGAGGAAGTCGTCGTCGACGCGGCGGTAGATCACGTCCACGCGCTTGGGGCCTTGCGTGGTGCGCTGGTAGACAAAACCGTCGCGCACGAACAGGTCTTGCCCTTCGACCAGCTCCACGCCCATTTGCTGGGCCAGGAAGGCGTGCTCGAAGTAGGCGCTGTTGTACATGCCCGGTGTCAACACCACCACGGTGGGTTCGTTGACCCCGGCCGGCGCCACCGCACGCAGGGTCTCCAGCAACAGGTCCGGGTAGTGGGCCACCGGCGCCACGCGGTGGATGCTGAACAGGTCGGGGAACAGCCGCATCATCATCTTGCGGTTTTCCAGCATGTAGCTCACGCCGCTGGGCACACGCAGGTTGTCCTCGAGCACGTAGTACTCACCGGCGCCGTCGGCCGCACCGGCACGCACGATGTCGATGCCCGAGATGTGCGAATAGACACCACCGGGCACCTTGACCCCCATCATCTCCTTGCGGAACTGGGCGTTGTGGAGCACTTGGTCGCTGGGCACGATGCCGGCTTTCAGGATCTCTTGCCCGTGGTAGACGTCTTCGATGAAGCGGTTCAGCGCCGTCACCCGCTGGCGCAGGCCGGCGTGCATGCTGGCCCACTCGTGCGAGGGAATCACGCGCGGGATCAGGTCAAAAGGAATCAGGCGTTCGGTGCCGGCGCCGTCTTCGTCCTTGGCGCCGTAGACGGCAAAGGTGATGCCGACCCGGCGAAAGATCATTTCCGCCTCGTGGCGGCGCAGCTGCATCGCCGCACCGGGCTGGCGCTTCAGCCACTGGTCGTAGATGCGGTAGTGCTCGCGCACCGCCTGAGCATCTGGCCCGGCGGGGTGCATTTCATCGAAGGCCGTCTTCATGATGGGTCTGTCTCCATTCGATTCACTGAAGCAACTCGGGGTCCTGCTGCCAGCCCGAGTTGGCAGCGGGCAGCTGGCGGGTGCTGACGCCCACGGTCAGCGTGTGACGCCCACCGCCGCGGATGACGCCGCGCAACGGTGTGACATCGCCAAAGTCGCGCCCGGTGGCCACCCGCACGTGGCCGCTGCCAGGCACCAGGTTGTTGGTGGGGTCCAGGTCCAGCCAGCCGTCTGCGGGCACGCCCGGAGTGCCAGGGCACCAGACCTGCACCCAGGCGTGCGACGCGTCGGCCCCTTGCATGGCGCGGCCGGCGTCCTGTTCGCCCAGCGGCGCATGCGTCAGCAGGTAGCCACTGACGTAGCGCGCGGGCACACCCCACATGCGCAGGGCCCCGGCCATCACGTGGGCAAAGTCCTGGCAGACGCCGCGGCGCTGCTGCAGCACCTGGGCCAGCGGGGTTTCGATGTGGGTGCTCTGGCTCTGGTACTGAAAGTCGCGGTGGATGCGCTGCATCAGGTCCAGTGCCACCAACGCCACCGGGCGCCCGGGCAACAGGCTGGGGGCGGCGTACTCGCGCAGGGCTGGCAGGCGCGGCACATAGGGTGACGGCATGGCAAATTCGATCGCCGGCTCAAAGTGTGGCTGCGCGGCATATCGCAGCCGCGCAGCCACGGTTTCCCAGGCCGGCGCCGCCTCGGGTTGCAGCTGGGTAAAGCGGGCTTGCAGCCGCACCCAGCTGCGAGCCTGGACCTGCAGCGAGCGGTGGCCCTGGGTCAGGCTGAAGTGGCATTGCGCGTTGCCCATGCTGTCGACGCTGTCACGGCACTGGGCGGGTTCGGGAAAGAGGCTCAGCTTGAAGTCCAGCAGCTGCTGCGCAGCGTCCTGCAAGGGCTGCAGGTGCGCCAGATGGTGGGCCAGCGACACCGGGGCGGCGTAGTCGTAGCGGGTGTCGTGAAGCACCAGCAGTTGCATGCTCATGGGTGCACCCTTCGTCCTGCGGCCTGTCCCGCCAAGCGGGCGCATTCGAACTGGGGGCGGCCCGGCGTGCTCATACCCGCTGGTCCTGGCCCTGGGCCAAGGTGAAATAGCGCTCGCCAATGCGTTCGCCCAGGGTGGTGGCCAAGGCGTCCAGCTCGCTGGACAAGGCCTGCAGCAGGCGCGAAACACCGGCGTCGTCGGCACTGCGCAGCGACTCCAGCGACAGGCCTGTGCCTTCGGCCGGCAGCAAGGCGGCCAAAGGCGCCAGCGTCTCCGGGGCGCCCGGCAACTTGCTGACTTCGGTGCGCAGCCGCCGCAGCACGCCGGCAAAAGCGCGCGGGTTGGTGGCGTCCAGCACCAGCATGTCGGTCAGCGCCAGCAGGTCTTCGTGGCGCTGGTAGCGGGCTCGGAACGTGATCAGGCTGTCGAACAGTTCGAGCAGCATTTCAACGCCCGCCACCTGCCCCACGGCGCCGCTGGACACAAAGGCCTGCAGCCGCTGGGCCAAGCCTTGCAGGCGCTCGAGCAGGCGGCCCACGGTCAACAGGCGCCAGCCATGGTCGCGTGTCATGCGGTCGGTTTGGGCCCCGGTGGCCGCGGCCAGGTGCAGGGCCAGGCGGTCCAGTGCCGGCAACACCTGAGCCAGGGTCGGCAACTCACCGGCAGACACCTGAAGGGCCGACTGGAAAGACTCGCCCATGCTGCGGATCAAGCCCCACTGCTCGGACGACAGCCGCTCGCGCAGCCCTTGGGCGCAGCGCTCCAACGCGGCCAGGTTGTAGGCGATGCTGCTGCCCGCCTGCGCGTCGCCCAAACCAGCCAGAACGGCACGTTCAAAATTGCGCGCCGATTGCACCAGGGTGGGCACGCCCATTGGGGCCAGGCCGGTGCGCACCGCCAAACTGGAGATGGCCTGACGCAACGCCGTGGGTGACTCGGTGTCGGCGTCGATCAGCATCAGCGTCGAGCGGGCCAGGCGCACCAGTTGTTCGGTGCGCTCGGTGTAGCGGCCCAGCCAGAACAGGTTTTCGCCGGTGCGGCTGCTGACCGGCCGGCGGCGCTGCAGGATGTCGTCGACCTGCAGGCGTTGCGGCAACATGGAAAAGCTGTCCACCGGGCCGTCGGTCAAGACCCAGGTGTCCAGGCTGGAGCCCCCGCGCTGCATCGACAAACTGCTGTCTTCGCGCTGCGACACCCGGGTCATGCCACCGGGCAACACATGCCAGCGGCCCTGGCCTTCGGCGATGGCGTAGACCCGCACCATGGCGGGCCGCGGCGTCACGGTGCCCTGGCTCCAGATCGGTGTGCGCGCCAAACGCAGACGGGCCTGCACCGTCCAGGCGTCGGGGTCTTCATCCACCGTGTTCAGGCCCTTGCTGCGGGTGTCCAGCAGCGGTGCCGTGCGGCCGCCGCGCGGGTAGGTGCTGCGCAACAGCTTGTCGTCCATCTGCTGGCGCACGTCTCGCCATGCCGCACTTTCGCCGCACCACCAGGTGGGCATCGACGGCAGCAGCAGCTTGTCATCCATCAGCTCTTGCGCGATGGCAGGCAAGAAGCCCTGGATGGCCGGCGACTCCAGGAAGGCACTGCCCAGCGCGTTGGCCATCACCACATGACCGCAACGCGCCGCCTGCAGCAAGCCGGGCACGCCCAGGGCACTGTCGGGCCGCAGCTCCAAAGGGTCGCACCAGTCGTCGTCCAGGCGGCGCAGCACACCGTGCACCGGCTCCAGCCCTTCCACGGTCTTCAGGTACAGGCGGTCCTGGCGCACCGTCAGGTCGCCGCCTTCGACCAGCGGCAGGCCCAGGTAGCGCGCCAGGTAGGCGTGCTCGAAGTAGGTCTCGCTGTAGGGGCCGGGCGTCAGCAACACCACGCGCGGCGTATGCCCCCCCGCCACCATGGCCGCTCGTTGCTCCAGCGCGTCAAGCAAACGCCGGTAGCTGCTGGCGATGCGTTGTGCGCGCAGCTCGCGAAAAGCGTCCGGAAACTGGCGTGCAATCACCATGCGGTTGTGCAAAACGTAGCCCAAGCCCGACGGACCTTGGGTGCGCTGCGAAACCAGCCACCAGCGGCCGTCAGGCCCGCGCGCCAAGTCAAAGGCCACCACCAGCAGGCGTTGTCCGCCCGCCGGCTGCGCACCCACCATCGGCCGCAACCAACCCGGGTGGCGCAACAGCAGGGCCGGTGGCAGCAGGCCCTGATGCAGCAACGTCTGCGGTCCGTAAAGGTCGGCCAGCACCCGTTCCAGCAACTCGGCCCGTTGCTGCACACCCGCTTCGATGACCGACCAGTCGGCCGGCTCGATCAGGTGCGGCAGCAACTCCAGCGACCAGGGGCGGGAGGCCACACCTTCGCCCGGCACGTCGGAGAACACGTTGTGGGTGACACCGTCCAGCCGAATGCGTTGCGCCACCTGTTCGACGCGGCGGTCGAAGTCGGCCACCAAACCCACACCGGCCGCTGGCTCTGGCAGGTGGTTGGCAAAGGCCAACCAGGCCGGCCGCAAACCCTGGTCCGGGGTGCGCAGCTCGTCCCAGACACCGGGCTCGGCGGCCAAGGCGCGCGTGGCCAGCGTGTGGGCCGCGGCACCGGCACCGTCGGCCAACCCAGAACCGGCATCAAAGGGCAGCGACCCTTGGCGCGGCTCTGACGAAGCAGCCTGGCCGGCGGGCAGGTCCAGACCTTGGTCCTGGCCCTGGCCCTGGCCCTGGCTCTGGCTTTGACCGTGTCCTGGCATCAGTCGCTGCCTTGGCCAGCTTGGCGTGCGCGCTGAACCAGCACCTTCAACGGCGCAGGTCCAGCGTGAAAGGCAGCTCACGGCTGGGTGCCGCCGGCTCCACATCCATGCGCCCGGGGGTGTGGCCAAAGCGGAAGAAGCGCGTCAAACGGCGGCTCTCGGCTTCGTAGGCGTTGACCGGGAAGGTCTCGTAACCCCGGCCACCCGGATGCGCCACGTGGTAGCGGCAGCCGCCCAGGCTGCGGCGTTGCCAGCGGTCCACCACATCAAAGGTCAGCGGCGCGTGCACGCCAATGGTCGGGTGCAGCGCAGACGGTGGTTGCCAGGCCCGATAGCGAATGCCGCAGACAAACTCGCCGACCCGGCCGGTGGGCTGCAAAGGCAAGGCGCGGCCGTTGACGGTGACCACGTGCCGGTTGTCGTTGAGACCCGTGACCTTGAGTTCCAGCCGCTCCAGCGAAGAATCGACATAGCGCGCAGTGCCGCCCGGTGCACCCTCTTCGCCCATCACATGCCAAGGCTCGAGTGCGGTGCGCAGGCAGAGCTCCAGCCCCGCCGTGGCCAGCTGCCCCACCAACGGGAAGCGGAAGGCAAAGTGCGGCGCAAACCAGGCGCTCTCAAAAGCAAAGCCGGCCTCGCGCAGTTCGGTCATCACGTCATCAAAGTCCATCTGCACAAAGGTCGGCAGCATGAAACGGTCGTGCAGGCCAGTGCCCCAGCGGGTCAGGCGCTGCTGGCTTTGGCCGCGGTAGGGCGTTTTCCAAAAGCGTGCCACCAAGGCGCGCAGCAGCAGTTGCTGGGCCAGGCTCATGCGCGCATGCGGCGGCATCTCGAAGGCGCGCAATTCCAGCAGGCCCAGGCGGCCGGTGGAACTGTCGGGCGAGTAGAGCTTGTCGATGCAGAACTCGCTGCGGTGGGTGTTGCCGGTGACGTCAACCAGCAGGTTGCGCAGCGTGCGGTCGATCATCCAGGGTGGGCACTGGCCGTGGATGTCCAGCTGGCGATCGATTTCATTGAGGCCGATCTCCACCTCATAGACCTGGTCGCTGCGCGCTTCGTCAAAACGCGGCGCCTGGCTGGTCGGACCGATGAACATGCCACTGAACAAGTAGCTCAGCGACGGGTGGTTGTGCCAATAGGTGATCAGGCTGCCCAGCACGTCGGGCCGGCGCAGGAAGGGGCTGTCCTCGGCGGTGGCCCCGCCCAGCACGAAGTGGTTGCCGCCGCCGGTGCCGGTGTGGCGTCCGTCGAGCATGAATTTTTCGCTCGACAGGCGTGTCTGGTGCGCCGCTTCGTAAAGGAATTCGGTGTGGTCGACAAGCTGTTCCCAGCTGCTGGCGGGGTGGATGTTGACCTCGATCACACCCGGGTCGGGTGTCACGGCCAAGGTCTTCAGACGTGGGTCGCGCGGTGGCGGGTAGCCTTCCAGCACCACCTTCATTTGCAGCTCGGCTGCGGTGGCCTCCACGGCGGCCAGCAGTTCCAGGTAGTCCTCCAAAAACTTCAGCGGTGGCAGGAAGACGTAAAGCACGCCGGCCCGGCCGCCGCGCTTGGCTTCGGCGACACGTTCGGCCTTGGGGCCGTTGCCGCGCTGCGGATCGCGCACTTCCACACACAGTGCGGTGCGGGTGATTTCGCCGGCCGATTCAAAGCGGGTGGGTGGGGCCAGTGGGTCGCGCTTGGACGGCGTCAACGGTTCATGTGCGGTGGCCATGCGCGGCGCGCCAGGCCCGGCCGAAGCAGCGCCCCCGGCCACCGTGCCATTGCCTTGGGTACCGCCGGCCGCGTAGACCGCCGCACTGCTGGTGGCGTTTGCACCCGTGATTTTGGCGTCTTTGCTGACGTCTTTGCCGGTGCCAGCGGCCGCGCTTTCACCCGGCGCGGCGGCCAGCGGTGACGTGACAACACGCACCGCCTGCTGCATGCGCAGCGCGGCCGCCGACGGCAGCTCGCTGAGCGGCGCAAACGGGTCCTGCAGCATCGGCACCGGCTTGTCAGCAGGCGCGGCCCAGGGGGTGGAGTCCAGCGGCAGGCGGTAGCCCATCGGTGAGTCGCCCGGCATCAGGTAAAGGCGTTCTTCACGCAGGAACCAAGGCCCGGTGGCCCAGGCCGGGCCGGCGGTGCCGACCTGCCATTCGCGCTTGAGCGGCAGCAGGTAGCCCACCGCCGCGTCCAGCCCTTGTGTGAAGACACGGCGCAGACGGGCCCGCTCCAGTTCGTCGTCCAGCCGCGCGTCAAAGGGGTCGACGTTGACCGGCAGGCGGCGCTCGCGCCACAGGTAGTACCAGGTGTCCTCGTAACCGGGCAGCACAAAGCGCGGGTCCAGGCCCAGGCGCTGGGTCAGCGTGCCCATGAAGCGCTGTGCGTCTTCGGCGGTGTAGCGGTGGTCGTCGCGTTCGTCGGCAAAGAGCGTGGGGTCGTTCCAGCAGGGCTGGCCGTCGGCACGCCAGCCGATCGTCAGCGCCCAGCGCGGCAACTGCTCGCCCGGGTACCACTTGCCCTGGCCAAAGTGCAAGAAGCCGCCTTGCCCGTATTTGGTGCGCAAGCGATGCACCAATTCGGTGGCCAGGCCCCGTTTGGTGGGGCCCAAGGCGTCGGTGTTCCACTCGGCGGCGTCGCGGTCGCCCACCGCCACGAAGGTGGGCTCGCCGCCCATGGTCAGGCGCACGTCCTGCTGCTGCAGTTGCTGGTCCACCTGGTGGCCCAGCTTGACGATGCTCGCCCATTGATCGTCGGTGTAGGGCAAGGTGACGCGCGGCGACTCGTAGATGCGCGACACCGCCATGTGGTGCTCAAACTCGACCTCGCATTCGTCCACCGCGCCGCTGATGGGTGCGGCCGTGCTGGGCTCGGGCGTGCAAGCCACGGGGATGTGGCCTTCGCCGGCCAGCAGGCCTGAGGTGGGATCGAACCCGATCCAGCCGCCACCGGGCAAGAACACCTCGCACCAGGCGTGCAGGTCGGTGAAGTCGACTTCGGCGCCGCTGGGGCCGTCCAGCGCCTTCACATCGGGCTTGAGCTGAATCAGGTAGCCCGACACAAAACGCGCGGCCAGCCCCAGGTGGCGCAGGGTCTGCACCATCAGCCAGCCGGTGTCACGGCAAGAACCGCTGCCGTTGGTGAGCGTGACCTCGGGCGTCTGCACGCCGGGCTCCATGCGGATCAGGTACTTGATCTCGCTTTGCAGGCGCTGGTTCAGGCCCACCATGAAGTCGATGGTGCGTTGCGGCTTGAGGTCGATGCTCTCGACAAAAGCCTTGAAGCGCGGTGTCAGTGGCTGTTTGGCCAGGTAAGGCGTCAGGTCGTGCAGGGCCTCCTTGTCATAGGCAAAAGGAAACTTCTCGGCCTCGGGCTCCAGGAAAAAGTCGAAGGGGTTGAGCACCGACATCTCGGCCACCAGGTCCACTGTGACCTTGAATTCGCGCGTCGGCTCCTTGAAGACCAGCCGCGCCAGGTGGTTGGCAAAGGGGTCCTGCATCCAGTTGATGAAGTGGTCGGCGGGTTCGACCCGCAGCGAGTAGCTCAGGATGCGCGTGCGGCAATGCGGCGCCGGGCGCAGACGCACCACCTGCGGCGCCAGGTTGACGCGCCGGTCGTAGCGGTAGTGGGTGACGTGGTTCAGCGCAACATGGATGGACACGGGGTAGGGCTCCTGGCAGGGTCAAAGTCGGGGCGAAGCTTGCAGTGTCCAGCAAGGTCCGGGCCCGCTGGCCGCCCGGGTGTCGACCCCTTAAGCGGCTCAAGCGGGTATCACACGCTGACAGCCGATGATGCCAGCATGCCAAGCGTTTTCAGTCCGGCAAAGCCCGGTGGTGGGGGCCTTGGGGATCGTGCTCTCACTGCCGGTGGTGCCAGTACCGCTGGCGCAAGTGTCGGGTGCACTGCGCCTGCTGCGGCAAGCCGGCCCCTGCACCGGTGGTCAACAGCCAGGCACCGCAGCGGTCGGTGCGGCTGACCTGCACACCCCTTTGTTCATAGCGCGCCAGCACATCGCTGGCCGGGTGGCCGTAGCGGCTGCGGTAAGCGGCCTGTACCACCGCCATCTGGGGCGCCACGGCGTCCAGAAAAGCGGCGGTGGATGAGGTTCGGCTGCCATGGTGCGGCACCAGCAGCACGTCGCTGCGCAGCGACGGCCCGGCGCGCGTGACCAGCGCAGCTTCTTGCGCGGCCTCGATGTCGCCGGTCAAAAGCACACTGGGTTGACCGGCCGCCAAGCCCGACACCCGCAAGACACAACTCAGCGCATTGCTGCGCGGCGTGCCGACAAAGTCATCCGGCACCGGGTGGAGCACATCGAACTGCACGCCGTCCCAAACCCAGTGTTGCCCGGCCAGACAACGCTGGTGAGGCACCTTTGCCGTGGTGGTCAAGGGGTGCCCTTCTTCCAACGATGACGACAGCCCCACCACCGGCACGGAACGCAGCAGGGCGGCAGCGCCGCCCACGTGGTCGAGGTCGCGGTGGCTCAGCATCAGCAGGTCCACCTGCGGCTCACCGCGGGCGCGCAGCAGCGGCAGCAGAACCCGGGTGCCCGCGTCGGCTTGGGGTGAGTACTGGGGCCCCGTGTCGTAGACCAGCAGGTGCCCGGCGGTGCGCACCAGCACCGCAGTGCCCTGGCCCACGTCGGCCGCCACCACTTCAAATTCGCCGTGAACAGGCCGGGAAACCGCTGGCAGCAACAACGGCAACAGCAGCGGCAGCGCCAGCACCCGCAGCCGCCAGGGCAGCGGCAAGACCGCCAGCGCACCGGCCAACAGGCCACTGGCCACGGCCCAGGGCGGCGCCACCGCAGCCGACCAGGTGGCGCCGGGCATGGCGCCCACCCGTTCCAGCAGCGCCATCAGTCCCTGCAGCGCGATGGCCGCCAGGTCCCACAGCGGCGGCACCACCACACCCAGCAAGGCCAGGGGCGTGACGACCAGGGTCACCACCGGAATGGCCACCAGGTTGGCCACCATGCCGACCACCGAAACCTGCTGGAAGAAGATCATCGACAGCGGCGCCAGACCCAACGTGGCCACCCACTGGCTGCGCAGGCCACTGTGGGCCGCTGCGGCCGCGCGCTGCAGCGTCGTTGCGGCCTTCGGCTGCGGGCTGTGAACCGGCTCCGAAACCACCAGCAGCGACACCGCCACGAACGACAACCAGAAGCCCGGCTGCAGCAGGGCCCAGGGGTCGAGCACCGTCACCACCACCGCGGCGGCCAGCATCACGGCCACCAAGGGCCACCGCAGCCCGGCTTGGCGCAGCACCACCACGGCAGCGATCATCCAGACCGTGCGCTGCGCGGGCACGCCCCAACCCGCCAAGAGCGCGTAGAGCAGCGCCACCAACAGCCCACCCCAGCGCGCAGCCACGGGCGCGGGCACGACCAGCGGCGCGCGCGGGTGCCGGCGCCACAACCAGCCCACCAGCCAGGCCGCCACCCAGGCCAGCATGGTGATGTGCAAGCCTGAGATGCTCAATTAGTGATCCAGCAAAACATTACACTGGACCTCATGGACGCCTCACGCATCGCCATTTCGTACGCTCGCTTCAGCTCGGTCGCACAAGCTGCAGGCGATTCACTCCGGCGGCAGAACGACGAAACCGTGAAATATGTCACGGAACATGGGCTAATTCTGGATCAGCACCTGTCTTTTCGCGATCTTGGCGTTTCGGCCTTTGATCGCTCGAACATTCAGCGAGGCGCCCTTGGCTCGTTTTTGAAGGCGGCGCAAGACGGCAAGGTCCCGGTCGGCGCAACCCTGATCGTCGAATCGCTGGACCGACTTTCACGCGCACAAGTGCTCGATGCGCTTGAGGTGTTCATCGCGATCTTGAACGTCGGCCTGAACATAGTGACGCTCATTGATCGCCAGCGGTACTCACGCGAATCAGTTGCAGCGAACTTCGGTCAACTGCTCACATCCATCGTGATCATGCAGCGCGCACACGAGGAGTCGGCAACTAAGTCGTCACGCGGCCTGCAGTTGTGGGGGCAGAAAAAGAAACTCGCCGTCGAGCATCAAACTCCGATGACACGCCGTTCACCCCGTTGGGTGGACGCAGATGCTGATCGCGTTTACTCCCTGAACCCTGAGCGCACTGCAGTTGTGCGGAAGATTCTGGACATGGCCGAACGCGGCGTTGGAAACCACACAATCATTCGTACCCTGCACGCGGATGGCATCACGGCTTGGTCTGGCACTGGTAAGTGGCAACCGTCGTACATCCAGAAGATGCTGCACTCGCCTGCGCTATATGGCGGCATCGACATCGACGGCGAAATTACGCTGGGGTACTACCCGCCCGTGATCGACAAGGCGCGGTTCGAGTACATCGCCGCGCTTCGGTCAGAGCGGGCGACTACGAAGAACACGAACCGCAAGGGCGTTGGCGTCACCAATTTGTTCAGTGGCTTACTGAAGTGCGGGTACTGCGGCTCGTCGATGAACGTCGCTGGGTATAAAGAGCACGCCCGCAAAGAAGGTCGCGCACCGTACGAACGGAAGTATGTCGCCTGCCACGGTGCACGGATTGGTGCCACCACGTGCAAGATGAAAATGTGGTTCATCGACGAACTGGAACCGGCGCTGTTGTTCTGGTTGACCAGCCTTGATTACGGGAAGTTGATGAACGTCGGCACCGCAACTGACCTTGACACGGAGCGTCAGCAACTCTCGTTGCTCGAAAGTCAGACTGCTGATGCAAAGCTTCGCATCGAACGCACCATGACTGCAATCGAAGAAGGTGCGTCAAGCATGGTGCCGCGCCTGAAGCAGCACGAGGCCGACGCGATACGGCTAGCGGCGCTTGCCGAGAAGCAACGACACAGGGTCATAGCCTTGGCGTCACGAGAAGGCGCTAGCGCCTCCAGAATGAAGGGCTTAGTGCTTCTATTCAGGGCACTCAAGACCACCACAGATGACACCGGTCGTCGCCTGCTGCGCGAACAGCTTTCGGCCGCAGTTACATCGACGGTGCAGCGGGTGGTGCTCTACCCAGCGGGGCGACACGTCGGCGGTACGAAGGAAGATCGCTTCGCCGACGTGTTCTTCAAGAACGGCGCCGAGCGGCGCATCGAACCCGGTGAGCTTTAGGTCGAAACCTTTGCCTTGATCTTGCTAATGATCGAGTCAGCGACCGACTCGGACTTATTCGCCTTCTTCACATCGATGTACTTGTCGAGCTGACCCTTGTCGGCCGACACGGCAGCGCCGGCAATGAACTTGCACGCCGCCTCGGCGTTAGCCACGTAGTAGTACGTCTTGCCAGGCACGAGTTCGAGCACCGTGGTGCCGCTCTTGAACGTGATTTGGAATCGACCGTCGACTTGCATCTCGTACCAGGCGCCCTTGGGGCGCCCGAACGAATTTGTCGGGCCGTTGCCAGCCGCAATCTGATCAATCTGCTTCTTCGCCGTCTGCACGAAGTTGAAGCG
>JANMHH010000379.1:0-10817 GCA_031375065.1 Rubrivivax sp. | reverse complement strand
GGAAGATCTGGCCGTCGGTGATCGAGATCACGTTGGTCGGCACGAAGGCGGACACGTCGCCGGCCTGCGTTTCGATGATCGGCAGCGCGGTGAGCGAACCGGTCTTGCCCTTGACTTCGCCTTTGGTGAAGGCTTCGACGTAGTCCGCGTTGACGCGCGCGGCGCGTTCCAGCAAGCGGCTGTGCAGGTAGAACACGTCGCCCGGATAGGCTTCGCGGCCCGGCGGCCGGCGCAGCAGCAGCGACACTTGGCGGTAGGCCACGGCCTGCTTGCTCAGGTCGTCATAAATGATCAGCGCGTCTTGGCCACGGTCGCGGAAGTATTCGCCCATGGTGCAGCCCGAGTAGGCCGACACGTACTGCATGGCGGCCGACTCCGATGCCGAGGCCGCCACCACGATGGTATAGGCCATCGCGCCGGCCTGCTCGAGCGAGCGCACCACGTTCTTGATCGACGACGCCTTCTGGCCGATGGCGACGTAGACGCAGGTCATGTTCTGGCCCTTCTGGTTGATGATCGTGTCGATCGCCACCGCGGTCTTGCCGGTCTGGCGGTCGCCGATGATCAGCTCGCGCTGGCCACGGCCCACGGGCACCATCGAGTCGATCGACTTCAGGCCGGTCTGCACCGGCTGGTCGACGCTCTTGCGCGCGATCACGCCCGGGGCGACCTTCTCGATCACGTCGGTCATCTTCGCGTTGATCGGGCCCTTGCCGTCGATCGGCGCGCCCAGCGCGTTGACGACGCGGCCGATCAGCTCGGGGCCCACCGGCACTTCCAGGATGCGGCCGGTGCACTTGACGACATCGCCTTCGGAGATGTGCTCGTACTCGCCCAGGATCACCGCGCCGACCGAGTCGCGCTCGAGGTTCAGCGCCAGGCCGTAGGTCGGCTGGCCGCTGGCGGTGGGCGGAAATTCCAGCATCTCGCCGGCCATCGCGTCAGACAGCCCGTGCACGCGCACGATGCCGTCGGTGACGGACACGACCGTGCCCTGGTTCTTGATGTCTGCCGAGACGGCAAGGCCCTCGATGCGGCTCTTGATCAGCT
Source organism: Rubrivivax sp. (assembly GCA_031375065.1). Lineage (GTDB taxonomy): Bacteria > Pseudomonadota > Gammaproteobacteria > Burkholderiales > Burkholderiaceae_C > Rubrivivax. Next base: position 9,767 of record JANMHH010000379.1, on the reverse strand, counting down.
CGGAAATTTCTGCGGGATTCAGGTTCATGCTTTTCTCCGAAGGGCATCAGGCGGCGACCGCCCCAATGACCGAATGGGGTCGTTACGCGGTCAGCGCAGCCTTCATCTGTTCAAGACGGGCCTTGACGGAGGTGTCGAGCACCTCGTCACCGACCACCACGCGCACACCACCGATCAGTTCGGGCGCGATTTCGACCTTGGCGTTGAGCTTGCGGCCAAAGCGCTTTTCCAGCGCCGCCACGGTGTCGGTCAGCGCCGCACCGTCGATCGGGAAAGCGCTTTGAATCAGCGCGTCCGATACGCCCGAGCTGGCGTTGACCAGGGCCTGAAACTGCGCCGCAATTTCGGGCATGGCCGCCAAGCGGCCGTTGTCCAGCACCGCGCGCAGCAGGTTGGCCACCTTGCCGTCCAGCGACAAGCCCTTTTGCAGTGCGATGCCGGCGATCAGGTCAAAAACCTGGACCGCGCCAACCTTGGGGTTGTCGGCAAACTGGCGCAAACCGGCGTCACCGGCCAATGCGCCCAAGCTCGCCAGCTGATCCTTCAGCGCCGCGCCTGAACTGCCAGCAGCCCGGTACAGGGCCTCGGCGTAGGGGCGCGCAATGGTCGCCAGTTCGGCCATGTCAGAGCTCCGCCTTCAAGCGGCCCAGAAGCTCAGCGTGCACACCGGCGTTGACTTCCTTGCGCAGGATCGCTTCGGCGCCTTTGACGGCCAGCCCCGCCACCTGCTCGCGCAGGGCTTCGCGGGCCTTGACCGACTCTTGCGCCGCTTCAGCACGGGCAGAGGCGATGATCTTGGCGGCCTCTTCACTGGCGCGCGACTTGGCTTCTTCCACCATTTGCTGGGCCAGACGCTCGGCGTCGGCCAAACGCTTGGCAGCGTCGTCACGGGCGGCGGAAAGCTGGGCTTCCACCTTCTTGTTGGCGACCGCCAATTCGCTTTTCGCCTTGTCGGCGGCGCTCAGGCCGTCGGCGATCTTCCGGGCGCGCTCGTCGAGCGCGGCGGTGATCGGCGGCCAGACGAACTTCATCGTGAACCAAACCAGGATCGCAAAGACGATCATCTGGATGATCAGGGTGGCGTTGATGCTCACTGCTGTGACCTCGTCATGGGGTGCCCAAGGCGGCGGTCGAAACCGCCACCTGCCGGACCGGTGAGCCTTTTACTTGGCAAGCCGGCTGATCTGGTCCAGGAACGGGTTGGCCGTGGCAAACCACAGGGCGATACCGGTGCCGATGATGAAGGCCGCGTCGATCAGACCGGCCAGCAGGAACATCTTGGTCTGCAGTTCGCCCATGAGTTCAGGCTGACGGGCAGCCGACTCCAGGTACTTGCTGCCCATGATGCCAATGCCGATACAAGCGCCAACAGCGCCAAGACCGATGATCAGGCCAGCGGCCAGGGCAACAAAGCTGATAACTTCCATTTTTTTGCTCCAGATAGGAAGGTGGGTGAAAAGGGGAAAGGTAAAACGCTGAAATTCGGCGCGTTCAGTGCGAGTCGTGCGCCTGACCCACATAGACCAGCGTCAACATCATGAAGACGAAGGCCTGCAAGGTGATGATCAGGATGTGGAAGATGGCCCAGGCGGTGCCCGCCACCACATGCAGCGCCGCCAGCGCCAAGCCGGTGGCCGACAAGGTGAAGGCGCCGCCCAGCAAGGCAATCAGCATGAAGATCAGCTCGCCAGCGTACATGTTGCCAAAGAGTCGCATGCCGTGGCTGACGGTCTTGGCCACGAACTCGATCAACTGCATCGCAAAGTTGATGGGGTAAAGGTAGAACTTGTCGCCAAAAGGCGCCGAGAAGAGCTCATGCACCCAGCCGCCGAAGCCCTTGATCTTGACGTTGTAGATCAAGCAAATGAGCAACACGCTCAGCGACAGACCCATGGTCACCGACAGGTCGGCCGTCGGCACCACGCGCTGGTAGGGGATGCCCATCGCTTCGGTGATCACCGGGAAGAGATCGACCGGGAACAGGTCCATCGCGTTCATCAGGAAGATCCAGACAAACACCGTCAGCGCCAGTGGGGCGACCAGCTTGCGGCTGGTGGCGTTGTGCACGATGCCCTTGGCCTGGCTGTCGACCACCTCGACCAACATTTCAACGGCGGCCTGGAAACGCCCGGGCACGCCCGAGGTGGCCTTTTTGGCGGCGCGCCACAACAGAAAACTGCCCAACACGCCCAGCAGCACCGCCCAGAAAATGGAGTCCAGGTTGAAAACCGTGAAGTCCACCACCGCTGTCTGCTTGTGGTTTTGCAGGTGCTGCAGGTGGTGGACGATGTATTCGCCCGCTGTCTGCGCTTTGCCTTCGGCTGCCATGTCGTGTGTCGTCCTGCTTGATCCGTGCTGATCTGTGTTGATCCGGGCGTGTCTTAGCGACGTGAAACTTTAGCTGCGGGTGTTGCGGCTGCCGGCACAGCGGCTTTACCGCGCCAGAGCAACGCCACCCAATAAACCTTCATGCACAGAACCACACCCACCAGCATCGCTGGAAAGCTGAGGTTCGGTACCAGCTTCGGCGCCAGCGCGAGCATGACCACCGAAACCGCTATCTTGACCATCTCCCACAACATGAAGCTGACAGCGCTGCTGCCAGGCGACATGCTGGAGAGCTTGCTGGTCATGCCGCGCGCCATCAAGGCCCCCGGCACCACCACCGCAGCGGCGCCATACAGCACCGACCACGCCATCTCCTGCCTCTGGGTCAGGACACCTGCAAGCAGGGCCGACACCACTCCCACCGCCAACATCACGGCCAACACACGCCACGGTGACACCGCGGGGTCTTGGGCACGCAACACCGACGCTTCCTCTGCCGTCAGTGGCTTGAACACCTTGTTGCCCACCTCGTCTTCTTGGGGGTCCCAGCGGTCGTTCCGGGTCAGCCGTTCGATCGCCAATTTGGAGCCCTGAAATTCGCCAATGAGTGCGGGTGTGGTCAGCAAAGCCAATCGATTATACGAAGAAACCCGGACAGGATGCGACCCGCGTTCACGGTGGGGGCAGGTGCCGCCGGCCAGCAGCAAGGCCCCGCCCGGGCAGGGCCTGGGCAAGCTTGCCATGATGGCGCCATGACACGCTTTACTTTTTGCTCCTTCAAAAGAGGCCTGGCGGCTCTGGTGCTGTGCATGCCGGCGCTGTGTGCGCAAGCCCAAGGCAGTGCTTCACCGCCGGCCCATCACCGAAGTGCCGGGTTTCAGAACAACCACATGGATTTCGCACCCCGAGGCATGGCCGACTTCATGCGCTGGCAATGGAGCGCGTTTCGACAAGGACTGCCGCCCCGGCCGAGCAGCCCCACCCCTGCGGTCGCACCCGATCTGGTTTTTTTGTCCAGCAACGCCCGCGCCGGCGCGGCCATGCAGCCTTCGGTGACCTGGATCGGTCACGCCACCGTGCTGGCTCAGATGGGCGGCATCAACCTGCTCACCGACCCCATTTTTTCGGAGCGGGCATCGCCGGTGTCGTTTGCCGGCCCCAAACGTGCGCACCCGCCCGGCCTGTCTCTGGACCAGTTGCCCCGCATCGATCTGGTTGTGATTTCGCACAACCACTACGACCATTGCGATGCGCCGACTCTGCAGGCCCTGCACGCGCAACCCGGAGGGCCGCCGCTGTATCTGGTGCCTCTGGGCTTGAAAGCCTGGATGGCACAGATCGGGGTCGGCAACGTGGTCGAACTGGACTGGTGGCAAACCCACCGCCTGGGCAACGTCGACGTGATGATGACGCCGGTACAACACTGGTCCGGCCGCAGCCTCACCGATCGTTTGCAAACGCTGTGGGGCGGCTGGGCGGTGCTGGCCCCCGACGCCCATCTGTTTTTTGCCGGCGACACCGGTTACAGCCCCGATTTCAGCGAGGTCGCCCGCCGCCTGGCCGACCGGCAAGGCCCAGCGGGCTTTGACATCGCGCTGATTCCAGTGGGCGCCTACGCCCCACGCTGGTTCATGAAAGAACAACACGTGGACGCCGACGAAGCCGTTCAGATGCACAAGGACTTGCGTGCCACCCGTTCGCTGGGCATCCACTGGGGCACCTTCGAGCTCACCGACGAAGCCCTGGACGAACCGCCCCTGGCACTGGCCCGCGCCTTGGACAAGGCCAAAGTGAAAGCCGACGACTTTTTCCTGCTGGCCCTGGGGCAGACGCGCAAACTGCCGCGTCGCGCGGCCGCCTCCGCCGCACAATGAACCCTGGCGCGGCCTTTGGGGTCTGATCAGCGCCCACCCGCCAAACCGCACCCGCCCATGTCGCTTCTTCGATCACACCTGCTGTCTTTGTCGTCTCTGCTGTTGGCCCTGGCGCCGATTGGCGGTGCAGCGGCATCGGCGGCGGTTGTCACCACACCCCAGGTGCGGGCCGAACTGGTGGCGCACGCGCCCGACGGCGTGGCCGCAGGCAAACCGCTGTGGCTGGGCTTGAAGATCGAGCACCAGCCGCATTGGCACACCTACTGGAAGAACCCGGGCGACTCGGGTCTGCCCACCACTTTGCAGTGGACACTGCCGCCTGGCGTGAGCGCTGGCGACATCCAGTGGCCCACCCCAGGTCGACTGCCGATTGGCCCGTTGATGAACTATGGCTACGAGGGCACGCTGCTGCTCCCGGTCAGCCTGACCGTACCGGCCGGCTTCCAAGACAGCACGCTGCAGGTGAAGCTGCGCGCCGATTGGCTGGTCTGCAAAGACGTCTGCATTCCCGAGGGCGGCGACTTCACGCTGCAACTGCCGGCCCAAGCCGCCACCGGCGGCCACGCCGCGCTGTTTGCCAGCACCCGTGCAGCGCTGCCGCAAGCGCTGGCTGGCGCCAAGGCCAGCGCGGGCGTGGTGGGCCAGGACCTGCTGGTGCAGGTCAGTGGCCTGCCCGCAGCCTGGCAAAACCAGATCCTGGGTTTCTTGCCAGAAACCACCGGTGTGATCCACAACGCGGCGCTGCCGCAGGCCCGCTGGGCTGACGGCAACTGGACGGCCCGCATCGCGCTGGACCCGCAGCGCACCGAGTCACCCAGCGTCATGCCCGTGGTGTTGACCCGCGCCGGCGAACCCGCCGGGCTGAAGGTTCAACTGACCGTCACCACGCCTTGGCCGGCACCGGCAGCGCCGCCCGCAGCCCTGCCCTCTTTGGGAGATGCCCAAGTCAGCCCACCCACGGCCGCCAGCCTGAGCTGGGTGCTGGCCTTGGCGCTGGCCTTGATGGGCGGTGCGCTGTTGAACCTGATGCCCTGCGTCTTCCCGGTGCTGTCGCTCAAGGTGTTGGGCTTTGCCGCGCATGCCAACGACCGACGCGGCCTGCTGGCCGGCGGCCTGGCCTACAGCGCTGGCGTGGTGCTGTCCTTTGTGGCGTTGGCGGCCCTGCTGTTGGCGCTGCGCGCGGGCGGCGAACAACTGGGCTGGGGCTTTCAGCTGCAGTCGCCGTGGGTGGTGGCCTCCTTGGCCGCGCTCTTCACCTTGATCGGCCTTAACCTGGCCGGTGTGTTTGAGATGGGTTCGGTGCTGCCCAGCGCCTGGGCCAGTGCGCGGGCACGGCACCCGATGGTCGACTCTTTCTTGACCGGCGTACTGGCCGTGGCGGTGGCTTCGCCCTGCACCGCGCCCTTCATGGGCGCCTCACTCGGTGCCGCCTTGTCGATGCCCAGCACACAAGCACTTGCGGTGTTTGCAGCCTTGGGTCTGGGCTTGGCGCTGCCGTTTCTGGCAGCCAGCGCCTGGCCGGCGGTGGCCCGCTGGATGCCACGGCCGGGGGTCTGGATGTCGCACTTCAAGACCCTGATGGCGTTCCCGATGTTTGCCACCGTGGTCTGGCTGGTCTGGGTCCTGGGGGTGCAGGTTGGCGTGGACGGCGTGGCGGCCTTGCTGGCGCTGCTGCTGGCCTTGACGTTCCTGGCCTGGGCGCTGGGTTCGCCAGCCTTGGGCACTCGGGCCCGCACCGGTTTCGGGCTGGTCGGGCTGCTGATGACGGGGGCGGTCCTGGCCTGGGCCTGGCCGGGTTGGCAACAGCCGGCGGCTTCAGCCGCCAGCAGCGCGTCTGGCAGCAGCGTCCAGGGTCAGCCCGCCAACAACGGCAGGCCTGGCAACGACATCGCGGGGAACGACATCCCGGGGACCACCTGGCAGCCCTGGAGCCCGGAGCGGGTGGCGCAGGCCCAAGCTGCGGGCCAAACCGTGTTTGTCGACTTCACCGCCGCCTGGTGCGTCAGCTGCCAGTTCAACAAACGCACCACGCTGGCGTCTGACGAAGTCAAGGCCGCTTTCAAGACAGGCCGGGTGCTGCTGCTGCGCGCCGACTGGACGCTGCGCGACGCCGCCATCACGGCCGAGCTCACGCGCATGGGCCGCAGCGGTGTGCCGGTCTATGCCGTCTACACCCCTGGCGCGACAGGGCCAAAGCTGTTGAGCGAAATTCTCAACGTGGCTGAGGTTTTGGCCGCCTTGCCCAAGCCGGGCAACCCCAGCTGAAAAGGACACACCTCATGAAGAACCTGTTTGTCGCTACCACGCTCTCGTTGGCCTGCGGCTTGGCCGCAGCCTCGGCCAGCGTGGGCCAGACTGCCCCCGACTTCAAGGCCACCGACACCAGCGGCAAATTGGTCTCGCTGGCCGACTTCAAGGGCAAGCACGTGGTGCTCGAGTGGGTCAACCCCGGCTGCCCTTATGTCGTCAAGCACTACGGCAGCGCCAACATGCCCGGCACGCAAAAAGAAGCCACCGCCAAGGGCGTGGTCTGGCTGGCGGTGAATTCCACCGCCACCGACCACAGCGACTACCGCGCGCCAGCCGCGCTGGCGCAGTGGATGCAAAGCCAAAAGGCCGCTGCCACCGCCACCTTGATGGACGCCGACGGCAAAATGGGCCGAGCCTACGGTGCCCGTACCACGCCGCACCTGTACATCATCGACCCCAAGGGCACGCTGGTCTATGCCGGCGGCATCGACAACAAGCCGTCGTCCAACCCCGCAGACGTGGCCACCGCCACCAACCATGTGAAGGCGGCACTGAGCGAAGCCCTGAGCGGCAAAACCATCACCCTGGCCACCACGCGGCCCTATGGCTGCAGCGTCAAGTACGGCTCAGGTGTTTGAGTCGCTTGTTGGGTCGGGTTTGCGGGCGCGGGATCGAAGGCACGGGGCTGAAGCGCAAAGCCTTTTGACGTTCAAGCGGGCAGCCGCAGGTACTGTGCGGCCAAAGCCTTGAAGCCTTCGCTGGTGATGGGCCGCCCCAGTTCCTCAGCCAGGATGGCCGCCACCGGGTCGGCCAAGCGCGCCGCTTCGGCCGCGTCCAAAAACAGCAAACGGCTGCGCCGCGCCAGCACGTCCTCGACCTGGCGGGCCATCTCGTAGCGCGCGGCAAAGCGCACCATGGCTTCGCTCAAGCCGCCCTGGCCATCGCGCCACAGCCACTTCGTGGCACCCGGCAGTGTGCGCAGGATCGAGGCCTCGCTGCCATACAAGTGCTCGCCCGGCGGCTCGCCCAAGGGCCGCCCCGGCGCCGCGCCAATCAAAGGCAGGCGGGCGGTGGCGCCTGCCGGCTTGTGTGGCAACAGGCCATGCGTCATGCAGCGCGCCAGCACGTCTTCGGCCATCGAACGGTAGGTGGTCCACTTGCCGCCGGTCACGGTGACCAGGCCGGTGCCACTGACCAGCACCGTGTGTTCGCGCGAGATGGACTTGGTGTCGCCCCCGCTGTTGCCCTGTGGCTTGACCAGGGGCCGCATGCCGACCCAGACCGAGCGCACGTCGCTGCGTTGCGGCGCGCGCTCCAGGTAGCGGCCGGCCTCGCGCAGGATGAAGGCCACTTCTTCGGCCAGCGGTTCAGGTTCCAGCGGCAGGTCCTGGCGCGGTGTGTCGGTGGTGCCCAGGATGGTCTTGCCGAGCCAGGGCACGGCAAACAAAACGCGGCCGTCTTCGGTCTTGGGCACCATCAGTGCGTGCTGGCCGGGCATGAACGATCGGTCGACCACCAGGTGCACACCTTGGCTGGGTGCCACCATGCGGTCGACCGGCGGCTGGCCGACTTGCAAATCCATGACGCGCACCGCGTCGACCCAAACGCCGGTGGCATTGACCACACAACGCGCACGAACGGTGGCCGTGAGCGCGGACTCGGTGTCGCGCACCTGCAGGCCGCGCACCTGCCCGGCCTCATGCACCAGCGACGTGACTTCGCAGTGGTTGATGACCAAGGCCCCCCGCTGGGCTGCCGTGCGCGCCAGCAGCAAGGCCAGGCGGGCGTCGTCGAACTGACCGTCCCAATAGCGCACGCCGCCACGCAGACCCTGCGTCTGCACGCCCGGCAGCAATTCGCGGGTGCGCGCCGCACCCACCCACTCGGTGCCGCCCAGCCCCTGGCGGCCGGCCAGCACGTCATAGGCCTTCAAACCCATGCCGTAAAAGCCTTGTTCCCACCAGTGGTAGGCCGGCATCACGAAGGGCAGGCGCTGGGCCACATGCGGGGCGTTGGCCAGCATGGCGCCGCGTTCGTGCAGCGCTTCGCGGACCAGGCCGATGTCGCCTTGGGCCAGGTAGCGCACGCCGCCGTGCGCCATCTTGGTGGCGCGCGACGAGGTGCCTTTGGCAAAGTCGTGCGCTTCCAGCAGCACCACGCTCAGCCCGCGCACCGCCGCGTCCAGCGCCACGCCCAGGCCCACCGCGCCACCGCCAATCACGGCCAGATCCCATTCGCGCGGCTCTTGCAAGCGCGCCACCAGGTCTTCGCGGCGCCACATTTGGCTGGCCATCTGGGTGCCCATGTGGTCAGCCGCCAGCGAAGTTGACCGGCAGCCCGGGCACGTCCACCCGGGTGTGCAACACGCAGCCGGCCCAGGGCTGCGCTGCCAGTTCAGCGGCCGGGCGTTTCTCGCGCGAGGTGGTCACGTACAAGGTGCGCAGATCGGGTCCGCCAAAACAAGGCATGGTCGGGCAGCGCACGGGCAGCATCAGTTCTTGCAAGATCTGGCCGTCGGGTGCCAGGCGCACCAGGCGCTGGCCCTCGAACATCGCGCACCAGTAGGCACCCTCACTGTCCACCGCCGCGCCGTCGGGCCGACCGCCGTAGGTGGCCAGGTCTTGGTTGGGTTGTTTCAGCGCGAACTGCTTGAAAACGCGCGGCCGCGACAGCGTGCCATGTGCGCTATCGAAGTCATACGCCATCACGCGGTGTTGGGGCGTGTCGGACCAGTAAAGCGTGCCGCCATCGGGGCTGAAGGCCAGGCCGTTGCTGACCGTCACGTCGCCAGCCATGCGCTGCAGTTGGCCTTGCGCCCAGCGGTACAGGCCCGCTGCTGCAGAAGTCCGCGGCTCGAAGATGGTGCCAGCCCACAGGCGGCCCTGCGGGTCGGCCTTGCCGTCGTTGAAGCGCTCTTGTGCCGGGTCGTAAGGCGGCGGCGCGAGCAGCTCCCGCTGGCCCGTGCTGGGACTGAAGCGGAACAGGCCGTCGCGCATGGCCACCAGCAGGTCGCCGCCCATCAACGGTGCGACGCAGCCGGGCTCGCTGTCCATGGACCAGCTTTGCTGGGCGCGCTTGCCCGGTTGGTAGCGGTGGATGGCCTTGCCGGGAATGTCGCACCAATAGAGCGCCGCCTCTTCGGGATGCCAAAAAGGCGACTCGCCCAACAGGGAAGGCGCTACCGGCAGCGCCTGAAAGACCGTCATGCCGCGCTGACCTCCAGCTTCATCCAGGCATCCAGGGTGGCGCCGGGCGCCACCGCGCGCAGACCGTGCGCGATGGGGTCGGCCATGTGGATGGCGTTGCTGACATGAC
>JANMHH010000366.1:0-2732 GCA_031375065.1 Rubrivivax sp. | reverse complement strand
AGGTGCTGGCGATGAGCACCGGCCGCCCGCTGGCGCGGGTCAACGAGAAACTGTCCGCGCATGTGGCCCGGCAGATCCAGGGCGAGCGCGAGCAGTCGGACCTGTATTTCGAGGCGCTGCGGCGGATGCTGCCGGCGCCGCAGTGAAACTCGCTCTGGCGAGCCTCGCCTCCAAGGGCATCAGATGAGTGCCTGCGAAGCCTTGCCTTCGGGCACCACCTCGGTGGCCAGCTTGTGGCCCGGAGTCGTGAGCAGCCCGTGGTTGCGCGCGCAAGCGCCAGCAGGTAGCTGTCGGTCACACGGGAGAGGCTGGTCTCACGAAGACCATCGCACCGAGACGAACGATGGTTTCGCGCGCGCTGCGACGGCTGCGGGCTACTGTCCGGCGGCCGCTACTTCTTGGGGACTTTGGTAGCCTTCGAAGCCTTCGCAACCTTCGCAACTTTCGTCACCTTGGCGGTATTGGCGGCCTTGCTGGCTTTCGCTGCAGCTCGCGGCTGGGTCGTGACCCGGCGCTGACCGGCACCTTTCGATGGGCTCACCCGTTTGCCGCTGACATCGCTGGACCACTGCGAGCGCGCGCCCACAGGTGGCGGCACCATGAAAGCGTCGCCCAGGTTGCCGGGGCCGGGCTCGGGCAGGGGCCGGCCGCTGTCGCGCCATTCCACCGCTGCGGCAAAGCCATACTGTTCGGCATAACGTTTGAACCACAGGCCTTCGGGCGAATGGCGCGTGATGCCGTCAAACACGTTGGCAAACATCTGGGTCTGCTCCAGCCCCATCGCGTCGATGGCCTGGTTGATGACCAGCTTGAGCATCATCAGCTGGTTCTTGGGCACGCCGGCGATGCGGTCGGCCAGCTTTTGAACGCAGGCGTCCAACCCTTCGATCGGTGCCACGTCGGTGGCCAGCCCCCATTCATAGGCCTGGCGGCCGTCGATCAGGTCGCCAGTCAGCATCAGGCGCTTGGCGCGCATGGCGCCCAGGCGGTAGACCCACATCGCCGGGCTGGGGCAGCCCCACACACGCACCGGCATGTAGCCGATGCGGGCCTTGTCCTCCATCACGATGAAGTCGCAGCAGGTGGCAATGTCGCTGCCGCCCGCCGCGGCATAACCGTGTACGCGGGCGATGGTGGGCTTGTAGGAACGCCACAGGCTCATGAAGTCCTCGGTGTTCCGCTTCATGAACTTGTAGTCGATCATCGGGTCCCAGGGCATCGGCTGGGTGATGACGTTGAGCGTGTCGCCTTCGGCGTATTCCTTCAGGTCGTAGCCGGCGCAAAAGGCGTTGCCCGCACCACGCAGCACGATCACGTGCACGCGGTCGTCGGCGTTGGCGGCCTCCACCGCCTGCCGGATTTCACCGGGCATGTCGTCGTTGATGGCGTTGAGCCGTTCGGGCCGGTTCAGCGTGATGGTGGCAATCCGCCCCTGCACCGCCAAGGTCAGCGTTGAAGCCACGTGGTCGGCCGGGCGGCTGTCGGTGCGCGGATGCGCCACCTGCTGGCGGGCTTTGCTGGAGCGGCTGGCGGGGGCGGAAGTTTTGCTGGCCATGCGGCTGTCCTCTTGGCATTGAAGTGCACGCGCGCCGGTTGATGGTGGTTCAGGGCGGTTCAGGGCGGTTCAAGACGACGCGTCCGAGCCGCAATCTTACGAGCCTGCCAACAAACCTTCCTGGCGCAACACCACCGTCAGGGCTTCCAAGCACAGCGGGTCGATGGCCGTGCCCAGGCTTTCCGCCATCATCTCCAACGTGCGCGGTATCGGCACCGCGCCGCGGTAGGGGCGCTCGGCCGAGATGGCGTCAAAGATGTCGGCCGTGGTGATGATGCGGGTTTCGATGGCGATCTGGTCGCCCTGCAAACCCAGCGGATAGCCCTTGCCGTCAGGGCGTTCGTGGTGGGCTGCGGACAGGCGGCCGAGTTCGGCAAAGGCCTCGATGCGACCCAGGATGTCCTGGGTGTAGGCCGCATGTCGCCTGACGGCTTCCCACTCTTGCTCATCGAGCTTGCCCGGTTTGTCCAGCACGGTGTTGCTGACGCCCAGTTTGCCCACGTCGTGCAGCAAGGCACCACGGCGCAGCCAGCGCACGCGGCCGGTCGGCAAGCCCAGTTGCAGCGCCATGCGCTCGGTGTACTGCGCCACCCGCGCGCTGTGGCCGCTGGTGTAGGGGCTTTTGCTGTCCACCACCTGACCAAAGGCTTCGGCGATGTCGTCCAGGTAGTCGTCGTCAAGGGCCACTTCATGTTCGCCCGGCTCCAGCCTTTGCACGGCCAAGTCGATCGACGGGCTGGCCAAGGTTTCCCAGAATGCAGGGCGCTTGCCCACGGCCAGGAACACGCGCACCAGCGCGGGGTCAAACCAGCCGCCCGACCGGTGCAACACCTCGGCCATGGCGCCCGCCGGCCCCCCAGTGGCGCAGAACACGTCCACCACCTGGGCCAGAAGCGCAATGCGCGAATAAAGCGGGATGTTTTCGCCGCGCAAACCGTGCGGCTTGCCTTTGCCGTTCCAGTGTTCGTCCAGGCTTGCAATCCCTTCGGCCACGCCTTCCGAAAAACGCAGCTGACGGGCGATGTCGGCGCCGCGTGTGCAGCGGGTCTGGATCAGCTCGGTGGCGATCTCGGGCCCGTTGCGCAGGATGTTGACCACGCTGCTCAGGCGTTGCGACAGCCCGGCATGCAGGCCGGTGTGGCTGAAGACAAAGCGCAGCATCTGCGGCAGGCTTTCG
>JANMHH010000345.1:0-42213 GCA_031375065.1 Rubrivivax sp. | reverse complement strand
GATCAACAGCCCGCACGAGGCCGAGTTTGCAGCGCAGGTGATGCGCGATTTGGTGGGGCCCGAGCGGGTGGTGGCTCAGGAACCGAGCATGCCGTCGGAAGACTTTGCGTTCATGCTGCAGGCCAAGCCGGGCGCCTACGTCTTTCTGGGCCATGGCGAGGGCGCCCACCGGCTGGCCGGCCACGGTCTGGGGCCTTGCATGCTGCACAACCCCAGCTACGACTTCAACGACGCCTTGATTCCGCTGGGCGCCACCTACTGGGTGCGCTTGGCCGAGCAGTGGTTGGCTGCACCCGCGCCAGGTTCGCTGGGTGCTTAGGCGCTGGGACGGCAGAGGGTCGCCGTTTGCCGCCCTCGCTCTTGGCGCGTTGACCCGCTTCTGAAACTCCGGCATGATCATCGATGTAACTTAATTACATCGCGCCATGTCCTTCGACCTTGTACTTTTTGGTGGCACCGGTGACCTGACCTGGCGCAAATTGATGCCGGCCCTGTTTCAGGCGCACCGTCACGGCAAGCTGCCGAAAGGTGGGCGCATCCTGGCCGTGGCGCGCGACGAGCGCAGCGACGACGAGTACCGGGCCTTCATCAAAGAGCGCTTTGGCGACGTCGAGGCCAGCAAACGGCCCAGCGACGACGAGTTCGCGGGCTTCGCACAACTGCTGCATTACCGGCGCATGGACCTGTCTCAGCCCGAGCATTACGCCGGCCTGAAACGCTGGTTGGTTGAACCCGCAGGCGCGGAGGGCAGGGCCGGTGCACCGGCCGACACCGTGGTGCTGTTTCTGGCCACCAGCCCGCACCTCTTCCCGGCCATTTGCCAGCAGTTGGGCAACGCTGGTCTCAACGGCCCGAACGTGCGCGTGGTGCTGGAAAAGCCGCTCGGCCACGACCTGGCCAGCGCGCAAGAGATCAACCGCGTGGTGAGTTCGGCCTTCAAGGAAGAGCAGGCGCTGCGCATCGACCACTACCTGGGCAAGCCGGCCGTTCAGAACCTGATGGCGTTGCGTTTTGGCAATGCGTTGTTCGAGCCGCTGTGGCGCCGCGAAAGCATCGCCAACATCCAGATCACGCTGGCCGAGAGCATTGGCGTGGGCACGCGCGGGGATTTCTACGACCGCACCGGCGCGCTGCGCGACATGATCCAGAACCACGCGTTGCAGCTCTTGACCATGATCGCCATGGAGCCGCCGCCGACCAGCGACGCCGACGCCATCCGCGACGAGAAACTCAAGGTGCTGCGCTCGCTGCGGCCCTTCACACCGGAGCTGGTCTCGCGTGACGTGGTGCGCGGCCAGTACAAGGCCGGCACGGTGGATGGCAAGGCGGTGGTGGGTTACGCCGACGAAGTCAAGGTTCCGGCCGGCAGTGGCTGTGAAACCTTTGTCGCCTTGCGCACCGAGGTGCAAAACTGGCGTTGGGCGGGGGTGCCGTTTTACCTGCGCACCGGCAAGCGGCTGGGCGCCCGCGACGCGCAAATCGTGGTCAACTTTCGCGAGGTGCCGCACCCCATCTTCCCGGGTACCCGGCAGGCCAACAAGCTGGTCATCAAGTTGCAACCTGAAGATGGCCTGGAGCTGCACCTGCTGGCCGCCAAGGGTGGCGTGGGCAACGAAGCGCTGTCGCCGGTCAGCCTGGACCTGGACTTCGACAAGGCCTTCGCCAGCGAGCGCGTGGGCGGCTATGAACGCTTGTTGATGGACGCCCTGGCCGGCCGGCTGAACCTCTTTGTGCGCAGCGACGAGCAAGAGCAGGCCTGGCGCTGGGTGGAACCGATCCTGGACGCCTGGCGTCATGACCCGGTGGGTCCGCGGCCCTATGCGGCAGGCAGTTGGGGCCCGGCGGCCGCCAGTGCCTTGGTGGCGCGCGACAGTTGCACCTGGGCCGAAGAACAGTGATGTCCCGGCCCGCTGCGCCTGGCTGCGGGCGCGCCTGGGCCTGCAGGGTCTACAGGGCTTACCGCGCCTGTTGGGCAGGCTTGCTGCTGGTGGCGTCAGCCACCGCTGCGCAGGCCGCCGTGCATGTGGTGGCACCAGGCCAAAGCCTGGCGCTGGCGCTGCAGGCGGCGGTCGATGGTGACGAGATCCACCTGCTGGCCGGTGAGCACGTCGGGCAGGTCGGTGTGATCCAACAGCGCCGCCTGACGCTGCGTGGCGTGGGCGGGCGAACGGTGTTGAATGCCGCTGGTGCGCATGCCGAAGGCAAGGCCATCCTGGTGGTGCGCCAGGGTGATGTGATCGTTGAAGACCTGGAATTTCGCGGCGCCCGTGTACCCGACCAGAACGGCGCCGGCATCCGGTTTGAGCGCGGTCGGCTGTGGGTCCGCCGCTGCACCTTCATCGACAATGAAAACGGCATCCTCACTGCCAACTTTGCCGATGCCGAGCTGACGGTGGAAAGCAGCCGCTTTGCCGATGCACCGACCACGTCGCGGCTGCCGCATTTGCTGTACGTTGGCGCCATCGCACGCTTCAGCCTGAGCGACAGCCACTTGAGCCAGGGTCGCCAGGCGCACCTGGTCAAGAGCCGGGCGCGCGAGAACCAGGTTCGCAACAACCAGTTGGTGGACGGTGTGGGTGGCAGCGCGGCCTATGAGCTGGAATTCCCCAACGGCGGTGTGGCCCATGTGGTGGGCAATACCATCGAACAATCGGCCGACACCAGCAACCTGAGCATGTTGGCATTTGGTGCTGAAGGCGATGTGGACGGCCGGGTCCACCTGCTGCATGTCGAGAACAACACCTTCATCAACCGGGCGCGGCTGCCGGCCATCTTCGTGCGGGTGCATGAAGCCAAGCTGAAGTCACCGGTGAGCAAGCTGATGCTGAACAACAAATTCGTCGGCTTGGGCGCCACCGAGTTCTGAAGATCTGGGAGACAACCCCCATGCTGGACCGCATCCGCGCTTCCATCCCGGCCTTGCCGCCAGCCGAGCAGCGCGTGGCCAAGCTGCTGCTGACCGACCCGCGCAGCTTTGCCACGCTGCCGGTGTCTGAACTGTCGTTGCGCGCGCATGTCAGCAAACCCACCGTGGTGCGGTTTTGCCGCAGCGTGGGCTATGACGGCCTGGCCGACTTCAAGCTCAAGCTGGCTGGCAGCGTCAATGAAGGCGTGCCCTTCGTGCACCGCTCGGTGGACGACGACGACAAGGCCGGCGACATCGTCGTCAAGGTCATCGACAACGCCGTGGCCGCGATGCTGCGCTACCGCAACGCCGCCGCCGCGCCCGCGGTGGAGCGGGCTATCCATGCGCTGGCGGAGACGGGGCGCCGGTCCGAGCAGGGCCGGCGCATCGAGTTTTACGGCGTTGGCAATTCCGGCATCGTGGCGCAGGATGCGCAGCACAAATTTTTTCGCCTGGGTGTCACCGCGGCGGCCGTCAGCGACGGCCACGTGCAGGTCATGAGCGCCACCATGCACACCCCCGGTGACTGCGCCGTTAACATCAGCAACTGGGGCCGCAGCCGCGACCTGCTGGACGTGGCCGCGTTCGCGCGCAAGCGCGGGGCCACGGTGATCATCATCACCGCCAGCGGCTCACCGTTGGCGCAGGAGGCGCGGCATGGCAGTGAGCACATCCTGCTGGCCGCCGACCACCCCGAAGATGCCGACCGCTACAGCCCGATGGTGTCGCGCCTGCTGCACCTGTTGATCATCGACATCCTGACCACCGGCGTGGCCTTGCGCCTGGGCTCGGCGCAACTGCGGCCGATGCTGCAGGCGATCAAGAAAAACCTGCGTGAACGGCGCTACGCCGACCGTCAGCCGGCGCTCCGCTCAATCGGCCGTTCGACCGACGGGGCCAGCAGCGAATCCACCCCGTAAAGGCTGGCCAGCGCCAGCAGCTTGGGCGGCAGGCCGGTGACTTCAAAGCCGCGGCCCGCGGCGTGAGCCAGGCGCTGGGCTTGCAGCAGCAGTGCGATGGTGGAGCTGTCGACTTCCTTCACGGCCGACGCATCGACCCGAAAAATGCCGCTGCTGCCAGCCAGGGCCTGGTTCAGCTCCGCCGCCAAGGCGGCGGCTTGCTCAAGGGTGGCCTTGGCGGGCAACTGCATGGTGGATCAGCTCTTGCCGGCGTTTTTGTTGCGCTCGGTCAGGGTGGCGATCAAACCATCGATGCCGCCCTTGCCGATTTCCTGCGCAAACTGTGAACGGTAGTTTTGCACCAACCACAGGCCGCCGACGTTGACGTCGATGATCTTCCAGCTTTCGGCCACCTTGTCCAGGCGGTAGTCCAGCTTGATGGGCTCACCTTTGCCGCGCACCTCGGTCTGCACCACGACCTGGCTGCCGCCGGGCACGGGCAAGGTCTTGGTGACCTCGACGGTCTGGTCCCGCAACTGCGAGATGGCGCCGGCGTAAACACGCACCAACAGGGTCTTGAACTCGGCCTGCAACTTGCCGCGTTGTTCGGGTGTGGCGCTGCGCCACTGCGGGCCGACGGCCGAGCGGGTCACCACCTCGAAGTTGACGTGTGGCATGACCTTGCTTTCGACCAGGGCCGAAATACGGGCCAGATCGCCGCCCTGGATGGCTTTGTCTGACTTGGCGGTTTCGATCACTTCGACCGAAATCTGGCGCACCAGCACGTCAGCGGGGCCGTCAGCATGGGCTTGGGCCACAGCGACCACCAGGGCCACACTGACCATCGACTTGAACAAGTTCTTGAGCACAACAGTCCTTTTCATCAACGGCCCGTCAGGGCGTGCCGTCTGCCCTTAACGCGGCAGCGGTGATCTTGGTTCACCTGGGAGGTGGCGGAGATGGCGTTGCGGGCGCAGATACAGGTGCGCGTGCGGGTGTAGGCGCAGGTGCAGGTGCAGGCTTGCCCGCGGTCGGTGCGGCAGCAGGTTCGGGTTCTTCGTCAAAATTCTCCATCGGTGGCGCGCCGTCGTAGACCGCGTCCAAGCGCCGTGCCAGGTAGGCCTGACGCAAAAAACTGTACTTGTCCAGCGCCACCGAGTCCAACAGCTGAGACGCACCCAGCAGGCTGGCCCGCAGGTTGACGATTTCAAGTGCGGTCACGCCATAGGCCGCGTTGTCGCTGTTGATGTAGCTGGAAACCGAAGCCTGCCGGTCGACCAGCAAGGCACCCGAGTCACGCAAGGTCGACGGGCCCAGCAAAGGCAGCACCAGGTAGGGGCCCGGGCCCACGCCCCAGCGGCCCAACGTTTGGCCGAAGTCTTCGGAGCGGCGCGTCAGGCCCATTTCCGTAGCGGGGTCGAGCAGTCCGCCCAACCCAAACACGGTGTTGGTCAGCACGCGCATGCCCATGTCCAGCCCGGTGTGGATCTTGCCCTGCAGCAGGTGGTTGGCTGCCGACCAGACATCGCCGACGTTGCCCAGCACGTTGCTCACCCCTGTGCGGACCAGCTGGGGCACCACCTTGCGGTAGGCCTCTGCCACCGGCTTGAGCACGGCAACGTCCACGGATTCGTTGAAGCTGTAGACCTTGCGGTTGAAGCTTTCCCAAGGGTCTTCCTTGGGCGGTGGCGGCGCGCCAGGCACGGTGGCACAGGCGGAAAACAGAACTACAACCGCGCTGACCATCACCCGCTTGAGGGCGCGGCCAGGCGGACGGCGACGCAGTTTCACTTGCCGGCCCCTGACGCGCCCGTGGCGGGTGTCGTGGGGTTGGCTGAAGTTGCCGGTGCAGCTGCACTGTCGGCCTTGCCGGTCAGGAACTGGCCGATCAGGTTTTCCAGCACCACGGCCGACTGCGTTTGCGCAATGGTTTGGCCAGCGCCCAGGTTGGCGTCGTCACCGCCAGGCTCCAGGCCGATGTACTGGTCGCCCAGCAAGCCGGCGGTCAGGATCTTGGCCGAGGTGTCCTTGGGGAAGCTGTAGCCCTTGTCCAGGTCGATGGTGACCACGCCCTGGAAGGTCTTGGGGTCGAGTGAAATGGACTTCACGCGGCCCACGGTCACGCCGGCGGCGCGCACCGGCGCCCGCGGTTTGAGGCCGCCGATGTTGTCAAAGCGCGCTTGCACCGAGTAGCTGTCGCCACCGCCCACGCTGCCCAGGTTGGCGGCTTTCAAGGCCAGGAAAACCAGCCCCAACATGCCCAGCAGCACAAATCCGCCGACCAGGGTTTCAATGCTCTTCTTGCCCAAAGTCTTGCTCCAAAGGTTAGTGAACCACGGCCGCATCCAACGCACGCCGCGCAACCGGCTTGGCCAAGCCGCCGGCGCCGGGTGCTCGAGTGCCAGTGCCAAAGGCGCTGCGGGGTTGAACCGCTTTCATGGTGTGGAGAACATCAAGGCGGTCAGGATGAAGTCCATGCCCAGCACCCACAGCGACGAGATCACGACGGTGCGGGTGGTGGCGTAGGCCACGCCCTCGGGTGTGGCTTCGGTCTCAAACCCCTGGTACAGCGCCACCACGGTACAGACGATCCCAAACACGGTGGCCTTGACCAAGCCATTGCCCACGTCGCGCCAGACGTCGACCCGCGTTTGCATGATCGACCAGAAGTTACCCGAGTCGACGCCGATCAACAGCACCGCCACGATGTAGGCGCCCATGATGCCGACCGCCGAAAACAGGATCGCCAGGATCGGCATCGAAATGATGCCGCCAATCAAACGCGGCGCCAGCACGCGGGCCTTGGGGTCGATGGCCATCAACTCCATGGCGGCGATTTGCTCGCCGGCTTTCATCAGGCCGATCTCAGCGGTCAGCGAAGTGCCAGCGCGCCCCGCAAAGAGCAGACCCGTGACCACCGGCCCGAGTTCGCGCACCAGGGCCAGGTTGACGATCAAACCCAGGCTCTCGGCGGCGCCATAGGCCACCAAGGCGTAGTACATCTGCAGCGCCAGCACAAAGCCCACCGCCAGACCCGAGGCCATGATGATGATGAGTGAGCGGTTGCCGATGGCATAAACCTGCGCCACCACCAGGCCAAACCGCTTCAGCGAAGCCGGCACCGCCCGCAGCAGCGCCACGAAGAAGAAGGCGGCGTGCCCCCAACCGCGGAACTGGTCCAGCGCGGTGGCGCCCAGGCGTTGCACGAAGCTCATCGCGCCCCCAGGCCGAAGTCGGCCGCCAGTTCGGGCGCCGGGTAGTGGAACTTGACTGGGCCATCAGGTTCGCCGCGCACAAACTGACGTGTTTCGGGATCCATGCTGTCCATCAGCTCTTGCGGCGTGCCCTGGGCCACGATGCGGCCCTGGTTGGCCAGCAAGATGATGTGGTCGCTGATGGCCATGCATTCGGGCACGTCGTGGCTGACCACCAGGCTGGTGGCGCCGGTGGCGTCGTTCAGCGTGCGGATGAGTTTGGCGGCCACGCCCATGCTGATCAGGTCCAGCCCGGCGAAGGGCTCGTCGTACATGATCAGTTCAGGGTCGAGCGCGATCGCGCGGGCCAGCGCAATGCGCCGCGCCATGCCGCCCGAGACTTCGCTGATGCGCAGGCCGGCCGCGCCGCGCAGGCCCACCGCGTTGAGCTTCATCAGCACCAGGTCGCGGATCATGCTTTCAGGCAGTTCGGTGTGCTCGCGCATCGGAAACGCCACGTTCTCAAACACCGTCAAGTCGGTGAACAGCGCACCAAATTGAAACAGCATGCCCAGCCGGCGGCGCAAGCGGTAGAGCTGGGTGTTGTCACGCGTGTTGACCACTTCACCGTCAAACACCACGCGGCCCTGGTTGGCGGCGTGCACACCACCGATCAGTCGCAACAAGGTGGTCTTGCCGCAACCCGAGCCGCCCAAGATGGCCGTGACCTTGCCGCGTGGGAACTTGAGCGAGATGTTGGACAGGATCGGCCGACTGGCGTCGTAGCCGAACGTGACGTTGTCAATCTCGATGAAGGTGCTGTTGCTCAATCGCTTGCGGGCTGACGCACAGACTGCGTTGCAAAGCCCAGGGCCAAAGTGGCGCAAATTCTCGCACGCACGGGCAAACCCGGAGTTTGTCCGCAGGTAAAAGCCATGTGACGCGGTTGTCACACGGTTTTGGACAGCGCGCGCGCCTGCTCCACAGGGGCCGCCAGCCGGCAGGCAGCCGGGGTTGGCGACCCGCTGCGGCGACCCACGGTGATGACCCCGGCGGGCGTTGCGGGCGCTACCTGGGCAGTGCGCTGCTCCCCATCAGGAACTCGTCCACCGCCTTGGCCGCCTGGCGGCCTTCGCGAATGGCCCAGACCACCAGACTCTGGCCGCGGCGCATGTCGCCCGCAGCAAAAACCTTCGCCACGTTGGTCTTGTAGGCGCTGGCACTTTCGGTGCTTGCCTTGGCGTTGCCGCGGGCGTCCTTGTCGACACCAAAGGCGTCCAGCACCGTGGCCACGGGCGCCACGAAGCCCATCGCCAGCAGCACCAGGTCGGCCTTGAATTCCTGCTCCGAGCCCGGCACTTCGACCATCTTGCCAGCAGCCCACTGCACCCGCACGGTCTTCAGCGCCGTGACCTTGCCTTTATGTCCCACCAACTCTTTGGTGGAAATGGCGAACTCGCGCGAGCAGCCCTCTTCGTGGCTGGAGCTGGTGCGCAGTTTCACCGGCCAATAGGGCCAGGTCATGGACCGGTTTTCCTGTTCGGGCGGCCGCGGCATCAGTTCAAACTGGGTCACGCTGGCTGCGCCGTGGCGGTTGCTGGTGCCCACGCAGTCGCTGCCGGTGTCACCACCGCCGATGACGATGACGTGTTTGCCGGTGGCCCGTATCTGCGTGATGCCCTGGCCCTTGAGCTTGTCGCCGGCCACCACCTTGTTCTGCTGTGGCAAGAACTCCATCGCGTAATGCACACCGTCCAGGTCGCGGCCGGGCACCGGCAGGTCGCGGCTGATTTCAGAGCCACCGGTGAGCAGCACCGCATCGAACTCCGCCTTCAGTTGCTCGGGGCTGATGGTTTCCTGGGCGTCGTTGGTGACCTTGGTGTCGGCCGGCATGGCGCCTACCAGAACCCCGGTGCGAAAGACCACACCTTCGGCTTGCATCTGGTCGATGCGGCGGTCGATGTGCGACTTCTCCATCTTGAAGTCGGGAATGCCGTAGCGCAGCAAGCCGCCGATGCGGCTGTTCTTCTCGAACACCGTGACCGCGTGACCTGCACGCGCCAACTGCTGCGCGGCGGCCATGCCCGCGGGGCCGCTGCCCACCACGGCTACTTTTTTGCCGGTCTTGACGGTGGCAACCACGGGCTTGACCCACCCTTCGGCCCAGGCCCGGTCGATGATGGCGTGCTCGATGCTCTTGATGCCCACCGGATCGTCGTTGACGTTGAGTGTGCAGGCCGCTTCGCAAGGCGCGGGGCAGACCCTTCCGGTGAACTCGGGGAAGTTGTTGGTCTGATGCAGCACATCGATGGCGTTCTTCCAGTCGCCCTGAAAGACCAGGTCGTTGAAGTCCGGAATGATGTTGTTGACCGGGCAGCCGCTGTTGCAAAACGGCGTGCCGCAGTCCATGCAGCGTGCGCCTTGAACCTTGGCCTGGTCTTCGCTCAGGGTGATGACAAACTCTTTCCACGTCTTCAGCCGCGAAGGTGGTGGTTCGTAGCCCTCTTCCAGGCGTTCGTATTCCAGGAAACCTGTGACCTTGCCCATGATGTGCTCTGCTGTGTACCGAAGATGAAGAAGTCTGCCAAGGCCGCTGCGGCCTTGGCTTTTAGGTGGCCGCCGCTGCAGCCGCTGCAGCTGTTACTTGCCCACCACAGCCGCCGCGGCTGTGGCTTGCGCTTTGCCCGTTGCCGCTGCGGCTTCAGCCTTGGCGGCACGCTCGGCCAGCACGCGCTTGTACTCAAACGGAAAGACCTTGACGAACTTGCCGCGGGCCTGTGCCCAGTGGTCCAGCAACTCCCGCGCGCGCAGGCTGCCGGTCCAGCGGTGGTGGTCCTCGATCAACTTCTTCAGCAGCGCTTCGTCGGCCTGTTCACGGTGCAGCCCCACCAACGCAGCTTGTTGCTCTTCGCGCGGCAGCACCTTGTCCAGCGACACCATGCTGGTGTTGCAGCGTTTGCCAAACTGGCCGTCTTCGTCGTAGACATAGGCCACGCCGCCGCTCATGCCGGCGGCAAAGTTGCGTCCGGTCTTGCCCAGCACCACCACCGTGCCGCCGGTCATGTATTCGCAGCCGTGGTCGCCAGTGCCTTCCACCACGGTGGTGGCGCCGCTCAGGCGCACCGCAAAGCGTTCACCGGCCACGCCTCGGAAGAAGGCTTCGCCGCTGGTGGCGCCATACAGCGCGGTGTTGCCGATGATGATGTTCTGGGTGGCGTCACCGCGGAAGTCGATGCTGGGCCGCACCGCAATGCGCCCGCCCGACAGTCCCTTGCCGGTGTAGTCGTTGGCGTCACCAATCAGGTACAGCGTGATGCCGCTGGCCAGGAAGGCACCAAAGCTTTGACCGCCCACACCTTCCATCTGCATGAAGATGGTGTGGTCGGGCAGGCCCTCGGGCCGGTGGCGAACCAGTTCACCCGACAACATCGCACCCACGCTGCGGTTGCGGTTGCGCGTTTCTTCCATGAACTGCACCTTCTCGCCCCTTTGGATGGCGGGCTGGCAGCGTTCAATCAGCTTGTTGTCCAGCGCACGCGCCAGGCCGTGGTCTTGCTCTTCGGTCTGGAAGCGCGGCACGTCGGCGCTGATCTGGGGCTGGTGGAAGACGCGGGCGAAGTCCAGGCCGCGCGCCTTCCAGTGTGCAATGCCTTTTTTGGTGTCGAGCAGATCGGCGCGGCCGATCAGGTCGTCGAACTTGCGGATGCCCAACTGGGCCATGATCTGGCGCGCTTCTTCGGCGACAAAGAAAAAGAAGTTCACCACGTGCTCAGGCTTGCCCGAGAACTTCTTGCGCAGCACCGGGTCCTGCGTGGCCACGCCCACGGGGCAGGTGTTGAGGTGGCACTTGCGCATCATGATGCAGCCCTCGACCACCAGCGGTGCGGTGGCAAAGCCAAATTCATCGGCGCCCAGCAGCGCGCCGATGACCACGTCGCGGCCGGTCTTCATCTGGCCGTCGGCCTGCACACGAATGCGGCTTCGCAAGCGGTTGAGCACCAACGTTTGCTGGGTCTCGGCCAGGCCCAGTTCCCACGGCGTGCCGCAGTGTTTGATCGATGACCAGGGTGACGCGCCCGTGCCACCGTCGTGCCCGGCAATCACCACGTGATCGGCCTTGCACTTGGCCACGCCGGCAGCGATGGTGCCCACACCCACTTCGGACACCAGCTTGACGCTGATGCTGGCCCTTGGGTTGGCGTTTTTCAGGTCGTGGATCAGCTGTGCCAGGTCTTCGATCGAGTAGATGTCGTGGTGTGGCGGCGGGCTGATCAAGCCCACGCCCGGCACGCTGTAGCGCAGCATGCCGATGTACTCGCTGACCTTGCCACCCGGCAGCTGACCACCTTCGCCGGGCTTGGCGCCTTGGGCCATCTTGATCTGGATCTGGTCAGCGCTGGTCAGGTATTCGGTGGTCACGCCAAAGCGACCCGAGGCGACCTGCTTGATCTTGCTGCGCAGGCTGTCGCCGGCCTGCATCTCGTAGTCGGCTTCGATGACGTTCTTGCCGATGATGTCGCTGACCTTGGTGCCGCTCAGCACCGGAATGCCCTTGAGCTCATTGCGGTAGCGCGCAGGGTCTTCGCCACCTTCACCGGTGTTGCTCTTGCCGCCAATGCGGTTCATCGCAATGGCCAGTGTGCTGTGGGCTTCGGTGCTGATCGAGCCCAGGCTCATGGCGCCCGTGGCAAAGCGCTTGACGATGTCCTTGGCTGATTCCACTTCATCCAGTGGGATGGCTTTGCTGGGGTCGACCTTGAACTCGAACAGGCCGCGCAGCGTCATGTGGCGCTTGCTCTGGTCGTTGACCAGCTGCGCGTACTCTTTGTAGGTGTCGAACTGGTTGCCGCGCGTGCTGTGTTGCAGCTTGGCAATCACGTCGGGTGTCCACATGTGCTCTTCGCCGCGCACGCGCCAGGCGTATTCGCCGCCGGCGTCGAGCATGCTGGCCAGCGTGGGGTCGGTGCCAAAGGCGGCCAGGTGCATGCGCAAGGCTTCTTCGGCGACTTCAAAAACACCGATGCCGCCGACCTGGCTGGCGGTGCCCCGGAAGTACTTGCCGACAAAGTCCTTCTCCAGGCCGATGGCCTCGAACAGCTGCGCGCCGCAATAGGACATGTAGGTGCTCACGCCCATCTTGGACATGATCTTGGACAGGCCCTTGCCGATCGCCTTGATGTAGTTGGCGGTGGCCTTGTCTGCACTGAGATTGCCAGGCAAGGTGGCGTGCAGCTCTTGCAGCGTTTCCATCGCCAGGTAGGGGTGCACAGCCTCGGCGCCATAGCCTGCCAGCACCGCAAAGTGGTGTACCTCGCGGGCCGATCCGGTTTCCACCACCAGACCGGCGGTGGTGCGCAGGCCTTCGCGCACCAGGTGGTGGTGCACGGCGCTCAGCGCCAGCAGGGCGGGTATGGCCACCTGGGAGCGGGTCATCGCCCGGTCGGTGATGATCAGGATGTTGTGCCCGGTCTTGAGCGCGTCCACCGCCTCGGCGCACAGCGAGGCCAGCTTGGCCTCCACACCTTCGCGACCCCAGGCCAGCGGGTAGGTGATGTCGAGTTCATAGGTCTGGAACTTGCCGCCGGTGCGCTGCTCGATCGCGCGCAGGCGGGCCATGTCGTCGCCGTCCAGGATGGGCTGGTTCACCTCGAGCCGCATCGGCGGGTTGACGGCGTTGATGTCCAGCAGGTTGGGCTTGGGGCCGATGAAGCTGTTCAGGCTCATCACGATCGACTCGCGGATGGGGTCGATGGGCGGGTTGGTGACCTGCGCAAACAGCTGTTTGAAGTAGTTGAACAGCGGCTTGTTCTTGTCCGACAACACCGCCAGTGGTGAGTCGTTGCCCATGCTGCCGATGCCTTCTTCACCGTTGGCGGCCATCGGCGCCATCAGGAACTTGATGTCCTCCTGGGTGTAGCCAAAGGCCTGCTGACGGTCGAGCAGTGACTCACTGGCCACCACCGGCTCTGCCGTGGCCTCAATGCTGTCCAGGCGGATGCGGACGTTCTCGATCCACTGTCGATAGGGGCGGGCGTTGGCAAACTGGTTCTTCAGTTCTTCGTCGTCGACGATGCGGCCCTGCTCCAGGTCGATCAGGAACATCTTGCCGGGCTGCAGGCGCCACTTCTTGACGATCTTGCTTTCGGGCACTGGCAACACACCGGACTCGCTGGCCATCACCACCAGGTCGTCGTCGGTGACGATGTAGCGCGCCGGGCGCAGCCCGTTGCGGTCGAGCGTGGCTCCGATCTGCTTGCCGTCGGTGAAGACCATCGCCGCCGGGCCGTCCCAGGGCTCGAGCATGGCGGCGTGGTACTCGTAGAACGCGCGGCGGCGCTCGTCCATCAGCTCGTGGTTTTCCCAGGCTTCGGGGATCATCATCATGGCCGCATGGGCCAGCGGGTAGCCGCTCATCGTGAGCAGCTCCAGCGCGTTGTCGAAGGTGGCGGTGTCGCTCTGGCCTTCGAAGCTGATCGGGTAGAGCTTCTTCAGGTCGTCGCCCAGCACCGGGCTTTTCATCACGCCTTCGCGGGCGCGCATCCAGTTGAAATTGCCTTTGACGGTGTTGATCTCGCCGTTGTGGGCCACCATGCGGTAAGGGTGGGCCAGCGGCCATTCGGGAAAGGTGTTGGTGGAAAAGCGCTGGTGCACCAGGGCCAATGCGGACACGGTGCGCACGTCCTGCAGGTCCAGGTAATAAACGCCCACCTGATCGGCCAGCAGCAGGCCTTTGTAGATGATGGTGCGGCAGCTCATGCTGGGCACGTAGTACTCGCGGCTGTGCGTCAGCTTCAGGGCCTGGATCGCGGCGCTGGCGGTCTTGCGGATGACATAAAGCTTGCGCTCCAGTGCGTCCGGCACGATGACGTCGGTGCCGCGGCCGATGAAGATTTGCCGGATGACGGGTTCTTTGGCGCGCACCGCAGGGCTCATCGGCATGCCACGGTCCACGGGCACATCGCGCCAACCCAGCAGTAACTGGCCTTCGGCCTTGACCGCGCGTTCCAGTTCCTGTTCGCACGCCAGGCGCGAGGCGTGCTCCTTGGGCAAAAAGATCATGCCCACGCCGTACTCGCCCGGCGGCGGCAGCGTGACGCCCAACTGGTGCATTTCGGCCCGGAAGTACTCGTCGGGGATCTGGATCAGGATGCCGGCACCGTCGCCCATCAGCTCGTCGGCTCCCACGGCGCCCCGATGGTCCAGGTTTTCCAGGATCTTCAGCCCCTGCTCGACGATGCCGTGCGCCTTCACGCCTTTGATGTGGGCGACGAAGCCCACACCGCAGGCGTCATGCTCGTGGGTGGGGTCGTACAGGCCGTGTTGGGCCAGTTCGTTCACTTCGTGGGAGCGGTCGGTGTGGATGGACATGGCGCGGTTCCGGAAAGGGCAGGTCAGGGACCGTGGAGCCTACTGCAGTGCAGCATTGCCATCAAGGCGAATTAATTAGGGTCGGAGTAGATTAATTCGTTGGCGGTGACTTCATCGAATTAAATGGGGACAGACAAAAATTCGACTGGGCGCGAGCTTCAGCCAGTCGACTTGCGGGGACGACCCCTGGGCCGTGGTGCGCTGGGCCGCGCCGCCGTTTCACTCAGCTGACGCGCAAAGGCCGCCGAGCCCACCGCCCACCCACCCCAGGCCGCTGCGCGCAGCGCTTGCGCGCGCGCCGCTGGTACGCCGTCGCGGACCCGCTGTTGCCATTGCAACTGGCGATCAAAGGGGGTGTTTCCCAGTTGCCAATACTCTGGCAGCTCGATGACCAGGGGGTCTGTTTTGCCGCCGCCCCGATGCTGGAAGCTGCTGGCGTCCGGTTCCGTGGCGGTGCCTTCGATCAAGGTCAGCACGTCCAGCAAGGTGGCGCCGGGCTCGACCACCGCGCCGTGGTAGCGCCCTTCCCACAAGGTGCCGCTGCCGCCGTGGCGGCGGTGATGGGCAGCCACGAATCGGCGCCCCAGCGCCTGCATCAGCCGACCCACCGCACTGGGATCGGCAGGTCTGACCAACAGGTGGGCCTCACGGTCCCCAAGCGCGTAGGCGTGCACCTGCACGCCTTCTTGACGTGAGGCTTCCAGCAGCGCCGCGCGGTAGAGCAAACGGTCGGACTCGTCGTGGAAAACGGTACGCCCGTTGTGGCCGCGTTGAATCAGCCAATGTGCATGGCCAGCCAGACTCAGGCGACGCAGACGGGCCATGACGTGTTCAAGCCTGAAGCAGCCTGGCCGACCCGCTGAAGACGCGAACGACCTGCAAAGGGGTTGGTGTCACCGGACCTGGCCCGGGAAGGCCTGGTCCAGCAGTCGCCGGCCCGTCAGCCGAACGTGCTCACGCAGCGCGAAGCGGTCGGTCATGCCCGACACGTAGTCCGCGACGGCCCGGGGTCGGTCAGACCCCTCCGCGTAGCCCGCGGACATTTCAGCCGGGCGTTCCAGGTACTGTGCAAAGAGGTCGGTGACCACCTCGCGCGCTTGCGCCGTCATGCCTTCCACTTGAGGGTGGCGGTACAACTGGCGAAACAGAAATCGCTTCAAAGTTTGGGTCTCTTGGGCCAACGGTGCGCTCAAGGCCGCGAGTGCCGGCGCGCTGCGAACGGCCGCTGCATCCAACTGAGGGTTCAAGAGCAAGGCGCGGTTGATCGCTTCGGAGCTGGTCAGAATCAGGTCGTGAATCTGACCAGACAGCATGCGCCGCAGGACTTCATACAAAAGGCGCCGCCCGCTGAGTTGCGGATGCTCTGCCAGCACCACGCTGTGCCAACGGGCCAACAACGGTACCGTCAGCAGCTGTTCCAGCGTGACCAGGCCCGATCGCACGCCGTCGTCAACATCGTGCGCGTTGTAGGCCAATTCATCGGCCAGGTTGACGAGCTGGGCTTCCAGGCTGGGCTGGCCGCCGCTGATGAAGCGCCGCGCCGGGCCGTCAGGTTCGGCGTCCAGCATCGACCTGGCGTGGCTGCGGGAGCAGTGTTTGAGGATGCCCTCGCGGGTTTCAAAGGTCAGGTTCAAACCGTCAAAGTCAGGGTATCGAAGCTCCAGCTCATCAACCACCCGCAGGCTCTGCAGGTTGTGTTCGAAGCCGCCGTACGGCGCCATGCAAAGGTGCAGGGCGTCCTGGCCGGCGTGGCCAAACGGCGTGTGGCCGAGGTCGTGGGCCAAGGCGATGGCCTCGACCAGGTCTTCATTCAGATGCAGGGCGCGGGCCGCCGAACGACCCAGCTGGGCGACCTCCAGTGAGTGCGTCAAGCGGGTGCGGAAGAGGTCGCCTTCGTGGTTGATGAAGACCTGGGTCTTGTAGACCAGGCGCCTGAACGCGGTGCTGTGAACAATGCGGTCGCGGTCGCGCTGGTGCTCATTGCGGCTGTCATCAAGGGCCTCGAAGCGGCGGCGTCCTCGTGTGGTGCGCGGGTCGCAGGCCCAGGGGGCCAGGCCGTCCAGGTTCATGCCGAACCCGTGCCGCCCACGCTGTGGCGTTGAATGACCTGTTCCACGATGGCCCGTGGCGCAGCCCGGATGACGGCGCTGCCTTCGCCCTCAAGCAAGACGTAGCGGATGTCGCCATCGGTGGCTTTCTTGTCGACGCTCATCAGTTCAAACCAGCGATCCATCGGCATGCTCGGCGCCTGGACCGGCAGGCCTGCTTTGGCGATCAGCTGGCGAAGCCGCGTGGCTGAAGACTCGGTGATCAAGCCCAGTTCGGCTGACAAGTCGCTGGCCAAAAGCATGCCACAGGCCACGGCCTCGCCATGCAGCCACTGCCCGTAGCCCATGCCGGACTCGATGGCGTGGCCAAACGTATGGCCAAAATTCAGGATGGCGCGCAAGCCGCCTTCGCGCTCGTCCTGGCCCACCACATCGGCCTTGATTTCGCAGGAGCGCCTGACGGCATGCGCCATGGCGGCGCGGTCGCCGGCCAGCAGTTCATCGATGTGGGCTTCCAGCCAGGTCCAGAAAACGGGGTCGGCAATCGGTCCGTACTTGATGACTTCGGCCAGGCCCGCGCGCAGTTCTCGAGCGGGCAGGGTGTCCAGGGTTGCCAGATCACAGATCACGCGATGGGGCTGATAAAACGCGCCGATCATGTTTTTGCCGAGCGGGTGGTTGATGGCGGTCTTGCCGACCACCGACGAGTCGACCTGGGCCAACAGGGTGGTCGGCACCTGGACAAAGGGCACGCCCCGCATGTAGCTGGCAGCAGCAAAGCCCGTCATGTCCCCGATGACCCCGCCGCCCAGAGCCACCAGCACGGTCTTGCGGTCGCAAGCGCGTGACAACAGGTGGTCGAAGATCAGGTTCAGCGACTGCCAGTTCTTGTGCTGTTCGCCGTCGGGCAGCAGCACCGTGCTGATGTCGCGGTGGTGCGGTGCGAGTGCGGCTTGCAGCGCGGCACCATGGTGCCCGCAGACCGTGGCGTTGCTGACGATCACGGCCTGGCGGGACTGCGGCAAGCCGCGCCAGGCGGCAGGGTCTTGCAGCAAGCCCGGCGCAATCCGAATCTCATACGGATGACTGGGCGTCGCAACGGACACGGTGTAAGTTGGGTCACCTGCGGTCGGTGGGCTGTTGATTGGCATGGCCCGGCAGTGTACGACCGCGCTTGCGGCACCGACCCCAGGCGCAGTCCAGGGGCAGTCCAAGCGCACCCGCTTTTCAGGTCGCCGGTCCGATCGAAGAAGGCACCTTGGACGGATCGACCAAGCCGGCCATTTCCAGTTGCATCAGCACCATGTTCAGCAGCGCGGGCACCGAGGGTCTGGCGGCCTCAACCACAAAGTGCGCGGTGCGACGGTAGAGCGGGTCGCGCTCGCGGTAGAGGTCGCGCAGCCGGCGCATCGGGTCGGCCACCTGCAGCAAGGGCCTGTGGGTGTCGTTCTTCAGGCGGCGCTGCAGCTCTTCGGGCGTTGCGCGCAGGTAGAGCACGTGGGTCTGGGAATGCAGGGCGTCGCGGTTGGACGGACGAAGGACCGCGCCACCACCCGTGGCGAGCACCATGTCGTCGTCGGCACACAGGACTTCAATCGCTTCTTGCTCGGCGTCGCGAAACGCCGCTTCGCCATGCTGATCGAAGAAATCACGGATCGGCATGCCAATCCGGCGCTCGATTTCGTGATCACTGTCGACGAAACGCAACCCCAGTTGCCGTGCCAAGTGTCGCCCGACAGTGGACTTGCCACAACCGGGCATACCGACCAGGCTGATCTTCAATCGCGCATCAATTGGGGTTGGTGCAGAGCGAGGCGGATGCCGAGCCGTCGGGCGTGGTGACCACCACCACCGGGCTGGCTTGGGTGCCATAGGGGCTGAGCTGGAACGCAGGTGCGCCGGTCGCTTTCAGGGCCGTCGCCGGCACGGGCAGCGTTCCGGCGAATGTGGCGCGCCCTTCGGTGCCTGAGACGCCCGAGGCGGCAACGGTCAAGTTGAAGCGCAACCAGGAGCCAAAGCTTCTGGCGTAGACAATTCTCAGGATCACTTGACCCGAAGCGTTGGTGCGGTTGGAGCCTTCAAAGGCCACGGCCACATCGGCTTTGCGGGGGTCCAAACGCGCGTTGGCGTTGGCATCCTCGTTGCCGCCGTTGGCGTAGACCTCCAGGATGCCGTTGCGATTGATGTCTTCGTTTTCGCAGGTGCTTGCGCTCACCGTCTGGATCCAGGTGTCGACGACAAAGGTGTAGAAGCCTTTTCGATACGACGGCAGATCCAGCAGCGGGCTGACCAGAACATCGGACTTGGCCAAGCCAGAAGAATCGTTGACCTGAATCACAAACCGCTTCACGTAGACCAGGTCCTCCAGGATGATGTTCTCGTCGGTACCGATCGAAACGGACAAGGCGTCGGCGATCACGGTGAGTGTGGCAACCGCTGCGTTGGGACACGCGCCAGGCGCGAAATCCTGGTAGTCCCAGCAGGCCCGCACGGTGACGCCATTGGTGGGGCTGCCGAGCACGCCAGGGATGTAGGCCGCGCTGGCGATGCCGCTGACGTTGCTGTAGACGATGTTCGATCCGGTGGTGAAGGTCCCGCCAATCGAGTTCAGGTCGCCACCCAGGTCAAAGCGAACTCGGACGTTCGGGATGGGTGTGTTGGCGCTGCCCACAAACAGCGCCCGCACTTCGGCCCGGTTGATCGAAGTGGTGGCCGAGTTCACGGCAACCACGCTGGGGTTGGCGCTCACCGATGCCGACCGTACGCTGCCCGCTGGAACGGTGGGGATGCTGCCCGGCCCGGACTGAATGACCACCGTGGTCAGCAGTTCAACACCGGCGGACGCCGCGCGAATGTCCAGGTTTCCTGCAGCCGCTGGCGCGGTGTAGGTGTAGTTCAATTCGCCGCTGGTACCGGTCTTGCTGGTGGATTGGGCGCCGCCCGGCCCCGTGACCGTGATGTCGATGTTGCTCAAGGCGTTGCCGGTGGCGTCCACCACGCGGTACTGCACCACACCGGCTTGCGAAGGCGCCAAAACCGCAGGAACCGCCGTGGCTGTGAGCCGAGCGCCGGTGACTTGAACCGCGATTTGTCGACTCAAGGCGCCGCTGACGGCGGTGACCAGCACCACGCGATTGGCACGGCTCGAGCCGATGCCAACGGCGCCCGTAACAACACCTTTGTCGTCGGTGA
This sequence comes from Rubrivivax sp., assembly GCA_031375065.1. Lineage (GTDB taxonomy): Bacteria > Pseudomonadota > Gammaproteobacteria > Burkholderiales > Burkholderiaceae_C > Rubrivivax. Next base: position 22,607 of record JANMHH010000345.1, on the reverse strand, counting down.
TGGTGCCGGAAACCGCCACCGTTGCGTCGTTGTCGACGCTGACCGTGATGGGAATGCCAGCCACGGTGTTGCGATTGGCATCGACGGCGGTGACGGTGGCCGTCACGGTTTCTGTACCGGAGTTCGACAGGGTCGATTTGGACAGCGTCAACGAAATGTCCGCGGCTGCGGCTGTGCCAGGGGGCGTTCCACCTGAGCCGAACGGCGCGGTGCCCTTGTCACCACCACCGCCACCGCAAGCGGCGAGCAGCACGACCGAAAGAGAGAGCAGACGTTGAAGCATCTTCATGTTCAGATTCCTGGAGCGCGTGCAATGCCGAACAAAACGGGCGATCGCATCTGCGGGTTCATCAACGAGCAGCCGAGCGGTCGGTCACGATCTTGGGCGTGATGAAGATGAGCATCTCTGTCTTCCGAATCGACTTCACGCGGTTCTGGAACAGATAACCCAGGAAGGGGATGTCACCCAGCAAGGGAACCTTGTTGATGTCGTTCTGTTCATCCTGGGTGAAGATGCCACCGATGACCACCGTGCCGCCGTTCTCTACCAACACATCGGTCTTGACGCGTTTGGTGTTGATTGCCGGCCCGGCCGCTGTCAGCGCACCGCGGCTGTCCTTGTTGACTTCCAGCTGCAGGATCACATTGCCTTCGGGCGTGATTTGCGGCGTCACTTCCAGGCGCAGGCTGGCTTTCTTGAACTGGACGGACGTCGCACCGCTGGACGTGGCCTGTTGGTAAGGAATGTCTTCGCCTTGCTCGATCGTGGCCTTGGTTTGGTCAGCCGTCACGACCCGTGGGCTGGAAACGATGTTTCCTTTGCCCTCGGCTTCCAGCGCAGAAAGCTCCAGGTTCAAAAAGCGGTTGGCTGTTGCGCCAAACAACGAAAGTGCAAAGGTGGCGGCTTGGGCTCCAATGCCCGGCGCGGGCAGGTTGACAAACTGCGTGTCGTTGTAGCTGGTGGCCGTGTTGGGCGTTTGGCCAGTCTGGATGCCGACATTGGTGTAGTTGCCGCCCACCGTTGCAAAGGTGCTGCCTCCCACGTTGTAGCCCGGCACCCCGCCGCGCAAGCCTCGCAGATCGCTGCTGCCCAGCTTGACGCCCAAAGAGCGGCCAAAGCTGTCGTCCGCCTCAACGATGCGCGCTTCGATCAAGACCTGTCTGACGGGAATGTCGATCTTGGCGATCAAAGCCTGTATTTCTTCGAGCTTGGAGGGCACGTCGCTGACGAACAGCTGGTTGGTGCGCGTCTCGAAGATCACGCTGCCGCGGGGCGTCAGGATTCTGTTGGTCTGGCCAGAAGTGTTTCCCGCTCCGCCAGCGGTACCTTGTCCCGTCAGCCCCTTGGCCACTTCTTCTGCCTTGGTGTAGTTGAGCTGGAACGACTGCGTTCGAGTGGGTTCCAAATCGGCGATCTTTTTCTTGGACTCCAGGTCGACCTGCTCCTTGGCCGCCAGTTCGTCCTTGGGTGCGATCCAGAGCACGTTTCCGCTCTTGCGTACGCCCAGGCCCTTGCTTTGCATGATGATGTCGAGGGCTTGGTCCCAAGGCACATCCTTCAGGCGCAAGGTGACGGTGCCCGTCACCGTGTCGCTGGTCACCACGTTGAAGTTGGTGAAGTCGGCAATGACCTGAAGCAGCGCCCGAACCTCAATGTTCTGGAAGTTCAGGCTGAGCTTTTCACCCTGAAAACCAGGGCCTTGGGTCAGTTTGTTGGGGTCGATCTTGACGGGACGAACTTCCAGAACAAACTGGTTGTCGGTTTGGTAGGCGCTGTGTTCCCAGGCACCGGTGGGTTCCACGACCATGCGAACGCGGTCACCATTCTGGAAGGACGAGACCGTCTTCACAGGGGTGCCGAAGTCAGCCACGTCAAGGCGTCGGCGAAGTGCTTCTGGCAGCGTGGAGCGAAGGAACTCCACGACCAGTGACTGACCCTGCTGCCGGATGTCCACACCGACTTGGGTGCTGGGCAAGCTGACGACCACGCGGCCCGCGCCATCAACGCCACGGCGGAAGTCGATGTCGCGCAGGGGTTGCGCTTCGCTGTTCTGCGGCGCTGCAAACTGTACCGGTTGCTCGCTCGCCGCAACCGCGGCGGCCGGGCCACTGCCGTCCAGCACCAGCAGCAGCGTCTTGCCTTGAATCTGCGCCCTGTAGCCCGAGCCTTGCTTGAGGTTGAGCACCAGCCGGGTGCGATCACCGGCCTGCGCCACAGCAACCGACCGCAGGTTGCCTTGGTTCACTTCCACCGTGCTTCTGCCCATGGCGTTGGACACGCCTGGCAGGTCGATCGCGATGCGCGGAGGCGACTGGACTGAAAAGCCGTTGGGTACCGCGGCGAGCGGCTGCGAAAGTTCGATCCGCACCACCTCGGTACCGGCTTGCTGGCTGCTGGTGATGGACTGGATCGAGTTCTGCGCCCATGCCGAAGTGGGCGCCACCAATGAAGTGGCGGCGGCAACAACGGTACAGACGGCGGCAATGGCGGCTCGCCAATGGAACATGGTCGGATTCTCCTGATTCGTTCTCATCGCGCCCTCTCCTGAAGTTGCAGCGTGGCGGGGCGTTCGATCCATTCGCCTGCAGCGTCTTGAACGATTTCGCGCAGGGCGACTTCGGTTTCGGCAATGCGGGTGATGCGGCCGTAGTTTTGGCCCAGGTAGTCACCCACCTTGACCTGGTAAAGCAAAGCGTCCACGCGCAGCAGCGCGTAGGGCAGGTTCTGTTTGTTCACGCTGCCAACCATCGTCATGCTGTCCAGCGGATAGGCTTCAAGGGGTTCCTTGCGGCGGTTGAGTTCCGCCGACAACAGTGAATTCGGCTGACGCGCTTCCTGCTTGAGCGCCACGGTCAGTTTTTGTGTACTGAAAGGGTCAACAGCCTGTGCCGAGGTGTAAGGCTGCGGGTCGAAACGCTTGGGCGCTTGCAGCGGACTCACGTTGGGCTTGATTTCGCGCCTTTGCTGATCCATCCACTGCCGCAGTTCGTCATGCTCGGCGCTGCAGGCGCACAACAGCAATGCGGTCACGCCCAAACAACTGAGTTTCCCAAGACGCATCATTTTTTGGCTCCAGCCGCCGCCTTGGCCGCTGCTTGACGCTGCTCGGCAACTTCGGTGGCGTCCAGGTAGCGGTAAGTGCGCGCGGTGGCTTCCATGCTCAGTGCACCGCCACTGTCTTTCGCCGACAGCGGCTGAATGGTCACGTTTTGCAAGGTCACGATGCGGGAGAGGTTGGCCACGTCTGCTGCAAACGAGCCTACGTCGTGGAAACGGCCGTTGACGCGGATCGAAATGGGCAATTCGGCGTAGTAGTCCTTGACCTGCATCTGGCCCGGCCGGAACAACTCGAACTGCAGGCCGCGGCCGAGCCCGGCCTGGTTGATGTCGGACAACAGGGCGTCCATCTCGGCCTTGCCGGGCAGCTGCTTTTCAAGCTGGGTCACGTACTCCTGGACCTGCAACTTCTGCTTGCGCAATTCGCTGAGGTTGACCGCCTGACGCAGCCGGGAGGTGTAGTCGTCCTTCAGCTTGGGTTCTTGGCGGCGCGAGGCCTCCAGTTCTTCGCTGGCCGAAGAAAGCACCAGAAACCAACCCGCCACCACGGCCAGCGCGATGGCGGCAAACCAAGACGCAGCCTTGGGCAAGGTTGGCCACTGCCCCGGTTCGTTGGGGTTGAGGTTGCGAAACTGCGATGCTGCGTTGTCCAGCATGCCAGTGACTTCAAAGTTCAGGGTTGATGCTCTTGCCATGTCAACCTCAGGAAGACTTCGCCGGTGCTGCGGCAGGCAAAGCACCTCCCGGCGCAGCACCCGATGCGGCCGCTGCCGGCGCAGGAGCCGCCTGTGGCCGTTTGATGGTCACCCGCATTGAAAACTCGAACAGCCGGCGCTGCTCGCGGCTGTTGGTCGCCGCCGCAATGGCCTTGATTTCCACCAACTCGGGCTTCTCAAGCCACGGAGAGTTGTACAAGGTGTTGCGCAAAAATTCGGAAACGCGCTCGTTGGTTTGGGCCGTGCCCATGATGGCCACGACTTGCCCAGTTTGGCGAATGGTGGTCAGGTAGACCCCTTCTGGCGTCTGCTTCACCAATTCGTTGAGCAGGTGGACTGGAACGTTGCGATCCGTCTGCAGATCTTCCACGGCCTTTTGCCGCGCTTTCAGCGCTTCGATCTCGGCTTTCAGTGTGGCAATGTCCTTGATCTGCGTGTCGAGTCGGGCAATCTCGGTCGTCAAAAAACTGTTTCGCGAGTCCTGCGCAGACCTCAACTGTTGCAGGACCGAATACCAGATGCCGACGATGGCAATGCCACCCAGTGCGCAGGCCGCCAAGCCAACGAAGAACGACCGCTTGCGCTGGCGTCGCTTTTCTTCGCGGTGGGGCAGCAGGTTGATCAAGATCACTGGAGGAACCTCCGCATCGCCAGGCCACAGGCCGTGAGGTAAGAAGGCGCCTCGCGGCGTACGCGGCTTTCACGCACCGCCGAGCCCAGTTCCATGTTGTCGAAGGGGTTCACCACATTGGAGGCGAAGCCCGTCAAGTCCGTCACGCGGTCCTTCAGGCCCGGCAGCGTGGCGGTGCCACCTGCCAACATCACATAATGAACCTTGTGGTGTGGCGTGCTGGTGAAGAAGTACTGCAGCGCCCGACCGATTTCCTGGGAAAGGCTGTCGACAAAAGGAGCCAAGATGGCCGCTTCGTAGTCTTCTGGCAGGTCGCCCGACAGTTTTTTGGCTTCGGCTTCCTCGAAAGAAAAGCCGTACTGCCGGGAGATCAGTTGCGTCAGCTGCGAGCCACCAAAAGCCTGGTCGCGGTCGTACAACATCTCGTCGTCGCGCAACACCTTCAAGCTGGTGGTGTCGGCACCAATCTCGAACAAGGCCACCAGCGCGTCGCGGCCCTCATTGGGCAGCGCCGACACCACCCGGCTCATGGCCAGGCGAGATGCGTGTGACTCTATGTCCAGGACCACCGGTTTGAGGCCCGCGGCCTCGGCCAAGCCTTGGCGGTCTTGGACACGGTCTTTGCGAGAAGCAGCAATCAGCACTTCAACATCTCCAGCCGATGTTGGGCTGGGGCCGATGACACAGAAGTCCAAGCTGACTTCGTCCAGCGAAAACGGGATGTACTGGTTGGCCTCGGACTCGACCTGCAGTTCCATTTCTTCGTCACGCAGGCCTGCTGGCAGCATGATCTTCTTGGTGATCACGGCCGACTGGGGCATGGCCATCACGACATTTCGCGTCTTGGACCCGCTTTTGGCCACCACGCGTTTGACGGCTGCGGCCACTTCATCGAATTTTTCGATTTGGCCGTCGGTGATCCAGCCCTTCTCGAAAGGCTCTGAGGCGAACCGTTCAAGCACGAACTCACCGCCACTGGTTTGGTCCAGTTCAACCAGCTTGACGCTGGACGAACTGATATCCAACCCAATCACGGGGGGGTGTTTGCGGCCCAGCAATGTGTCCAGAAATCCCAAGTTACCTACTCCCCAGCCATGCGGTGCAGCGGTGAAAAGCACCCTGAAAGCACCCGACACTGGCCCCGTTTTTGTTAAGAAGTTACTTCAATGCTAGCAGTAAACCCCTTGTGCAACAAAGACAAAAGGGGCCGAGAGACCTGTCAGACGTTGCCAATCGCAGACGCAGGATCGCTCAGTTGAAACAAGCCGCAAGCCCCCAAAGCACGCCGAGCGCGCCAAGCCTCTGCAAGCCGTGGCAGAAGTCACAGCGCGCCGCCCGTTGAAGGGGCGCGATGGTGTGCAAGCCACCCTTCCTATAATGGGTCGTACCCGGGTTTCGGGACCCACATGACTGGCCCAGCGACAACCCCTCCCCCCAATTTGCCTGAATCAGGTCGTGTCCCGGGCGCTACGCCGTGGCATCACCTGAGCAAAGGGGTGTCGTTGCTGCTGGGCTTGGTAGCAGCAGGCGTGCTCGCGATCCTGGTCCTCGTTGGGTTGGCGCTGGCGGTGGCTTACCCCAACTTGCCGGAAATCAGCAGCCTGGCTGACTACCGCCCGAAATTGCCGCTGCGCGTTTTTTCTTCAGACGGCGTTCAACTGGGTGAGTTTGGTGAGGAGCGTCGCAACTTCGTGCCCATCGCGCAAATGCCCCAGGTCATGAAGGACGCCGTGTTGGCAGCCGAAGATTCGCGTTTTTACCAGCATGGCGGCGTCGACTACAAAGGCGTCGTGCGCGCGGCGTGGGAGAACCTGCGCGACGCGCGCAGTCAGGGCGCGTCGACGATCACCATGCAGGTGGCGAGAAACTTCTACCTCTCGACCGAAAAGACCTTCACGCGCAAGATCTACGAGATTTTGCTGGCGCTGAAAATCGAGAACCTGCTGCCCAAGGACCAGATCCTTGAGCTCTACATGAACCAGATCTACCTGGGGCAGCGAGCCAACGGCTTTGCCGCTGCCGCAGAAATCTACTTCGGCAAAAAGCTCAAGGACGTCAGCGTGGCCGAGGCGGCCATGCTGGCCGGATTGCCCAAGGCACCATCGGCCTACAACCCGGTCTCCAATCCCAAGCGCGCCACCATTCGGCAGCGTTACATCATCGAGCGCATGTTCACCGGTGGTTTCATCACCGAAGCCCAGCACGATGAAGCGTTGAGCCAGGTGCTGCGCTACCGCACCCAAAATGACAGCCTGATGTACGGTGAGTTTGTCGCCGAGACGGCTCGCCAGTTGATCTTCAGCCAGTACGGCGACGAAGCCTACAGCCGCGGTCTCAACGTGTACCTGACCGTCTCGGCAGCCGACCAACTGGTGGCCTACCGTGCGCTGCGCAAAGGCTTGATGGACTACGAACTGCGGCAGGTCTACCGCGGCCCCGAGGCCTATGTCGATCTGCCCGCCAACCCGGCTCTGCTCGATGCGCGGGTGGCCGAGGCTCTGTCAGAGCATCCCGATAACGACGAAGTGCGCGCAGCGGTGGTCCTGGAGGCTTCTCCGCGCAAAGTGGTGGCTTTGCTGCAGTCGGGCGACTCGATCACGGTGACTGGCGAAGGTCTGCGTCCCGTGACATCGGGCCTGTCCGACAAGGCGGGGCCCAAGAAAGAGATTCGGCGAGGCGCCGTTGTCCGTGCCTTGCGGGGTCCTAAAGGAGAGTGGTCGCTTACACAGCTACCGGAGGTTCAGGGCGCCTTCGTGGCCATGAACCCGCGTACGGGCGCCGTGCGAGCGTTGGTGGGTGGTTTTGACTTCGGCAAGAACAAGTTCAACCGGGTAACGCAGGCCTGGCGCCAGCCAGGTTCCAGCTTCAAGCCTTTCATTTACTCCGCGGCACTGGAAAAGGGCTTCACCCCTGCCACCGTGGTCAACGACGCACCGTTGTTTTTTGACGCCGGCGCTACCGGGAGCCAGCCGTGGGAGCCCAAAAACTACGACGGCAAGTTTGACGGGCCCTTGCCGTTGCAAACCGCACTGGCGCGCTCGAAGAACATGGTTTCGATCCGGGTGCTGAATGCCACCGGGCCGGCTTTTGCCCAGACGTGGCTGGATCACTTTGGCTTTGACCGCGAAAAGCACCCGGCCTATCTGACCATGGCATTGGGCGCCGGATCGGTGACGCCCATGCAGATGGTCACGGCCTACAGCGTGTTTGCCAATGGCGGCTATTTGTTGCCACCCATGTTGATTTCACAGGTCACCGACAGCAAAGGCAAGGTCTTGCAGCAAACCCAGGTGCCCGAGTTGAATGACAGCTTGCGCTCGCTGTCGGCACGGAATGCCTTTGTCATGGGAACTCTGCTTCAGGAGATTGCCCGCAGCGGCACCGCTGCCCGCGCGCAGGGCACCCTGAAGCGGCCGGACCTGTACGGCAAGACCGGCACCACCAACGACTCGATGGACACCTGGTTTGCCGGGTTCCAACCGACCATGGCCGCCGTGGTCTGGATTGGCTACGACAACCCCAAGAAGTTGGGTGACCGCGAGACTGGCGGTGGTCTTTCGCTGCCGGTGTGGATCGAATTCATGCAGCACGCGCTGAAAGGCGTGCCTGTGGAAGAGCTGAAACCACCCGCCGGTGTGGTCCAGCAAGGCAACTACTGGATGTATGAAGAGTTCGGCGGCGGCCGCGGCGTCAGCAGCCTGGGCTTGGAAGATCCCGTACCCCAGGCGCCCAGCCCGGAAGAGCGCAACAGCATCCTCGACCTTTTCAAGCGCTGATCAGAACGCCAGCGCTTGCCCAGCCTGCGCGCTGGCATGGAAGGACAGGGCTTGAACCAACTCGCTGCCGTCGCGGGTGTCTCGCCAGCAGTCTGACTTCCATCGGTAGTGGAATCCGCCGCCACGCGCAGCCAGCCAGACCTCGTGCAGCGGCGGCTGCGTGTTGATGATGATCTTGCTGCCGTTGGGGAAGCTCAGCTCGAGCAGACCGCCCGCTCGTTGAGCGTCGATGTCGATCACGTCTTCCTGCAGCCAGCGATCGATGGTGGACTCGATGCCTGCCAGCAAGGCACTGGTTTTTTGGCGGTACTCAAGGTCGCTCAAGGCAGAGTCGACAGGGGCCGTGCTCATAGAATCCTTCACATGCAAAAGCAGTTCATCCGCAGTGTATCGACCCGGGTTGGGTCATCGGTGCTGACCGTGTCGCTGGCAGGGGCGGCACTGCTGCTGGCCACGGCCTGCGGCCAAAAAGGCCCGCTCAAGCTGCCCCAGCCACCGGCCGCAGCCGCGTCAGCCTCGAGCCCCACGTCAGGAGCGCCGCGGTGACGCTGCCCGGCGCCCCCTTTTTGGCCCGTGACGGTGCCTCGTTGAAACTGGATGGCGTGGCCCTGGGCGGCCTGGCCGAACAATTTGGCACGCCTTTGTTTGTCTACTCCAAGTCAGCCATGTTGGCGGCGCTGGCGTCCTACCAACGTGCCTTGCACGGACGACGCCACCTGATCTGCTACGCGATGAAGGCCAATTCTTCGTTGGCGGTGCTGCAGGCCTTCGCCCAGGCCGGATGCGGTTTTGACATCGTTTCCGCGGGCGAGCTGATGCGCGCTTTGGCGGCCGGCGCTGAGCCCGGCAAGATCGTGTTTTCGGGCGTGGGCAAGACCCGCGACGAGATGCGCCTGGCCCTGCAACACGGGGTTCGCTGCTTCAACGTGGAGAGCTTGGGCGAACTCGATCAGCTCAACTCCGTGGCTCAGGCCATGGGTCAAAAGGCGCCCGTGAGCTTGCGCGTCAATCCGGACGTGGACGCCGGCACCCACCCTTACATTTCCACCGGTCTGAAGGGCAACAAGTTCGGCATCGCGCATGAGCAGGCGCTGGCGGCCTACCAACACGCTGCGTCGTTGCCTGGTTTGCGGGTGACGGGGATTGACTGCCACATCGGGTCGCAGATCACGCAGCTTGAACCCTATCTGGACGCGCTGGACCGCATGTTGGATCTGGTCGAAGCGGTGGAAGCGGCCGGCATTGCCATCCACCACGTCGACGTCGGCGGTGGCCTGGGCATCACCTACACCGATGAAGCGCCACCACCAGCCGAAGTTCTGGTGGCCGGCCTGTTGCAGCGGCTGGATGCGCGGGGCCACGGGCACCGGGAAGTTTTGTTCGAACCCGGTCGTTCCCTGGTGGGCAATGCCGGCGTCATGCTCACCGAGGTTCTGTACCTCAAGCCGGGCGGCGGTGAAGAGGGCGCCAAGAACTTCTGCATCGTTGACGCGGCGATGAACGACCTGATGCGCCCTGCCATGTACCAGGCCTGGATGGGCATCGAAGCCTGCGAGCTGCGCAACGGGCCGGCCTTGTCGTGGGACGTCGTGGGGCCGGTTTGTGAGTCAGGCGACTGGCTGGGCCGGGACCGTGCCTTGGCGGTGCAGCCCGGCGATGTGCTGGCCGTGCTGTCGGCGGGTGCCTACGGCATGGCGATGTCCAGCAACTACAACACCCGGCCACGTGCCGCAGAAGTGATGCTGGACGGCGGCCAGGTGCACTTGATCCGGCACCGCGAGAGCGTTTCAAGCCTTTACGCCGACGAACGCCTGATCGGTCAAGACTAGATCCGGCCTTCCTGCACCGCGTGGCAGGCCACCTGCACGCCCTGGAACACCGTCAGCGCAGGGCGTTCTTGTGAACAGCGCGCGTTGGCGTGCGGGCACCTGGGGTGGAAAGCGCAGCCCGTGGGTGGGTTCAAGGGGTTGGGCACTTCGCCTTGCACGGGCGTGCGTGAACGACCGCTCATGTGGATGTCCGGGATCGCGTCCAGCAGCATGCGGGTGTAAGGGTGGCGCGGGTGCCCGAACAACTCGGCCTTGTCGGACACCTCGACCAGGCGCCCCAGGTACATGACCCCCACCTGGTCCGCGACATGGCGCACCACCGCCAGGTTGTGGCTGATGAACAGGTAAGTCAGGCCTTGGCTGCGCTGCAGGTCTTTCATGATGTTGAGGACCTGGGCCTGAACCGACACGTCCAGCGCCGAAGTGGGTTCATCACAAACCAGGAACTCGGGTTGGGTGGCCAGTGCTCGGGCAATTGAGATGCGCTGGCGCTGGCCACCGCTGAACTGGTGCGGAAACTTCTCGCAGTCGGCCGCAGCCAGGCCCACTTGCAGCAGCAATTCGCTGACCTTGGCACGCAGCGCCTCGGCGCCCGGCACCAGACCGTGCTCGCGCAACGGCTCGCCGACGATGTCCAGCACCTTCCAACGCGGGTTGAGACTGGCGTAGGGGTCCTGAAAAATCATCTGCATGCGCCGGCGCAGGACGCGCACACCCGCTGCATCTTGTGCGGCATCGGTGGCCTGGCCGTCAAAGCGCACGTCGCCACGCGTTGGCTGGTACAGGCCCACCAGCAAACGGGCCACGGTGCTTTTGCCACAGCCCGATTCGCCAACCAAGGCCAAGGTCTTGCCACGTTCGATGCTGAAGGACACACCGTCCACGGCATGCACAAACTGGCGCGGTTTGCGTTCGACCACCCGGTTCAGCCAAGGCGCCGACACATCAAAGGTTTTGGACAGGTCACGCACCTGAACGAGCGGCGCGAGCGGCGCGGGCGGCGTCATGGGGTCACCTCCGGTGGGGCGCCCAGCCAGCAGGCCGCTTGGGTGGTGCCGGTGGGTCGCAACTCGGGTCGTTCTACTTTGCAACGGGGCATGACTTGCGGGCAACGCGGGTTGAACGCGCAGCCCTGGGGTATGGCGTTGAGCCGCGGCATCGAGCCGTCAATCTGCAGCAGGCGTTCGCGGTCTTCGTCCATCGCTGGAATCGAACCCATCAAACCCGTGGTGTAGGGGTGGCTGGGTCGGTGGATCACATCGCCCACCGGGCCGATTTCCGCCACCCGCCCTGCATAAAGCACCGCCACCCGGTCGCAGGTTTCGGCGATCACGCCCATGTCGTGGGTGACCAGCATCACCGCGGCGCCGTGGTCTTTGCACAGGCGTTTGAGCAGGGAAATGATTTGCGCCTGGATTGACACATCCAGCGCCGTGGTCGGTTCGTCGGCCACGATCAACTGCGGCTCGGCGGCCAAGGCCAGCGCGATGACCACCCGCTGGCGCATGCCACCGCTGAATTGGTGCGGGTACTGTTCGATGCGCTGTTCGGCCGCCGGGATGCCCGTTTCCTGCAGCAACCGGATGGCGCGTTGCCGGGCTTCTTCGGCACTGACCGGCAGGTGGGTGAGGATGGTTTCGGTCAGCTGGCGCCCGATGGTGTAGAGCGGGTTCAGCGAGGTCAGCGGGTCCTGAAAGATGGCGCCGATCTTGCGGCCACGGATGGCCCGCATCTGCTCATACGGCAGGTTGTCGATGCGCTGGCCGGCCAGGCGGATTTCGCCGCTGGCAATGCGGCCGGGTGGTTCCAACAAGCCGATGATGGCCGCACCCGTGAGCGACTTGCCGGCGCCCGATTCACCCACCACGCCCAGGATTTCACCCGGGGCGATGTCAAAGGAGATGTCATCCAGCGCCAGCAGGGTGCCGCGCCGGGTGGGGAATTCAACCCGCAGGTTCTTGACTTCGAGCAGGGGCGCAGTCATCGGGTCTTCAGGGTGGGTTCAGCGCGCCACCCGGTCAGGGTGCGGCCGGTGCAAATGGATGCGGGCTTGTTCATCAACGCAACCTGGGGTTCAGCGCATCGCGCAGCCAGTCGCCCAGCAAATTGACGCTCAGGGCAATCAGCACCAGCATCAGACCCGGAAAAATCGTGATCCACCACTCGCCTGAAAACAGGAAGTCGTTGCCGACGCGAATCAAGGTGCCGAGTGATGGCGACGTGGGCGGCACACCGACCCCCAGGAATGACAGCGTGGCCTCGGTGAGGATGGCCGCAGCCACCTGGATCGTGGCCAGCACCAGCACCGGCCCCATCACGTTGGGCAACACATGTTTGACCATGATGCGTTGGGGCGACACGCCAATGACCCGCGCCGCTTGCACGTATTCCTTGTTGCGCTCAACCAGCGTGGAGCCGCGCACCGTGCGGGCGTACTGAACCCAGCCGCCCAAGGAGATGGCGATGATCAAGACCAGGAACGCCAGCGAGTCGTGCGCGTTGGGAAACATCGCTCGGCCCACGCCGTCGATCAGCAGCGCGATCAGGATCGACGGAAAGGACAGCATCACGTCGCAGACCCGCATGATGAAAGCGTCGACCTTGCCGCCGACAAAGCCCGACAGCAGGCCCAAGCCCACGCCCACCGTCATCGACAACATCACCGATGCCAGGCCCACAAAGAGCGAAATGCGGGCGCCATAAAACAGCGCCGACAGAATGTCGCGGCCCTGATCGTCGGTGCCCAGCCAATAAGCCGAGTTGCCGCCTTCCTGCCAGGCCGGCGGCAGGCGCGCGTCCGACAGGTTCAGCGAGGCCAGGTCGAACGGGTTGTACGGCGACACCCAAGGCGCAAACAGCGAACAAAAGATGCACAGCGCAGCGATCACCGCGGCCACGATGGCCATCGGTGACGTGCGAAAGCTGAACCAGATGTCGCTGTCGAAGAATCGCGCCAGGGCACCGGGCGCTTGGATGGCGTCGGGGGATTGAGGAATGCTCATGGGGGCTTTTCAGTGTCCGCCGGCCGGCTTTTCCATGCGCAACCGGGGGTCGACAGCAAAGTAGAGCAGGTCGACGACCAGGTTCACGATCACAAAGATCAAAGCGATCAGGCACAAGTACGACGCCATCACGGGAATGTCGGCAAATTGCACCGCCTGGATGAACAGGAACCCCATGCCGGGCCACTGGAAGACGGTCTCGGTGATGATGGCAAAGGCAATCAGCGAGCCCAACTGCAGACCGGTGATGGTGATGACGGGCACCAGCGTGTTTTTCAGGGCGTGGCCAAAGTACACCGCACGGTCTTGCAAGCCGCGCGCCCGCGCAAACTTCACGTAGTCGGTGCGCAGCACTTCCAGCATTTCGGCGCGCACCAACCGCATGATCAAGGCCAGCTGAAACACCGACAGCGTGATGGCCGGCAGGATCAGGTGTTTCCAGCCGTCAACGGTCAGCAGTCCGGTGGTCCAGCTGCCCAGCGCCACCGTGTCACCGCGCCCAAAGCTGGGCAGCCACTTCAGGATCACGGCAAAGACCAGGATCAGCAGGATGCCGATCAGGAAGGTCGGCAGCGAAACGCCCAGTAGCGACAGCGTCATCACCAACTGCGAGCCAAACCGGCCCCGTCGCAGCGCGGCGTACACACCCAGGGGCACACCAACGCCCAGCGCAATCACCGCGGCGGCCAACGCCAGCTCCATCGTTGCGGGCAGCCGTTCAGCGATCAGCGCCGACACCTTGCGGCCTTGGCGCAGGCTCAAACCAAATTCGCCTTGAACGGCGTTGCCAATGAACTTGGCAAACTGTACCGGAAAGGGTTGGTCCAGGCCCAGGTCCTGGCGCAGCTGGTCACGTTGTTCCTGAGTCGCGTCCTGGCCCAGCAGGTTGGTGACCGGGTCGCCGACAAACTGAAAGAGCATGAACGCGATGAAGGCCACCGTGAGCATCACGATCACGGCTTGGATCAGGCGTCTGAGGATGAAGGCGAGCATCGGGAACGTGGGCTGGGGAAGGGCAGCGTCGGGCCAAGCTGCCGACGGTTGCGAAGCGCGCCATCATGGCGGCAATGCGAGCCGAGGTCAGCGGGAAAGACCCTCGACAGGTGGATGGCGTCGCTGAATCTCAGTGCAGTTCGACGGGCCCATACCAACTGCGTGCGCTGCTGCTGGTGTTGTCGCTGTCGGTCATGATGGCCACAGCGGTGAGCGGGCCGTGCGCTTCGCCAAAAGCCAACTTGAAATCCGCAGCCAGATCGCGCCGGTGTTCGCGCCAGCGTCGCAGCTCTTGTGGGCCCGAGTCGACCACAATTTTGCGGATGCGATCGCTGCGCGGGTTGACGATCACGGTGCCCACCGGGGCTGTGGCGTCCCACACGTACATCAAGGTGGCGTAAGGGGGCCGCTCTCCCGTCAGCGCTTCGGCCAGGTCAAACAAGGCGCGGGTTCTGGCGGGCAGCGTTTGGCTGTCGCCATGGAATGCAAACAGCACCCGCGCCGGTGCGTCTTCACGCGAAGCCACGGCCACGTTGCCTTGGGCCACCAGGTCCTGCACCCACCAGGAAAACTGGACGATACCCACCTCTTGTGGCGTGCGGTTCAGGCGCTTGCGCCACATGCTGGCCGACCGCTGCGAGTGCGCTTCTATGGCCGGCCGGCCATCTTTGGTGACCCATTCATAGCGGGTTGCTTCTTTGCCGGGCAGCGCGACGGGATGCCATTCATCGGCGGCTGTCATCGCGTGTCTGGGGCCCATGCAAGCCACCAGAGCGGCGGCGCACGACAGAACGGCAAAGAGGTGGGTGAGCTTGGGCATGGGCGGTGAGATGGACCTTCCATGAAAAAGGCCGCCCGGAGGCGGCCTTGTGCTGGGTCGTTCAGGCCGCTCGGCTGAGCGGCTGATCACGATCAGAAGCTGTGACGCACGCCCAGGTTGTAACCCTTGGAGCTGTCGCCGCCACGGGTCTGGGCAGGGCCCTGACCGATGGTGAAGCGGGCGCCAGTGGCAGCGTCGCCGTCGTTGTTCAGCGAAGACACCGTTGCGTAGATCGCGGTGCGCTTGGACAGGTCGTACTGGTAACCGAAGCTGATTTGCTTGGCTTCCAGGCTCTTCGAGCTGCCGCTGGCCGTGTTGTAGGCAGCCTTCAGCGTGCTCTGACCAAACGGCACGGTCAAACCGACCATGATGTTCTTCTGGTCAGCCGTGGCGTAGTCGCGCTTGCTGTACGTGCCCATCAGGCTCATGAAGCCCATGTTGAACGAACCACCAAAGTTGATGTCGGTGTAGTCGTCAATCATGGCGCCCGTCTTGTCGGTCTTGCCGTAGGCAACTGCGACGTTGACCGGACCACCAGCGTAGCCCAAACGGCCACCGAAGTACTTGTTGCCGGTGGCGCCTTCGCCAGCGGCCACTTGCACTTGACCGTAGACACCACCCATGGCGGGCAGGAAGTAGCCCACGGTGTTGTTGGCGCGAACCAACGTGGTGGCGCCAGAGCTCAGGGTGCTGACGATGTTCAGCGAAGAGCCCATGCCGTTGGTGCCAAACGGATCAAAAATGGTGTAGTTCCAGAACGAAGGCGTGTAGTCACGGCCCAGACGAACTTCACCGAAACCGCCCATCAGGCTGACGGTGGAACGGCGCTGCCAAGTCTGGCCACCGCAAGCCACCGCACCAGCGGCCGGTGCAGGCGTTTGGCTGGTGCCGCAGCCCAGGTCATTGACCATGGCGCCTTCGAGGTGGAAACCGGCGCGCATACCGCCGCCGAGGTCTTCAACGCCACGCAAGCCGAGGCGGTTGCTGTTGAGCTGGTCGCTGCTCAACTGCTTCAGTGAATTGGCACCGTTCTTGGTGCTGTTGACCGACAGGTCAACGATACCGAACAGGGTGACCGACGATTGGGCCGAAGCCACACCGGCAAAAGCCGTCAGGGCTGCCAGTGCGAGCAGGGATTTTTTCATTGCAACGATCTCCTAGGTTGTTCAAGAGGTCCCGATCGGGAAGGCCGCCCGGCAAAGGGCAGATCAGGCCAACCTCCTCAGCGGAAGTTGTTGCTATTGCACCAGAGCCCTGGAGCCAACGCCAAGGTTTGGCCCACAAAAGCACCGGGCATGTTGTCTGGCAACAACGAGAAACACTCGAATCAAGTGCCGGAGTCGTTTGGGCTATTCTGGTGCCTCATGGATTACCCCGATCGATTTCTGGTGGCGGCCGACCACGCGCTGCGCACTTTGGCAGGCGCGGTGCATGCCGCGCGAGCCATGCCAGGCCCTTTGGCCACTGCCGACGCCATGAGCACCGAAGAAAAACGCCTGGCCGGCGCGTTCATGCGCGTCAACCATGTGGGCGAAGTCTGTGCTCAGGCGCTTTACCAAGCACAGGCCCTCACCGCCCGCAGCGCGGCGCTGCGGCTTCAGATGCAGCAGGCTGCACGGGAAGAGACCGACCACCTGGCCTGGACACAACAGCGTCTGACGGAACTGGGTGACCGGCCCAGTCTGCTCAACCCACTTTGGTACGCGGGGGCCTTTGGCATCGGGCTGTTGGCTGGCCAGCTGGGCGACAAGGTCAGCCTGGGTTTTGTGATCGAAACCGAGCGCCAGGTCGAGCAGCACCTGGCCGGGCATCTGCAAGAGTTGCCGGCGCAAGACGAGCGGTCGCGCGCCGTCGTGGCGGCGATGAAGCATGACGAAGCGGCGCATGCGGCTGCGGCACAAAAGGCGGGTGGCGTGGAGTTGCCGGCGCCCGTTGCCTGGCTGATGCGCGGCGCGGCACGGGTCATGACGACCGTGGCGCACCGGGTCTAACTGACAAGCAGCGGTTGGCGCAGGCGTTTTATCAGCCCCTGGCAGACGGGCTCGGCTGGCCGGGCAGGTCAGCGCTCAGGCGCCTTGTTCGATGACCTCGAAACTGGTGCTGATCTGAGCGGTCTTGGCCAGCATGATGCTGGCCGAGCAGTAGCGCTCGTGCGACAGCGCAATGGCACGCTCAACGGCCGCTGCCGGCAAGCCTTTGCCGGTGACCACAAAGTGCATCTTGATGTCTGTGAAGACCTTGGGGTCGGTGCTGGCCCTTTCCGCCGTCACTTTGACCTGGCAGCCGCTCACCGCGTGGCGGCCGCGCTTGAGGATCAGCACCACGTCATAGGCGGTGCAGCCGCCGGTGCCGGCCAGCACCGTTTCCATCGGCCGAGGCGCCAAGTTGCGTCCGCCGCCATCGGGCGCGCCGTCCATGGTCAAAAAGTGTCCGCTGCCGGTTTCGGCGACGAACCCCATGCCAGTGCCTGGCATCCAGTTGATGGTGCATTCCATGGTGCGTGGGTCCTTTGATGGCGTGCCGTCGTGGTGCGCCCGGGTGATTGGAGTCTGCTCACTATCGTCATCACGCCACAAGCATATTGCACTGCAGCAATGCGGTGATAGACTGGCCCAAGTCGATTGCAAGCCGTGTGGTTTTCTGAACGGGCTTGCGCTGATTCGGCGCCGATTGTCTCCTCCACCTCCTCAATGGTGGATTCAGCCCGGAGCTCACAAGGCTCCGGGCTTTTTTCTGCAAAAAGCCCGCGGCGGTGCCCTGATCGTGACGTCTTTCTACCGCGTGTCGCGTGGCGGCACTGAGGTACGGCACTGACATACGGCACTGACATACGGCTCTGACCTGCGGTTCTGACCGGCGGCTCCGATACATGGCGCTGACATATGATCCGCCCCCCTTCGATTGCGCTGCGTTTTTGCGAAGCCATCACGCCATGCCCGTCGGCAAAAACACCAAGCCCCTTCAGACCTCCGAGCCAGAGCGTCCGCGCTTGCCGGCGTCGATCAAGGGTCAGCGCATTGCCGCGCAGTACCTGAAAAAGATTCTCACCGCCCGGGTTTACGACGTGGCGCGCGAAACCCCTTTGGAGCCCGCACGCAGCCTGAGCCGCAGGCTGGGCAACACCGTGCTGCTCAAGCGCGAAGACCAGCAGCCGGTCTTCAGCTTCAAGCTGCGTGGGGCCTACAACAAGATGGCCCATCTGTCGCCTGAAGCCCTGGGCGCGGGTGTGATCTGCGCATCGGCCGGCAACCACGCACAAGGTGTGGCGCTGTCGGCCAAACGTCTGGGTTGCCGCGCCGTGGTGGTGATGCCGGTGACGACGCCCAAACTCAAGGTCGATGCGGTGGCCGCCCTGGGTGGCGAGGTGCTGCTGCACGGCGACAGCTACACCGACGCCTACGACCACGCGGTGCAATTGCAAGCCGCCCAGGGGCTGACGTTTGTTCACCCTTTCGATGACCCCGACGTCATTGCCGGGCAGGGCACGGTGGCGATGGAGATCCTGCGCCAGCACCAGGGCCCGATCGATGCCGTGTTTGTGGCCATTGGCGGCGGCGGCTTGATCTCGGGCGTGGCCAGCTACATCAAGGCGGTTCGCCCTGAGGTCCGCGTGATCGGCGTGCAGACCACGGATTCAGACGCCATGGTCCGTTCGGTCGCAGCCGGCAAGCGGGTGACGCTGAAAGACGTCGGGCTTTTTTCCGATGGCACGGCGGTCAAGCTGGTCGGCGAAGAGACCTTTCGTGTGGCCCGCGCCTTGGTGGACGACTACGTGGTGGTCGACACCGACGCCGTTTGCGCCGCCATCAAAGACGTCTTTCAGGACACCCGCAGCATCCTGGAGCCGGCCGGCGCGCTGGGCGTGGCAGCCATCAAGCAGTACATTGAACGCCACAAGCTCAAGGGCCGCACCCTGGTGGCCATCACCTGCGGCGCCAACATGAACTTTGACCGGCTGCGCTTTGTCGCCGAGCGAGCCGAGTTTGGTGAACAGCGCGAGGCGCTCTTTGCGGTGACCATTCCCGAAGAGCGCGGTTCGTTCCGGCGCTTTTGCGAATTGATCGGCCCGCGCTCGGTCACCGAGTTCAACTACCGCATCTCGGACGAGCGAGTGGCCCATGTTTTTGTCGGCCTGGCCATCCAACGCAAAGAAGAAGCTGAGCGCATCGAGCGCCACTTCAGCAAACAAGGCTTTGCCAACGTCAACCTCAGCGACGACGAACTGGCCAAAGAGCATGTGCGCCACATGGTCGGTGGGCGCAGTGAATTGGCCCGCGATGAGCGCTTGTTCCGGTTTGAGTTTCCCGAGCGCCCCGGCGCCCTGATGCGATTTTTGGCGGCCATGCACCCGGGCTGGAACATCAGCCTTTTCCACTACAGAAACCAGGGCGCAGACTATGGCCGCATCCTGGTTGGCATCCAGGTGCCCAGAGGCGATGAGCCTGCGTTCGACGGTTTCCTGCGTTCCCTGGCATACCCCTTTGTGGAAGAAACGCGCAATCCCGTTTACGGGTTGTTCTTGCGCTGAGCGCGATCGCTACACTCAGAACCAACATGTCCGGCAGTCGATCACTCGTCACCCCTACCTCCAGCCCGTTGCTGGAAAAAGCGCTGCGTGAAAAGCTGACGCGGCGCAATGAGGCGGGTGGCAGCCTGGGTGAGCTGGAGCCCCTGGCCATCCGCCTGGGCTTGATGCAGAACTCGCTCAAGCCGGTGCTGATCGACCCGCAGCTGCTGGTTTTTGCTGCAGACCATGGCTTGGCCGTCGACGGCATCACCGACCCCCAGGCCCGAGCCACCCATGAAACCGTGCAGATGCTGCTGACCAACCAGCTGCCACTGACGGTTTTTGCCCGTGCTCAGCAGCTCGAAGTGACGGTGGTCGACTGCGGCATGGCCCAGAACCTGGCGCCGCACGACCGCCTGATGATGCGCAAGATCGCGCACGGCACACGCAACACCCGGGCCTCGGCCGCGATGTCCCTGGAGCAAGCCCATGCGGGCATGCGCGCGGGCATGGAGATCGGCGACAAGCTCAAAGGCAATGTCACGGTACTGGCCGGGGTGGGTGTGGGTTCGCATGAAAGCGCCGCGTTGGTGTTGGCGCGCCTGACCGACAGCTCGGTGCGCGATCTGGTGATGACCGGCCCGCACATGGACGCGCAGTACCTGACGCACCTGATGACGGTTTTGCAAGGCGCGCAGTCTCGTCACCGCGACGTGGTCGAGCCCATTGAAGTGCTGGCCGCCTTTGGTGGCTACGAAGTCGCGGTCATGGTCGGTGTGATCCTGATGGCCACTAGCAAACGCCATTTGCTGATGATCGACGGCATGCCGGCCTGCGCTGCGCTGATGCTGGCGGCCCGCATTGCGCAGCCCGTGACCGACTACTGCGTCTTTTGCCGCAGCCACGGCCACCGCGGCCTGGACCAGGCGCTGAACCTGTTCCGCGCCGCCGCGCTGCTGGAATTGGGCATGGAAAGCACCGACGGTACGGGCGCTACCTTGGCCTGGCCTTTGGTCAAGAGTGCGGCTGCCTTGCTCACCGAAGTGGCCGACGGTGAAGACCCGGGTCCGTCGCGCCCGGGCAGCCTGCCCGAGCCGTTTGTCGAAGCTGATGCCTTGCCGTCACCGTTTGGGGCGGCGCTGTACTAGTGCACGGGGCTCGGCGCTCAGGCTGACGGGTGCCGTCAACAGGGGCCGTCAATGAGTGCAGTCAACAGCGGCCGTGAATCACGCCGTCAACGTGCGCTGGCCGCATCGCGGGCCTGGCCCGGGGCGCGCACGTAGGGCAAGGTGGGCGGCAGCGCAGAGGGTGCAACCATGGGCGCGGTCTGCACGGTGCCCGGTGGTGGCGTTGCGGGCAAGGCCGTCGGTACTGGGCCAGTCGCCCCACTGGGGTTGGCAGCGCCCGGCAAAACTGCGGTGTTGGCTGGTGCCGGCGGCGCCAGGCGCAACGCCACCAACGCAGCCCCACCCCGGGGCCCGAGGGTAGCGCCGCGCGCTTCCACCGACTGCAAAACGTTCTGGCCTTCAACCACGGCACCGACGCGGTAGGCCTTGGCCGGTTTGCCGTCCACGGCAATCAGAGCCACCCCTTCGCCAGCCGCCCGGGCTGGTTTGGGGCTGAGCACACCAATCAGGCTGAAGCGGGCATCGGCCGCAGGCTCGGGCGCGGCGGTGGCCGCAGCCGCAGGGGCTTCGGCCCCCAAGAGACGACTGAGGTCGCCGCGCGCGCCAGGGCTGGCCTCGGCCACTTGAACGGCGGTCGGCACCGTGGGTGAACGGGTCCACAGCTTCAAGCCCCAATGCACGGCCGAAGCCGCCACCGCGGCCCAGATTGCGAACGTCATCCAGCGCACCAACATGCGACGATTATGATTCAAGCACCCTTTGCCCAGCCATGCCTCGCCCGGTCAACACCGCGCCGGCCGACCCGACCATGAACTCCCAGACCCTCAAGCGCCTGTTGCACCGTCAACGCGGTTTCACGCTGATCGAACTGCTGGTGGTCTTGGTCATCATCGGCGTGCTGGGGGCCCTGATCGTGCCCAACCTCTTTTCCAGCCTGGACGATGCCCGGGTCACGGCCGCCCGCACCGACATCAACACCCTGACCCAGGCCCTGAAGCGCTACAAGTTGGATAACCAGCGCTACCCCAGCGCCGAGCAGGGGCTGGACGCGCTGGTGCGCAAGCCCACCGCCGGGCAAGTGCCGCCGAACTGGAAGCCCTACCTCGACAAGTTGCCCGCCGACCCCTGGACCCGCCCTTACCAATACCTGAACCCGGGTGTGCGCGGCGAGGTCGACATCTTCAGTTTTGGCGCCGACGGGCAGCCTGGTGGCGAAGACAAGAATGCCGACATCGGCTCCTGGCAATAGCGGTTTGCGGCGCCTGCGCGGCGGGTGGTGCCTGGCGCAGCGTGGCTTCACGCTGATCGAACTCTTGATCGTGCTGGCCATCATTGCCGTGGGCGCGGCGCTGGTTTCGGTGGCGCTGCCGGATGGTGACGCCGCGCGCCTGGAAGAAGAAGGCGCGCGTCTGAGCGCCTTGCTCGAAATGGCGCGCGCCGAAGCGCGGGTTTCCGGTGCCGCGGTGAGCTGGTCACCGCGTGCGCCATCCGAAGCGCTGACCGACCTGAAGGGCGCGCCGGTGCACTTTCGCTTCGTCGGGCTGCCAGCCTCGCTGGCGCTGCCCAGCCGATGGCTCGACCCGCGCGTGGATGCCCAGGTCGTTGGTGCTTCTGCCCTGACGCTGGGTCCTTCGGCCATCCTGCCGCCGCAGCGGGTGGTGTTGTCGCTGGCCAGCCAGCGCCTGGAGTTGGTGTCGGACGGCCTGGGCCCTTTTGCGGTGGCGGCAGCGCCCGCCCTGTCTGATGCCCCACCGCGCTGAGCCCGGCAGGGCTGGCCCAGATCGCAGCAGCGGGTTCACGCTGCTGGAAGTCTTGGTGGCCCTGGCCGTGGCCAGCCTGGCCTTGTCGGCGGGCTTGCGGGCGGCCGGGGCCCTGACCGACAACGCCCAGCGGCTGTCGGACGTGATGGCGGCGCAGTGGTGCGCCGACAACCAGTTGACCGAACTGCGGCTCAAGCGCAGCTTCCCGGGTGTGGGCGACGCCGATTTCAGTTGTGAACAACTGGGCCGCGCCTACGTGGGCAAACTGGTCACGCGGCCGACGCCGAACCTGGCCTTCAGGCGCGTCGATGCGGTGGTCAGCGACGAACAGGGCCGGCCACTGCTCACCCTGTCGACGGTGTTGGGCCGGCCATGACGGCGCCCATCC
>JANMHH010000490.1:0-3893 GCA_031375065.1 Rubrivivax sp. | reverse complement strand
TTCGGTGCGAAAGCCCACCGCCTCCAGCTCGCCGCTCATGGCTTCGCAAAAGCAATCCTGCGTGACCTCGTCCACACCGCCGTCCGCTTCAGCGCGCGAAAAGTCGTCCATCGCCATCGGCCCGGCCCAGCTGGCGCCCGAGCCGTGCGCCAGCATGCCCAGTTGCAGCGCCGTGAAGTCGCTGTGCCCCACCCACTGGGTGCCACATTCCACACTGCGCGCCAGCAACGTCCAGTCGATGCGGTCCAGCAAGCGGCTGATGCCATAACCGCCACGCGTGGCCATGGCCACCGCGGGCGCGGCAGCGGCCACGCGGTGCAAGGCGGACAAGCGGATGTCGTCGTCGCCCGCAAACCGTTGCTGACGGGCCAGCGCCGATTCATCGATCTGCGCGTCAAAGCCCAAGGCCTTCAATCGCTTGGCCGCCAAACGCAGACCCGGCGCGCGGAGCACGACACCCGAAGGCGAGAAAAGAGTCAAGCTGGTCATGATGGAAGTGAACCTGGGTCGGTGGCCGACAAGGAAATTTCAATAACCTCGCCAGCCGGGATGCTGTCGTCGGCCTCGGATGGTGCCGGCGTTTCCAGCGGTGGTGCATCACGCAGCGCCCGGTGCCGGGCGCGGCGCTCGGCAAAAAAATCCTTCAGCACCTGAGAGCAAGCATCGGCCATCACCCCGCCCACCAGCTCGGTCTGGTGGTTCAGGCGCACTTCAGCAAACAGGTTCAACACCGAGCCCGCAGCCCCCGTCTTGGGCTCCAGGGCTCCAAACACCACCCGCTTGAAGCGGGCGTGCATCAGCGCCATGGCGCACATGGCGCAGGGCTCCAACGTGACGTAGAGCTCGCATTCGGGCAAGCGGTAGTTTTCCAGCAGCGCTGCCGCGTGGCGCAGGGCCACGATCTCGGCATGGGCGGTGGGGTCGTGGGTGGTGATGGGGCGGTTGTAGCCGGTGGCGATGACCTTGCCTTCGCGCAGGATCACGGCGCCCACGGGCACCTCGCCCACCAAGAGCGCGTTGTGCGCCTGGTCCAGCGCCAGGCGCATGCCGTAGTCGTGCCGGTCTTCGCTCATCGGGTTGCCGGGCATGCGTTGGGTGCTCGGTCAGTCAGGCCCGAGCACCACCCACGCGCCTTCAAATCAGCGCGACGCAGCATCGTCGGCCCTTTGAACTGCGCCCTGCTCCATCGCCCGCACAACTTGAGCGGCAGCCCGCTTGGCCACCAAGAACAGCGCCAGCAGCAATCCACACATTGAGAAAACGGACCGCATGAGATTTTCGACGCCGACAGGCCAGGCTGCTTGCACTCCATCAGTTCCTGCAACTCCACCCCGTTGTCGCCATGGGACCCCATGGCCACACGAGGTGAATCTATCGTTGACTGTACCGTCAGACCCAGATCGCTCGACTTTTGGGCGCCAAGCCCTCGGCAGTGCTACCTAGACCGCCTCAGCAGCCCGCTGACTGGCGCCGCACCCCGGGCGGCCGATAACCTGCACAAGCCACTCACCATCCTTGCCCGACCCCTTCAGGAGCCAACCTGCGCTTTTCACCGTTGCCATGCTGGCCTTGCCGGCGGCCATGCTGGCCGCGGCCCAGGCGTGCAGCACACCGACCCGCAAGGCTGCGGCAGAAGAACAGGCCCGTCTTTGCCCATCTGCTTCAGCCACCCTGTGGTGGCGCGGCGCGTGATGATGGCGCCGGCGCGATGGCGTACGACGGGCTGAAGGCGCCCCGCCTGCTCCGCGCCTTCCAAAGGTGACGGAACATGTGGCAATGGCTTGAACGCAAGGGGCTCCACGACCGGGCGCTGCCGGCGGTGATCGGGGTGCTGGGGTCGCTGCTGGCGGTGACGGCGGGTGTCTGGCGTCACCACGAGACCGAAGCCCAGGCCCGCTCTGCCTTCGAGCGCAGCGTCGACCGGGTGGCCGACGACGTGATGCGCCGCTTTCGCCAACCGATACTCCCCTTGAAGGGCGCCAGCGGCCTGTACGCCGCCAGCCCGCGGGTCGGCCGGGCGGAATTTCGCGCCTATGTCGACGCGCGCGGCATGGCGCTGGAGTTTGCGGGCGTGCGCGGCCTCGGTTTCATCCAGCGCGTCGAGCGGGCCAATCTGGACGCTTTCATTACCTCCGAACGGCGAGACGAAGCACCGCGCTTTGCGCTGCGCCAGCTGGCCGACAAGAGCCACGACGACCTGTACGTCATCAAGTTCATCGAGCCTCTGGCCCCCAATGTCAGCGCTGTCGGGCTGGACGTGGGCTCCGAACCCCTGCGCCGCGAAGCCGCCGAGCGCGCGGTGACCGAAGGCGAGCCCACGCTGAGCGCGGCCATCACCTTGGTGCAGGATGAAAAGCGCAGCCCGGGCTTCCTGCTGTACGTGCCGGTGTATCGCCAGGGCTCCGATCCGGTCACGCCACAGCAGCGGCGCAACGCGCTGGTTGGTTTGCTCTATGCACCCATCGTGCTCGGCGAACTGCTCGGCAACATCCACGACGTCGCGGCAGGCGACCTGGAATTCGAACTCAGCGCCGATGCCGAAGGCCACTCTACCGGCGGTCTTGTCTTCACGTCGAACGCCAGCGCCAACGGCGCGGCAGCCTCCGCCATGCCCGCCAGCGCGATTCCGGCAGGCCCCACGGCAGGGCGCTTTGCCGCAGCCCGCACGCTGGCGCTGCCGGGCCGTTCGCTGGTGATGCAGGCCCACAGCACGCGGCAGTTCGACGCCGCGCTGAGCGCTTGGTCGGCCTGGCTCTTGGCCGGCGCCGGCGTGCTGGTCAGCGGCCTGCTGGCGGCCCTGGTGCGCCAGCAAACCTCAGGGCGGCACCGGGCCGAAGCGTTGGCGCACGCCATGACAGCCGACCTGGCCCGGCTGGCTCAGGTGGCACGCCACACCTCCAATGCGGTGTTGATCACCGACCCGGCGCTGCACATCGTCTGGGTCAACGAAGGCTTCACGCGCATCACCGGCTACACGCCCGAGGCGGCCTTGGGCCAGACGCCGGGGCAGCTGCTGGGCAGCGGCAAGGCCGACCCGGCGGCGCTGCACCTGCTGGCCGAAGCGGCCGCCGCTGGCACCAGCTGCCGAGTCGAGATCCTCAACCGCGCCCGCGACGGCCACGAGTTCTGGTTCGACGTCGAAATCCAACCGCTGCATGACACGAACGGCCTGCTCACCGGCTTCATGGAAGTGGGCAGTGACGTCACCGAGCGGCATGTGGCGCAGACCCAGTTGCAAGCTGCACTGCGCGACAACGACGCGCTGCTGCGCACCATCGATCTGCACGCCATCGTCTCGGTGGCCGACCGCGGCGGGCGCATCACCCAGGCCAACGACGCCTTCTGCCACATCAGCGGCTACCGCCGCGACGAGCTGATCGGGCAGAACCACCGCATCATCAACTCCGGTCTGCAAGCAGCCGAGTTCTGGGCCGAGATGTGGCGCAGCATCGCCGCCGGCACGCCTTGGCGGGGCGAGGTCTGCAACCGCGCCAAGGACGGCTCACTCTACTGGGTCGACACCGTCATCGCGCCCTTCGTCGGCGACGATGGCCGCATCGAGAAGTACATCTCGATCCGCACCGACATCACCGCCAGCAAGACCGCCGCACGGGCCCTGGCCCGCGAACGCCTGGCGCTGGCCAACATCATCGAGGGCACCAGCGTCGGCACTTGGGAATGGAACCTGGAAACCGACGCGTTGGTATTCAACGAGCGCTGGGCACAGCTCATCGGCCACACGCTGGCCGAATTGGGCGAGACCCGCATGGCCACCTGGCGCGATCGCTCGCACCCGGAAGACATCGCCCGCACCGAGGCCTTGCTGAAGCGGCACTTCCGCGGTGAGCTGCCGGCGCTGGAAAGCGAAAACCGGGTGCGCCACCGCGACGGCC
>JANMHH010000321.1:0-4146 GCA_031375065.1 Rubrivivax sp. | reverse complement strand
CCTCGGCCAGCCAGTCGCGCAGCGCCGCCGAGCCCAGGCCATTGAGCGTCAGGGTGGCCCTTTCACCCTGCACCGACAATTTGGCCTTGTCGCCCAGGCGCACCGTGGCCGCAGCCAGGGCCGCGTTGGCTTGATCGGGTGTGACGGGGGCTGCGCCACGCAGTGCCTGCGCCTCGGTGGCCTGGCCCTGCATGACTTGCAACTGGATGTCCATGGCGTCCAGCTCAACCGGTGAGCGGGCCAAGGTTCGCCACGCCGGCTGCACCGCCAGCAACCAGGTCAGCAACAGCGCCAAGACCCACGCCACGACGACCAGCGCTGTGCGTTCGCGCTGGGCCAGGGACAGCCACCAGGCGCGCGGCGCAGCCAAAGCCGTGGTGCCAGACGAAATCGAGGTCTCCTTCACAGGGCGCCCGCCGATTTGGCACGGGAGAGCACCACCCGTCCATCTGAAAACGCGGCCGCATAACCGGCGGCGCGCGCGCGTTCGCGAAACTGCTGCACTTGCGGTTCGGCCCAGCCGCTGGCCGCCAGGCTCAGGCTGCCTGGCTCGAAGCGCAGGGTCGCCGTGGGGCCCTGGCCGTCGGGCCAGGCGGCGGCGGCCACCGCCAGCATGGCCTCCAGGTCACCCGCGCCGACCCGACCAGCGCCGGCGCGCAGCCGGTCGGTTTCGCGCTGCATCTGCACCGGCGCGTCCAGCACGGCGCGCACACCCGGATGTGCGCTTTTGAGCATGGTCGTCATGGCTTCGCGCTTGGCGGCCAGCAATTGCCGCTGCTGCCAGGCATGAAGATTCAAGCCTGCCAGTTGCAACACCAGCAGCGCCAGCAGCCCCAGCCGCACCGGGCGCCAGGGCGCGCTGAGCAAGCGCTTGGCGGCCTGGCGCAACGCCCGCGTGCCGCGGGTGCGCGGTGCCAGCTCAAACTGCCGCAGGTTGATGTTGAGCTGGGCGGCTTCCAAGGCACGCTCGGCGTCGCTCATCAAGGGCACCGGCGCGCCCAACCAACGCTCTGCCGCCAGGGCGGCTGCGGGGGTGCTGGTCCAGCGCGCGTTGCCAGAGGCGTCGACCGGCAGGCGCGCACGCGCCAGTCCACCTTGCAAGCGAAGGTGCAGCACGCCCTGGGCACTGGACAGGGTCAACCAAGCCTCTTGCTCTTCGGTCGGGTCGGCACCGTGCAGTTTGCCGCCCGTGTGAAAGTGGCCTCTGGGCGTGGGCCCGGGCAGCGCCGCGCTGACCACGCGTTCAATGCCGAGCCCGCTGTTTTCCAGGGCCTGCAGCGCCGCCGCCAAGCGCGGCCCGTCGGTCACCGCCACCCAACCGGGCTGACCCGGCTTGGCGTCTTCGGCCAAGGCGAAGTGCGGCGCCTGGCCTTCATCCAACAGCGTGTCTTCCATCACGCCCGCCAAGGCCTCCACCAGGCGCGCAGCGGGCGCGCGCGGCACGTCCAGCCGGTGCCAGCTGACGTCGGCTTCAGCCAGCAAGACGATCACCTGATCGGCTTTGGGCAAAAAAGCCGCGCCCGCGTGGCCCGCCACGGCGGGTGTGCGTCCGTCGGCGCTGAGCACGTAATGCCATTCCACGGGCACACCCACCGGGCCACCGGGCTGACCGGCCGCTGAAGCATCGACGGTGTGGCCACGGGCGCCCAGGCGTTCTCGTGGTGGAAGCTGAAGAACAAGCAAAGACATGCGGGCTGGGCGTCGTCGGGTGGGGTCGGGTTGGGCTTGAAGGGCTGAGCTGGGCTGGGCGGGCAAGGCGCGTATTGTGGCCTTCAGCGCTGCGCGAAGGCGAAGCTGCGGCGTTCGCGGCGGAGCACTTCGACACGGCTGTCGCGCCGAACCAGCAGGCTGCGCTCTTCCAGCACCCGTTCTTCGAGGCGCAGGCGCCCCGCCACATGGAAATAGCTGCTGTTCACGCTGACCCGGCCCGGCTCTGGCGTCGTGCCCGGCGCCAGCAACGCGTAAACGTCTTCCAGTCGTTCAAAGGGCTTGCGGGCGCGGGCCTGCACCAGCCGCTCGGCACCGCCCAGGTCCAGGCCGGTGACCGCGGCGATGACCTCTCGGGACGCGGTGTTGAAATTGACAGGCGTGGCGGTGGGCAGCAGATCCAGGTACGGGGCCAGGCGCTGCAAGGTGGCTTCATCGATCCCCGACCAGGCCAGATCCGACAGGCGCGAGGGGCGCAGCGGCGCACCACCTGGGTTGTCGCCCGTCGCACCGGTGTGGGCGTCCAGCAGCACCTGGACCAGGCGTTTGGCGGTGTCGGTGGGCGCACCGGCCAGGGCGACCAAACTCTCCAAAGCGGCCACCTGCTTGGGCACCGGCTGGCCGGCTTCGTCCAGCACGCCGCGCAGGTTCAGGCGCGACTGCGCATCTTCGATGCTGCCCGAGATGAAGGCGTCGGGCCCACTGTCGGCGTTGTTGTCTTTGTCGGCCGCCAAAAACGCCGACAGGCGGGCTTCGGCCAAGGGCTGCGCCCAAGGCTCCCCCAGGTGGTCATGCTGCTGGTTGTTTTGCTGACCACCGCGCTGGTCCTCGCGCAGGATCAAACGGGCCCAATCGAGGGCACCGTTCAGGATCCAGGCGGCCTGGCTGCGCGCGCGTTCGGCGGCCTCGATGTTGACCGCGCGGGTCTGCTGCCAGACCATGCCGGCGGTGGCCGTGGCCACCAGCACCAACACCACCATGGCCAGCAGCAGCGCGGCGCCGCGCTGAAGCTGAATCCGGCCCTGACGCACGGCCTGCTTCATTGCCCCGTCAGGCCCAGCGCAATGTCGCGCGTGAGTCTCTTGCCTTGCAGCGTGATCACCAGCCGCACCGCCTGCGGCAGCGCCATTTGCGCCGGGGCCGCTGGACGACCCGGGGCGGCCGGCGGCGTGACCTGGTTGCCGGTGGACTGCGCATTGCTCCACTCGTTGCCCAGGTGGTGGTAGAGCTGCCACTCGCTGGCGTCAGAGGCCACGGTGAGTTGGCCCGGCTCCTGGCCCTGGAACTGTTGGCTGCTGAGCCAGGCCTCTTGCAAGGCACCGCCGCGAACCATCACCGGGCTGGCCCAGCGCTGCCACAGGCCAGCGCGCACCGACCAAGTCACCAACACCACGCCACCTTCAATGCGCCGGGTCAGCCGCAGGCTCTGGCCGTCGAAGCTCAGCGCCGGCACCACCTGGGTGTCATGCACGGCCTGCAGGTCTTGTTCCCACTGCGTCAACACCGTGGCCAGGCGTGAACTGGTGTCGATGGCTTCACGGCTGGCGTCGCGCGCCCGCAAGACGCCATCCAGCCCTTGCCAGGCCAGCGCGGCCAGCAAGGACATCGCAAACAGCGCCACCAGGACTTCAACCAAGGTGAAACCGGGTTGCAGGCGCTTGGAACGTTTCACTGGCGCGCCAACACGGTGGACAGGGTCAACAGCGGCAAGCCCTCTTCGGTGGCGACCTGCGCATCGACACGGCGGAAGTTCGGGTTCAGCGTCGGCCGCGTCACCAGCTTGCCGGTGTAGGTGCGGCCGAGTTGTTCGCAACTGAAATCGGCGTCACCGACGCTCGGGTACTGGCGGGCCAGTTTGAGGGCGGTGAGCTGGTTGTCGGCGCACCACTGCGCTTCGCTGACTTCGGTGAGTCGCTGCGCATTGGCCGTCAGCGCACCGGCGGCCTTGATGCCGGCGCCCAGCGTGACGGCAACGATGGCCAGCGCCACCAGCACCTCGATCAGCGTGAATCCGCGAGCGTCGCGTGAGGAGTGCATCTCAGCACCGCCCGGCCGTTTCGAAGGGGCTGAGCGCCCTCTCGGGGGGCAGCGAACACAGTGAGCGTGGGAGTCTCATCTCAGCGCGCCGGGGCTGGGGTCTCGCTCGCCACTGCGAACGGGCCGAGTCCGTCGGTCGCCAGTGTGAGTCGCTGGTCGGCCAGCCGCAGCAGGATGCGCTGCTCGCCGATGATGGGTTCGGGCCCGAGCATCACGGCCCGCGCGCCGACCACGTCGGCCGCTGTTCCCGGTGCCAGCCAGCGCGACGGCAGTTGGTTCGATGCAGGCAAGCCGACGAAGCGGAAGTCGCGCTCGGGGTCGCCGCCACCGCTGGGCTCCCACCACACCTGCAGACCCGAACTGCGCGCCTCGGCACGGGCAGATTCCAGAAGTGCTGTCAGG
>JANMHH010000312.1:0-4157 GCA_031375065.1 Rubrivivax sp. | reverse complement strand
AGGCCTTCGACTACGCGCAGGCCTTCAAGACCCTGGATCTGGACGCCGTCGTCCAGGACCTTCATGCGCTGATGACCGACTCCCAGGACTGGTGGCCCGCGGACTACGGCCACTACGGGCCGTTTTTCGTGCGCATGGCGTGGCACGCCGCGGGCACCTACCGCATTGCTGACGGGCGGGGTGGCGCAGGGTCGGGCTCGCAGCGCTTCGCGCCGCTGAACAGCTGGCCCGACAACGGCAACCTCGACAAGGCGCGCCGGCTGCTCTGGCCAATCAAGCAGAAGTACGGCCAGAAGCTGTCGTGGGCCGACCTGATGGTGCTCACCGGCAACGTGGCACTGGAGTCGATGGGCTTCAAGACCTTCGGCTTCGCCGGCGGCCGCCCCGACAGCTGGGAACCCGAAGAAGACATCTACTGGGGCCCTGAGGGAAAGTGGCTGGCCGACGAGCGCTACCGCGGCGACCGTGCACTCGACAACCCGCTGGCCGCCGTGCAGATGGGGCTGATCTACGTCAACCCCGAAGGCCCGAACGGCAGGCCGGACCCGGTGGCCTCGGCACGCGACATCCGCGAGACCTTCGCGCGCATGGCGATGGACGACGAGGAAACGGTGGCGCTGATCGCCGGCGGCCACACCTTCGGTAAGTGCCACGGCGCGGCCGACCCGGGCCGCTATGTCGGCCCCGAGCCCGAGGGCGCCGACATCGCCCTGCAAGGCCTGGGCTGGGCCAACAGTTTCGGCAGCGGCAAGGGCGTGCACACCATCACCAGCGGACTGGAAGGGGCCTGGACGCCGACGCCGACGCAGTGGGACCACAGCTACTTCGAGACCCTCTTCGGACACGAGTGGACCTTGACAAAGAGCCCCGCCGGCGCCCACCAGTGGAGGCCCACCGACCCGGCCGCCGCCACGTTGGTGCCCGACGCACACGACCCGAGCCTGCGCCACGCGCCGATGATGTCCACCGCCGACCTGGCGCTGCGCATGGACCCGGCCTACGAGCTCATCTCGCGCCGCTTCCTGCACAACCCGCAGGCGCTGGCCGACGCGTTTGCACGCGCCTGGTTCAAGCTGACGCACCGCGACATGGGGCCGCTGACGCGTTACCTGGGGCCGCTGGTGCCGCAGGAAGAGCTGATCTGGCAGGACCCGGTGCCCGCGGTCGACCACGTGCTGATCGACGGGCAGGACATCGCCACGCTGAAGGCGCGGGTACTCGACAGCGGGCTGAGCATTGCGCAGCTCGTGAGCACGGCCTGGGCCTCGGCGTCCACCTTCCGCGGCAGCGACAAGCGCGGTGGCGCCAACGGCGCGCGCATCCGGCTCGCGCCGCAGAAGGACTGGCCGGTCAACCAGCCGGCCGAGCTGGCCACGGTGCTGCAGGTGCTGCAGGGCGTGCAGCAGGCCTTCAACGGCGCGCAGTCGGGTGGCAAGAAGGTCTCGCTGGCCGACCTGATCGTGCTTGGCGGCTGCGCCGCCGTCGAGGCCGCGGCGCTGCGCTCGGGCGTGCCGGTGACGGTGCCTTTCACGCCGGGGCGCACCGACGCGTCGCAGGCGCAGACCGACGTGCAGGCCTTTGCGGTGCTGGAGCCCGCCGCCGACGGCTTTCGCAACCACGCCAGCCCTGGTGTGACGGCTGCCGTGGCCGAACTGCTGGTGGACCGGGCGCAACTGCTGACGCTGAGCGCGCCCGAGATGACGGTGCTCATCGGCGGCCTGCGCGCGCTGGGTGCCAACGCCGGCCAGACTCGGCATGGTGTGTTCACCCACAGGCCGGGCACGCTTTCGAACGACTTCTTTGTCAACCTGCTTGACATGAATACCGTGTGGCAGAAGTCGGCCACGGCCAAAGGCGTGCTGGAAGGCCGCGACCGGGTCAGTGGCGAGCCCCGCTGGACGGGCACCGTCGTCGACCTGGTCTTCGGCTCCAACTCGCAACTGCGTGCGCTGGCCGAGGTGTACGCCAGCCGCGACGCCCAGGGCGCTTTCGTGCACGACTTCGTGGCGGCGTGGAACAAGGTCATGAACCTCGACCGCTTCGACTTGGCGTGATGTCGGTCGCAGCGTGTCAACAACCTCAGGAGTGAATCATGGCTAAAAAGCTCGACATGGGCAGCAAGAACGGCAGGGGCGGCCCTGCGATCAACATCGGCATCAGTGAGAAGGACCGGGCCGCCATCACCGGCGGCTTGAGCCGCCTGCTGGCCGACACCTACACGCTGTACCTCACCACGCACAACTTCCACTGGAACGTGACGGGGCCGATGTTCAACACGCTGCACACCATGTTCATGGCGCAGTACACCGAGTTGTGGAACGCGGTGGACCCGGTGGCCGAGCGCATCCGCTCGCTGGGCCACTCGGCACCCGGCAGCTACGCGGCCTTCGGCGCGCTGACGAGCATTCCCGACGCGCCGACCACGCCGCCCAAGGCGCTGGCGATGGTGCGCATCCTGGTCGACGGCCATGAGGCGGTGGCCCGCACCGCGCGCAGCATCTTCCCGCTGGCCGACAAAGCCGGTGACGAGCCCACCGCCGACTTGCTGACGCAACGCCTGGCGGTGCACGAGCAGACGGCTTGGATGCTGAGGTCGCTGCTGGAGGAGTAGGGCTCCGGCGGGGCGGGCCGGATAATGCGCGGTTTACCCTGAGCCAGCCCATGTCTGCCGCCATCCCCGAGCGCCTGTCCGCCGAAGTGCGCCGCCGCCGCACCTTCGCCATCATCAGCCACCCCGACGCGGGCAAGACCACGCTGACGGAGAAGCTGCTGCTGTTCAGCGGCGCGATCCAGATCGCCGGCAGCGTGAAGGCGAGGAAAGCGACACGACACGCGACATCGGACTGGATGGAGATCGAGAAGCAGCGCGGCATCTCAGTGGCTTCCAGCGTGATGCAGATGGAATACCGCGACTGCGTGATCAACCTGCTGGACACCCCCGGCCACCAGGACTTCAGCGAAGACACTTACCGCGTGCTGACCGCGGTGGACGCCGCGCTGATGGTGATCGACGCGGCCAACGGCGTGGAGCCGCAAACCCGCCGCCTGCTGCAGGTTTGCCGTGCCCGCAACACGCCGATCCTGACCTTCGTCAACAAGATGGACCGCGAGGTCAAGGACCCGCTGGTGCTGATGGACGAAATCGAGCGCGAACTGGGCATGGAGGTGGTGCCTTTCACGTGGCCGGTGGGCATGGGCAAGGCGTTTCATGGCGTGATGGACCTGCGCGAACAGCAGATGCGCGTGTTCAGCCCTGGCGAAGACAGAAAAGGCGCCGCAGACGAGATCCTGGCCGGCCTGCACAACCCGGCCTATGCCGAGCGCTTTGGCATGCAGTACGAGCAGGCCGAAGGCGAAATCGAACTGCTCACCGACGCCGCGCCGCCCTTCAACAAGGCCGACTTTTTGGCTGGCCGCCAGACGCCGATGTTCTTTGGCAGCGCGGTCAACAACTTTGGCGTGCGCGAGGTGCTCGACGCGCTGGTCGACCTGGCGCCGCCGCCCGGTGAACGCACGTCGATGCAGCGCACCGTGCAACCCGACGAGCCCAAGTTCACCGGCGTGGTGTTCAAGATCCAGGCCAACATGGACCCGGCGCACCGCGACCGCATCGCCTTTCTGCGCGTGGCCAGCGGCCGCTTTGAGCGCGGCATGCGCCTGAAGGTGGTGCGCAGCGGCAAAGAGCTGCGGCCCAACACGGTGGTGACCTTCATGAGCCAGCGCCGCGAGCTGCTGGAAGAGGCTTTTGCCGGCGACATCATCGGCATCCCCAACCACGGCGTGCTGCAGCTGGGCGACACCATCACCGAAGGCGAAAGCCTGCAGTTCACCGGCCTGCCTTTCTTCGCGCCCGAGATGTTTCGCAGCGTCGAAGTGGCCGACCCGCTGAAGACCAAACAACTGCGCGCCGGTTTGACGCAGCTGGGCGAAGAAGGTGCGATCCAGGTCTTTCGCCCGGTCTCTGGCGGCATGCTGTTGCTGGGCGCGGTGGGTCAGCTGCAGTTTGAAGTGGTGGCCCACCGGCTGGAGCACGAGTACAGCTGCAAGGCCCGCATCCTGCCGGCGCGCTACAACGTGGCGCGCTGGGTCACCTGCGAACTGCCCGAAGGCCCCGCCGCCAGCGCCAAAGAATTGCAGCGCTTCATCGACGGCAACGC
>JANMHH010000311.1:0-2575 GCA_031375065.1 Rubrivivax sp. | reverse complement strand
CAAGATGCCCAGTGCTTCGTCAAACAGCGCGTCTGAAATCGTCAGCGGGAACAGAAAGCGCAGCACGTTGGCGTTGACGCCACAGCTCAGCAGGATCAGGTTGCGCTGCAGCGCCGCGGCTTGCACACGCTTGGTGAAGTCGGCGTCGGGTTCGCCGCTGCCTTTGGCGTTGAATTCCACCGCCACCATGGCGCCCAGGCCGCGCACGTCGGCGATTTGCGGCACGCGCGGGCGCAGCGCGTTGAGCTCGGCTTTGAGCCGGTCGCCCAGCCGGGCGCCGCGCTCGGGCAGTTTTTCTTCGGCCATGATGTCGATGACCGCGTGTGCCGCCGCAATGGCCAGTGGGTTGCCGGCATAGGTGCCGCCCAAGCCGCCAGCGGCCGGGGCGTCCATGATGTGTGCGCGGCCGGTGACAGCCGACAAGGGCATGCCGGCGGCTAGGCTCTTGGCGCTGATGATGATGTCGGGCACCACGCCAAAGTGTTCCATGGCGTACAGCTTGCCGGTGCGGCCAAAGCCAGTTTGCACTTCGTCGGCAATCAGCAGAATGCCGTGTTCGTCGCACAGCTGGCGCAGCCACTCCACGGCTTCAGGCTGGATGACGTTGAAGCCGCCTTCGCCTTGCACCGGCTCGAAGATGATGGCCGCCACGCGGCTGGGTTCGATGTCGGCCTTGAACAGGTGGTGCATGGCCTTTTTCACCTCGGCCAGGCTGGCGCAGTGGCAAGGGAAGGGCGCGTGGTAGATCTCGGCCGGGAAGGGGCCGAAGCCGGCCTTGTAGGGCTGCACTTTGCCGGTCAGCGCCACGGCCATCATGCTGCGGCCATGAAAGGCGCCGCCAAAGGCGATGACGCCGGCGCGCTTGGTGTAAGAGCGGGCGATCTTGATGCTGTTTTCAATGGCCTCGGCGCCGGTGGAGAAGAACGCGGTCTTCTTGGCGTGGCTGCCGGGGGTCAGCTGGTTGATCTTTTCGGCCAGGCTGACATAACTTTCATACGGCACCACCTGGTAGCAGGTGTGGGTGAAGCGTTCCACCTGCGCGTGCAATGCGGCCTTGACCTTGGGATGCCCGTGGCCCACGTTCATCACCGCAATGCCGCCGGCAAAGTCGATGAAGCGGCGGCCCTCCACGTCCCACAGCTCGGCGCCTTCGGCACGGGCGGCAAAAAAGGGCGCCATGACGCCCACGCCGCGCGGGGTGGCAGCGGCCTTGCGGGCCAGGATCTGTTCGTTCAGCGAGTGGTTCATGACGGGTCTCCTTCGATGCGAATCCAGGTCGTCTTCAGTTCGGTGTATTTGTCAAAGGCGTGCAGGCTCTTGTCGCGGCCGTTGCCACTTTGTTTGAAGCCGCCAAAAGGCACGGTGATGTCGTCTTCATCGTATTGATTGACGTGCACCGTGCCGGCACGCAGCGAGCGGGCCACGCGGTGGGCGCGGTTGATGTTGTCGCTCCACACGCTGGCCTGCAGGCCGTAACTGCTGTTGTTGGCCAGTTGCACGGCTTCTGATTCGGTCTTGAAGCGGATGATGCTCATCACCGGGCCGAAGATCTCTTCGCGGGCGATCTTCATGCCGTTGGCCACAAAGTCAAACACCGTGGGCTCGACGTAGAAGCCACCGGTTTCGCTCATCACCTGACGGCCACCGGCCACACAGCGGGCGCCTTCGGCCTGGCCGGCCTCGATGTAGCCCATCACCGTTTTGAGCTGCGTGTCGTCGACCAGTGCGCCCATCACGGTTTTGGCGTCCAGCGGGTCGGCGGGTTGGTAGGCGGGGGCCTCGGCGGCCACCAGGCGCACAAACTCGTCGGCGATGCGGTCGTGCACCAGCACGCGAGACGGTGCGTTGCAGCTTTCGCCCTGGTTGAAGAACATGCTGCCGGCCACGGTTTGTGCGGCCCTCTGCACGTCGGCAAAGTCGTCAAACACCAGAAATGCGCTCTTGCCGCCGAGTTCGTTGTAGACGCGCTTGAGGTTGCTGCGGCCGGCGTAGTCCAGCATGCGCCGGCCGGTGCGGGTGCTGCCGGTGAAGCCGATGGCGTCGACGTCCATGTGCAAGGCCAGCGCTTCGCCAGCCTCGGGGCCCAGACCCGGCACCACGTTGAAAACGCCGGGCGGGATGCCGGCCTCCACCGCCAGCTCGGCCAGTCGCAGCGCGGTCAGCGGGCTCTTTTCGCTGGGCTTGAGCACGACAGAATTGCCTGCCGCCAGCGCCGGGCCCAGCTTCCAGGCCGCCATGATCATGGGGTAGTTCCAGGGCACGATGGCGCCGATGACGCCCATGGGCTCACGCGTGATCAAGGCCAGCGCGTTGCGGCCGGTGGGCGCGATTTCGTCGTAGATCTTGTCCACCGCCTCGGCATACCAGGCGATGCAGCGCGCGGTGCTGGGCACGTCCACCGCCAACGAGTACTGGATGGGTTTGCCCATGTCCAGGGTTTCGAGCAGGGCCAGTTCTTCCTTGGCGGCCAGGATCTTGTCGGCAAAGCGCAGCAACAGGCGTTTGCGCACCGCAGGGGGTTTGCCGCACCAGCGGCCGTCGTTGAAGGCGGCGCGCGCGCTGGCCACGGCGGCAT
>JANMHH010000225.1:0-3084 GCA_031375065.1 Rubrivivax sp. | reverse complement strand
GGCCTGCTGGCGCAAACGGCGCGCGTGCAAAGCCAGCTCTACGGTTCGCTGGGCGCCACCGGCAAGGGCCACGGCACCGACAAGGCGGTGCTGCTGGGCTTGAGTGGCCACGAGCCCGACACCGTGGACGTGGACACGGTGCCCGCGCTGTTGGCGGCCATGCGCAAGGCGCAAAGCCTGAACCTGCTGGGCGAACATGCAGTGACCTTCTCGGAAAAGGACGACCTGAAGTTCTATCGCCGGGAAACACTGCCCTTTCACGCCAACGGCATGCGCTTCATCGCCTTTGACGCTGCGGGCTTGGAGTTGGCCAATCGCACCTGGTACTCGGTGGGTGGTGGCTTTGTGGTTAGCGAAGAGGTGGCTGCCGATGGCGCCAAACAAAAGGTCCTGGCACCCGACACCACGGTGCTGCCCTACCCCTTTCACAGTGGCGAAGAACTCTTGGTGCGGGCGCGCGAAGTGAGCGGCGACATGCCGGGCAGCAAGGCCGGCACCATCGCCGAAGTCATGCGCCGCAATGAACGCCACTGGCGCACCGACGCTGAAATCGACGCCGGCTTGCTGGACATCTGGCGCGTGATGCAGGCCTGTGTGACCCGCGGCTGCGCCACCGACGGCATCCTGCCCGGCGGCTTCAAGGTCAAGCGTCGCGCCGCACAGCTCTACCGCGACCTCACCGCAAACCCCGAAGCCGCCTTGCGAGACCCGCTGCAGGTGATGGACTGGGTCAACCTCTACGCGCTGGCCGTCAACGAGGAAAACGCCGCCGGCGGCCGCGTGGTCACCGCGCCCACCAACGGCGCGGCGGGCATCGTGCCGGCGGTGCTGCACTACTACAGCCGCTTTGTGCACCACTCCAACGACAAGGGCGTCGTGGACTTTCTGCTCACCGCTGCCGCCATCGGCCTGCTCTACAAGGAAAACGCCAGCATCAGCGGCGCCGAGGTCGGCTGCCAGGGCGAAGTGGGTGTGGCCTGCAGCATGGCCGCCGGCGCGCTGTGCGCGGTGATGGGCGGCACGCCCGAGCAGGTGGAAAACGCCGCCGAGATCGGCATGGAACACCACCTGGGCCTGACCTGCGACCCGGTGGGAGGGCTGGTGCAAATCCCCTGCATCGAGCGCAACGCCATCGCCAGCGTCAAGGCCATCAACGCCGCCCGCATGGCGCTGCGGGGCGACGGCACGCACTTTGTCAGCCTGGACCAGGTCATCAAGACCATGCGCGAGACCGGCGCCGACATGATGAGCAAATACAAGGAAACGGCCCGTGGCGGCTTGGCGGTGAACATCGTCGAGTGTTGAAGGCCTCAAGGTCTGGCCTGGCCTGCCGATAGGACCGGGGTGTCGGCATTTCGCTGGCGAAACCCTAGCACCCGGCCCATGTCTGAGCGCAGCCCCACCACCCCACGCAGCTGGCGCAGCGCCGCCTTGGGTGCCCTGGGTGGTTTGATGGTGCTGCTGCCGCTGGGTGAGGTGATGCGCCACCAGACCCAGGAGTTCCAGCTGTTGAGCGCCGAGCGGGCCCAACTCGACCCACTGGCCCAGGCCGTGGTCGTGCAAAGGGGTCTGCTGAGCCACGGCGAACTGTGCCAGCGCCTGCTGGCCGGCCGCACGGCGTTGGAGCCCCAACGCCAACTGCGCCAGGCCGTGGTCGACAACGCGCTGTGGGACTTGAAGAACACCCTGGCGGCCGGTCTGTGGGTCGCCGCGCTCGGCGAGGCCGGTCAGCTGGGCCTGGACTGGCGCGCTTTGACCCAGCGCATCCAGGCGCGCACGGTGGACCTCAAGTCCAGCCAAGCCGAGCACCGCTTGCTGATTGAACAGACCTTGCAGGTGATGGACCTGGTGACGGCTGCCGCGCCGGCCACGGGCGCACAGCTGCGGCTGGCCCTGCACCGAGCCACCAGCCAGGCCGTGTCCGGCAGCGTCAACCCGGCTGCGAACCCAGCCACTCCAGCATCCATCCACGACGAGAGCAACAGCCAGCGGGCGCAAGCCCTGGCTTTGGCGCGGCTGCAAGATCAGATCCAGGCCCACAGCCAGTCCTTGGACGAACGCCTCATTGGTTTGTTGGCCGCGCGCGCCTGGCTGGGCGCAGTGGCAGTGGCGCTGCTGGTGCTGGCAGCAGCGGCGCTGCTGATGCGGCGCTCGGGCACCGTGCCCTCGCCCGTGCCGCCCACAGCGCAGGACGGTGTTCGCCTGGGTCAGGGCCGCCGGGCCACCGACGCCGACCGTGTCCCCAACGCCGCCAGCCGCCTGATGTGGCAGTTGCGCCAAGGCCCGTCACGCTCGTCGGCTGCCTACCCCGACACGCTGCCTCCGCAGCCCTGACCCGCCGTGGGCGGTGGCCGGACTGCGGCGTCCAGCCCCCCAGTGCCGTTCCTCGGTCCCGTTCTTCAGTCCCGTTCTTCAGTCCCGGTCAGCAGGCATCGGCAGCGGCCCCGCGGCGCTGCCACCGATGACCTGCGCCGGCACGGGCGGCTTGACCTTGCGCCCCCGCGCCACGTAGCTGTAGAGCACCGGCACCACCACCAGCGTGAGCAAGGTGCTGGTGATGATGCCGCCAATGATGGCCCGGCCCATCGGTGCCTGAATTTCACCGCCTTCGTTGAAGGCCAGCGCCAAGGGCAGCATGCCGAAGACCATCGCCATGGTGGTCATGATGATCGGCCGCATGCGGATCAGGCCGGCCTGCAGCAACGCGTCGGCCATGGTGGCGCCGGCCTTGCGCGCATGGTTGGCAAAGTCCACCAGCAAAATGGCGTTCTTGGTCACCAGCCCCATCAACATCACCAAGCCGATCATGCTGAAGATGTTGAGCGTGCTGCGCCACAGCAGCAACGCCAGCATCACCCCAATCAGCGCCAGCGGCAGGCTGGCCATGATGGCCAAGGGCTGCAGGAAACTGCCGAACTGGCTGGCCAACACGATGTAGATGAAGATCACCGCCAAGGCCATGGCCGCCAGCAAGCCGTTGAAGGCCTCGGCTTGTTGTTGCATCTGGCCGCCCACGTCAAAGGTGTAGCCGGGTGGCAGGTTGGTTTCCTTGATCAGCTTTTGCACGTCGTCGCCCACTTCACC
>JANMHH010000214.1:0-4528 GCA_031375065.1 Rubrivivax sp. | reverse complement strand
TCCGCCGCGAAGGCGGCAACAAGCTGGGCCGCCAGAGCCAGACCTGGGCGCGCCTGCCCCAGGGTTGGCGCGTGGTGGCCGCCCACGTGAGCTTGATCGACCCCGTCTGAGCTCGTCTGAACCCGACCAACCCCCTACCGTACACAGCCAGGAGAACCCCGTGAACCCAGACCCCAAGAACATCCACACCAACTCCATCCGTCGCCAGCTGCTGGCCGCCGGCGGCCTGGCCGGCGCTTCGCTGGCCCTGCCTGGCGCCTTGCGCACGGCGCTGGCCCAGGCGCCCATCACCGTGGGCATCATTTACGTGGGCCCGCGCGACGACTTTGGCTACAACCAGGCCCAGGCCGAAGCCGCTGCGCTGCTGAAAAAGATGCCCGGCGTGAAGCTGTTGGAAGAAGAGAACGTGCCC
This sequence comes from Rubrivivax sp., assembly GCA_031375065.1. Classification (GTDB taxonomy): domain Bacteria; phylum Pseudomonadota; class Gammaproteobacteria; order Burkholderiales; family Burkholderiaceae_C; genus Rubrivivax. The sequence goes on along the minus strand of JANMHH010000214.1, from coordinate 4,116 downwards.
GAAACCCAGGCCGTGCAAAAGAGCATGCAGGGCATGATTTCGCAAGACGGCGCTTCGCTGCTCTTTCCCACCAGCTTTGGCTACTTTGACCCGCACATGCTGGCCATCGCGGCCAAGAACCCCAAGGTGCGCTTCAGCCACTGCGGTGGCATGTGGACCAAGGGCAAGCACCCCGACAACACCGGCAGCTACTTCGGCTACATCGACGAAGCGCAGTACCTCAACGGCGTGGTCGCCGGCCACATGAGCAAGAGCAAGAAGCTGGGCTTTGTGGCCGCCAAGCCCATCCCGCAAGTGCTGCGCAACATCAACGCCTTTACCATGGGCGCGCGCTCGGTGGACCCGACCATCACCTGCAACGCCATCTTCACCGGCGACTGGAGCATGCCGGTCAAGGAAGCCGAGGCCACCAACGGCCTGGCCGACCAGGGTGTGGACGTTTTCACCATGCACGTGGACGGCCCCAAGGTGGTGGTGGAGACCGCCGCAAAACGTGGCAAGCTCGTTTGCGGTTACCACGCCAGCCAGGCCAAGCTGGCAACGGAGGCTTACCTGACTGGCGCCGAGTGGAACTGGCTCACCGCCTACACCAGCATCCTGGAAGCCGCACGCGCCGGCAAGCCGCACCTGAACTTTGTGCGCGGTGGTTTGAAGGAAGGCTTTGTCAAGACGTCAGCCTATGGCCCGGCCGTGTCCGAAGCCGCACGCAAGGGCGCCGACGCCGTCAAGGCCAAGATGATGGCCGGCAGCTTCGACATCTTTGGTGGTGAGCTCAAGGACAACACCGGCAAGGTCGTCATCCCCAAGGGCAAGGTCTTCAAGCAGACCGACATCGAGCTCGAAGGCATGAACTACCTGGTCGAAGGTGTGATCGGCAAAGCCTGATCCTGCCTTCTGCGCCATGAGCCGCAGGGCCGTTCCCAAGGCGAATACCGCAGTGCGCAGCACGGAGGTTTCCTGATGAGCCGTACCCGCGACACCGCCGAAGCGATCGCCCTGCCCGTGCTGGCCCTGGCCGGCGGGCTGGCCTTGTTTGGCGTGTTCGTGTGGTTCGGCGGGCACAACCCGATGCAGGCCCTGGGCCTGCTGTTCACGGGGGCTTTTGGTGACGCGTTTTCCTTGCAGAACACCTTGCAACGCGCGGCGCCGTTGATGTTGACCGCGCTGTGCGTGGCGCTGCCGGCGCGTGCCGGTTTGACCATCATCGGCGGCGAGGGCGCGCTGGTGCTGGGCGGGCTGGCCTGTGCTGCGCTGCCGGTGTTGCTGCCACTGCCCCAGGGCAGTCTGGGCACCGCTCTCTTGCTGTTGGCGGCCGCCGCGGCGGGTGGTGCCTGGATTGCGCTGGCGGGCTGGCTGCGGCAATGGCGTGGTGTCAACGAGACCATCTCCAGCCTGCTGCTGGGCTACATCGCCATTGCACTGTTCAAGCACATCGTGGAAGGCGCCATGCGCGACCCGGCCAGTTTGAACAAGCCGTCCACCTTGCCACTGCCCGCGGCCTTGCGCATCGGCAGCATGGGCAGCTACGACGTGCACTGGGGCCTGGTCTTTGGCGTGGTGCTCTGCCTCTTGGCCGCTTTCTGGCTCAGCATCACGACGCACGGTTTTGCCACCCGCGTGGTGGGCGGCAATTTGCGTGCGGCGAGGCTGGTGGGACTGCCCGCCAGCCGGCTGATCGTGGTGGCCTGCGCGCTGGGCGGTGCCTGCGCCGGGCTGGCCGGTGGCATCGAAGTGGCGGCGGTGCACACCAGCGCCAACGCCTCGCTGATCGTGGGCCTGGGCTACACCGGCATCCTGGTCAGCTTTGTGGCCCGCCACCAGCCGCTGGCCATCATCCCGGTGGCCGTATTGTTTGGTGGTTTCCTGGCCGCGGGCAGCCTGCTGCAACGGCGCATGGGCTTGCCCGACGCATCGGTGCAGGTGTTGATGGGCTTTTGTTTCGTCTTCATCCTGGCCAGCGAGGCTTGGCGCGGGCGGCTGGGCGAGCTGTTTGTCCTGCGCAAGCAGGCTGCGAACGCGCCAGCGGGTGCCACGGCATGAGCGACATCGCCTGGTTCGACGTGCTGATCGCCGTGTTGGGTGGCGCGGTGCGCGTGGGCACGCCCTTTCTCTTCGTCAGCCTGGGCGAGTGCATCACCGAAAAAGCCGGCCGCATCAACCTCGGCCTGGAAGGCGTGCTGGTGTTCTCGGCCATGGCCGGCTTTGCAGGCAGCTACCTCACCGGCCAGTGGTGGCTGGGTGTCTTGCTGGCCGGCTTCAGCGGTGCCTGCATCGCAGCACTGCACGGCCTGATCAGCAGCCTGCCGCGGGTCAACGACATAGCAGCAGGCATCGCCATCATGATGCTGGGCGCGGGCCTGGCTTTCTACCTGGGCAAGCCCTTGATCCAGCCGCAGGCCGAGCAGATTCCGGCGATCGCTTTGGGCTGGTGGTCGTCGTCGCCCAAGGTCAGTGCGGCGCTGAACATCAACGCACTCTTCCCCATCGGCGTGGTGCTGGCACTGGCCTTGGCCTGGGGCCTGAAGAACACCGGCTGGGGCCTGAAGGTGCGCATGGTGGGCGACAGCGCCGACGCGGCGCGCGCGCTGGGCACCAGCGTCAACGGCGTGCGCATCGCGGCCACCACGGTGGGCGGCTTCATCGCCGGGCTGGGTGGCGCGTCACTGTCATTGCACTACCCGGGCAGCTGGAACGAAGGCCTGTCCAGTGGCCAGGGCTTGATCGCGGTGGCGCTGGTCATCTTTGCGCGCTGGCACCCGGTGCGCTGCTTGTGGGCCGCCTTGCTGTTTGGCGGCGCGGGCGCTTTGGGGCCGGCGCTGCAGTCGGTGGGTATTGGCGGCTACTACCACCTGTTCAACGCGGTGCCTTACGTGTTGACGCTGGCGATTCTGGTCTGGACCTGTTCGCCCCGGCAAAGTATTCGTGGTGCACCGATGGCTTTGGGAGTCAGTCAATGAGCGGTCTGGGCGGTCTGAACAAGTCACCCCACGGCGTGGTGGTGGGTCTGGTGCAACTGCAGCTGCCGGTGGTGGAAACACCCGCTCAACTCAAGGCCCAGGCCGAGCGCATTTGCTGGATGGTGGGCAAGGCGCGGCGCAACCTGGGCACGATGGACCTGGTGGTCTTCCCCGAGTACAGCCTGCACGGGCTGAGCATGAGCACGGCGCCCGAGCTCATGGTCTCGCTGGACGGCCCCGAGGTGGCGTCGTTCAAGGCCGCCTGCATCCAGCACCGCATCTGGGGCTGCTTCTCGATCATGGAGTTCAACGCCCACGGTAACCCCTACAACACTGGCCTGATCATCGACGACCAAGGCCAGATCAAGCTCTACTACCGCAAGCTGCACCCCTGGGTGCCGGTGGAAGCCTGGGAGCACGGCAACATGGGCATCCCGGTGTGCGATGGGCCCAACGGCAGCAAGATCGCCTTGATCATCTGCCACGACGGCATGTTCCCCGAGATGGCGCGCGAAGCCGCCTACAAGGGCGCAGAAATCATCCTGCGCACGGCGGGCTACACGGCACCCATACGCCACGCCTGGAAGATCACCAACCAAGCCAATGCCTTCCAGAACCTGGCCATCACCGCCAGCGTGTGCCTGTGCGGCAGCGACGGCAGCTTTGACAGCATGGGCGAAGGCATGTTCTGCAACTTCGACGGCAGCGTCATCACCGAAGGTGGCGCGCGCGTCGACGAAATCATCACTGCAGAACTGCGGCCCGACCTGGTGCGCGAAGCACGCGCCGGCTGGGGCGTCGAGAACAACCCCTACCAGCTCTACCACCGCGGCTACGTGGCGGTGAAGGGCGGTGCGATGGACTGCCCCTACACCTTCATGCAGGACATGGTGGCAGGCACCTACAAATTGCCTTGGGACGCCAGCATCCAGGTGCGCGACGGCACGCCCTGCGGGTTTGATGCGCCCACTCGTGCCTACCGCGGCGCCGAACCCAACCCCTTGGACTGAGCCCCGCATGGCCACCATCAAATCCACGCCCTACCCCTGGCCTTACGACGGTTCACTGAGCCCGGCCAACACCGCGCTCATCGTCATCGACATGCAGACCGACTTCTGCGGCCTCGGTGGCTATGTGGACAAGATGGGTTACGACCTCA
>JANMHH010000129.1:0-21947 GCA_031375065.1 Rubrivivax sp. | reverse complement strand
TTGAGGTTGAGCGTGGCGATCACCGAATACTCGGCTGGGCGCAGCAGGATCTGCTGCAAAAAAGCGTCGGCGATGCTGTCCTTGACGACGATGTCCTTGCCGGTCTTCGGGTTCTTGAACTTGCACCAGGGGCCGTCGTCGATGAGTTGCGCGCCAAACTCGCGTTGGGCCAAGGCGTAAGCCCAGTCGCGGAAGCCACCCTCGGTGAACTTCATGATGTTGCCCTTGTGCACGATGGTTACGCTGGGCTTGTCGTTGTCGATGGCGTACTGCAAGGCCTTGCGGACCAGGCGCTCGGTGCCTTCGCGGCTGACGGGTTTGATGCCAATGCCGCTGGTGTTGGGAAAGCGGATCTTCTTGACGCCCATTTCTTCGATCAGGAACTTGATCAGCTTCTTGGCCTTGTCGCTTTCGGCTTCGTATTCGATGCCCGCATAGATGTCTTCCGAGTTCTCGCGGAAGATCACCATGTGGGTCTTTTCCGGCTCTTTCAGCGGGCTGGGTACGCCCTTGAAATATTGGATGGGACGCAGGCAGACGTACAGGTCCAGCTCTTGGCGCAGCGCCACATTCAGGCTGCGAATGCCGCCGCCCACCGGGGTGGTCAACGGGCCCTTGATGGACACCACGTATTCGCGCACCGCGCTCAAGGTTTCTTCGGGCAGCCAGACGTCGGGCCCGTAGATCTTGGTGCTTTTTTCACCGGCGTAGACCTCCATCCAATGGATCTTGCGCTTGCCGCCATAGCTCTTGGCCACGGCGGCGTCCACCACCTTCAGCATCACGGGTGTGATGTCCAGACCCGTGCCATCACCTTCGATGAAGGGGATGATGGGCTGGTCGGGCACGTTGAGCGAGAAGTCCGCGTTGACGGAAATTTTCTGGCCTTGGGATGGCACTTGGATGTGCTGGTACATGCGGGTGGTCTCCAGGCTCCACCACAGGCGGGGCCGACGACAGGTTGAATGGGCTTTTGATTCTAGGGGTGCAGGCTTGGCAATCAGGTCCAGCCGCAAAAGGCTGCCACCAGAGGCCACACGCCATGGCCCAATGAAAAACCGGAACCCAGCACCAAGAGTGCGCCGGCCAGCCTAACCAGGCCACGCTCCAGGGGCAAGGACCCACTGCGGCTCTTCAGGCGTTGCCAAAGCCACGGCGCTGCGATCAATCCACCGGATGAGGCCACCGCAAACACCGCCATCGTCGCCGCGCCAGGCCCAGGCCCACTGGTCAAACTGGCCACCAGCAGCGCAGACTGCAGCAACCCGCAGGGCCAAGCCACCCACAGTCCACCCGCCGCCGCCGCCTGAACCGGGCCGCGCAGGGGCGACCATCCCGTTTTGGCGCTTGCGCTGACGGGCTGCGGAATGCGCCCCACCGCACCCATCCAGGCCGGCTGCCGGCCCACCACCACCATCCACAGGCCCAACGTCAGCAACGCCAGTTGCAGCAGCACCCAAACGGGGCGCAAGGCGGGCGTCCACTGCGACAGTGCGGCCAGCGCACCCACGCTGGCGGCCACCACGGCACCGGCTGCGGCATAGCCTGCCACCCTGGCCAGCTGGAAAGCCAGGCTGGACGCCACACCCCGCCCACCGCACACGGCAGCGCAAGGTGCAGCGCACATGGCGGCGCAGTGCGGCGTACCGGCCAACCCCAGCAGCGCGGCGCTGGCGATCAGGGCGGCGTCCACGGCTTCAGATGATGCGCGAGAAGCGCTCGCGCACCTTGTCGGACTGCAGATGGCGGTCGAACAGCATGGCGATGCCACGCACAAAGAACCAGCCGGTCGCGGTGACCTGGATGTCGTTTTCGCCCACCTCGACCAGGCCCATGCCCTGCAGTTCGCGCAGCTGGGTCAACTCGCTGGCAAAGACCTCTTTTACCTTGACCAGGTGCGCCAGCTCGATGGATTCAAAGTCCAAGCGGCCCTGGCACATCAGGGCCATGATGACGGCGCGGCGCAGCAGGTCGTCGCGCGTCAGGGCCAGACCGCGTACCACCGGAAAATTGCCTTGACGCAAGGCGTCCTCGTACTCGGGCAGTGACTTGGCATTTTGGCTGTAGGTGGCCCCCACGCGGCCGATCGACGACACGCCCAGGCCGATCAAGTCAGCGTCGGGCTGCGTCGTGTAGCCCTGGAAGTTGCGGTGCAGCCGGCCCTGGCGCTTGGCCACGGCCAGCGCGTCGTCGGGCAAGGCGAAGTGGTCCATGCCGATGTAGACATAACCATGGCCCACAAAACCACTGATGGCGTCGCCCAACATGCGCATGCGCTGTTCGGCGGTGGGCAGCGCCGCGCCGTCAATGCGGCGTTGCGGCTTGAAACGCTGCGGCAAATGGGCATTGGCGTACAGCGCGATGCGCGAAGGGCGCAACTCGGCCACCTGCGCGATCGTACGGGCAAACGACTCGGGCGTCTGCCGCGGCAGGCCGTAGATCAAGTCGGCATTGATGGACTCGTACTTCAGCGCCCGCGCTTCGGAAACCAGCTCCTGTACCATGTCGAAGGGCTGGACGCGGTGCACCGCCACCTGCACATCGTGGTCAAAGTCCTGCACGCCAAAACTGATGCGGTTGAAGCCCATCTGCGCCAGGTTGCGCAAACGCTCGCGGTTGGCGGTGCGCGGGTCGACCTCGATGGACAGCTCGGCACCCGGGGCAATCTTGAAGGCGCGTTTCAGCATCGCCATCAGGTCGCCCAGCTCGTGGTCGTCCAGGAAAGTCGGCGAACCGCCACCCAGGTGCAACTGCGAAACCGCTTGGTGGGTGCCCAACTCGGCCACGTGCAAGGCCACCTCTTTTTCCAGCCAGCCCAGGTACTCGCGGCCGCGACTGTGGTGTTTGGTGATGATCTTGTTGCAAGCGCAGTAGTGGCAGACCGATTCACAAAAGGGCACATGCACGTAGAGCGACAGCGGCGGCGCGCCACCCGCAGCTGGGCCCTGGGCGCGCTGGCGCAACGCTTGGCGATAGGCGTCGTGCCCGAAGGCCTCGACAAATCGGTCGGCGGTGGGGTACGAGGTGTACCTTGGGCCCGGCACGTCAAGCTTGCGCAGGTCGGCGTCGCTCAGCTTGACCACAGGTTCCATGACAGGCGTTGCCAATGTGCTCATGTCCAGACTGTGCCAAAGCCGCCCGCAGCTGAGTTGATCCACCTCAAGTTGCAGGCACTGGCAAGCCCTTCCCGGCGCTCGTTCGCTGCTGACGCGCGCATGGGCGATACTGTCGCTACCGTCAGGTCCCACCCAAAGCATGGATGCCGCCCTCCCCGCCCTTCGACTCGAGCCCTTCAAAGTTGCTTGCTCCAACTGCAACCTGAAGGAGTTGTGCCTGCCTTTGGGCATGGCCAACGAGCAGATGGAACGCCTGGACGCCCTGGTTGCCGTGCGCCGTGGCGTCGGTCGCGGCGAAGCCCTGTTCCATGCGGGCGAGCCTTTCAGCTCGCTCTACGCTGTGCGAACGGGGTTCTTCAAGACCTGCGTGTCTTCCGAAGACGGCCGGGACCAGGTCACCGGGTTCCAGATGGCCGGTGAATTGCTGGGGCTGGACGGCATCGGCACCGAACGCCACACCTGTGACGCGGTAGCGCTGGAAGACTCACAGGTCTGCGTCATCCCCTTCCAGCAGCTGGAAGAACTGTCGCGCGAGCTGTCGGACCTGCAGCGTCATTTCCACCGCATCATGAGCCGCGAAATCGTGCGCGACCACGGGGTCATGCTGCTGTTGGGCAGCATGCGCGCCGAAGAGCGTCTGGCCGCCTTTTTGCTAAACCTGACGCAGCGCCTGCGCTTGCGGGGCTTTTCGGCCCATTCGCTGATCCTGCGCATGACACGCGAAGAGATCGGCAGTTACCTGGGCCTGAAGCTGGAAACGGTGAGCCGCGCTTTTTCGCGGTTTCAGGAAGACGGCATCCTGCAGGTCAAGCAGCGGCAGATCGAAGTGCTGGATCCCGAGGCTTTGCAAAAGCTGGTCAACAGCAGCAACTGCTGACGCCGGGGCCGGGCGGCCAGCGGTTCAGTGCACGGCGTTGACTTCTTCGGCGCTGCTGGCCAACAACATCGTCAAGGCGCAGGCCACCGAAGTGCAGACCCAAAAGAGCAGGAACGCCAGCGAATAAACCGCGGTGGCGGACAATTCCAACGCAGCGCCGCTGGTGCTGTGCAGGCTGAGCGGGTCGACAAAAGCGAACACCGCCACTTCCAGCACGCCCGCCACCAGAAAGGCCGGCCAGGCCACGGTGGCCCACTTTTGCGCCGCGCGTTTCATGGCTGCAGCCCTTTCAGCGGGCCGGGGTTGCCGCGTGGTTGCGGCCCTGCACCGCGGGCAAGTCGGACTTGCCGGCGTTGGGTGTGGTGGACAAAACGGGATCGGGGTAGATCAGCGCCAACGCCAAGGTGGCAAAACCGGCCACCACCACCAAAGCCGGGCCGCCAATGACCATCCAGACGATGGGCAGCCGCCACCAGGCGATCGTGGCTTCTGAGGCCGGACGTTCTTTCGAAGGGTTCATGCTCAGCTCCAAGTGGCAGCCCTCAGCGGGGCACCAAAAACGTTGATCTTTCAACCTCACGGTGCCGAGGCACTTTGGCCGCGCCTTCCAACACCTGCACCTCGAACGTGAGCGGGTGGCTGCCCGACCCCATCTGCGTGGCCACACCGGGCGGCACCCTGACGGCCAGCGCGACCCAGCGGGCTTCAGCCCCAGCCAGCGTCACGTCGTCTTTCAAATCCTGCGCCATCTGGTTGAGCCCGCCCGCAGTGATGCGGTAGTGCTGGACACGTTCGGTGGTGTTCATCAGCTGCAGACGATAAACATTTTCGACCCAGCCGTCGTCGACGATGCGTGCCAGCGCACCGCGATCACGCACCACGTCCACGCGGACGGGTGAGCGCATGAAAAGCCCCACACCCAGCCCGACGCAGATCAACACCAGCACCGCGGTGTAGACCAGCACCCGCGGCCTGAAGATGCGGGTGACCTCGGCGGCGCGGCCCAGGTGCTGCTGCATGCCGTTTTGGGTGTCGTAGCGCACCAGTCCGCGCGGGTAGCCCATCTTGTCCATCACACCGTTGCACACGTCCACGCAGGCGGCGCAGCCGATGCATTCGTACTGCAGCCCGTTGCGGATGTCGATGCCGGTGGGGCAAACCTGCACACACAGTTCGCAGTCGATGCAGTCGCCCAGGCCGGCCGCCTTGAGGTCGGTCTTGCGACCCCGCGTGCCGCGTTTTTCGCCGCGTTCGGCGTCGTAGCTGATGATCAGCGTGTCCTTGTCGAACATGGCGCTCTGGAAGCGCGCGTAAGGGCACATGTACTTGCACACCTGTTCGCGCATGTAGCCCGCAAAGCCATAGGTGGCAAAGCCATAGAACAGCACCCAGAACCACTCCCAGGGGCCAAAGCTGAAGGTGATCGCCGATTGCCACAGCGTGTGGATGGGGGTGAAGTAGCCGACAAAGGTGAACCCGGTCCACAGCCCGATGGCCACCCAGGTGACTTGTGTGCCCGTCTTGCGCCACAGCTTGTTGAAGCTGAAGGGGCCCTGGTCCAGCTTCATGCGCTTCATGCGGTCGCCTTCAAATTGGCGCTCCACCCACATGAAGATCTCGGTGTACACCGTTTGTGGACAGGCATAACCGCACCACAAGCGCCCGGCCACCGCGGTGAACAAGAACAGGGCATAGGCCGAGACGATCAGCAGGCCGGTCAGGAAGATGAAATCCTGCGGGTACAGCACCAGCCCAAAGACATAAAAGCGCCGCGTGCTCAAGTCGAACAAGACCGCTTGGCGGGCGTTCCAGTCCAGCCAGGGCAGGCCGTAGAACAGCAGCTGGGTGGCCCAGACCAGGGTCCAGCGCCAGGCCGCGAACCAACCCGACACCGCGCGGGCGTAGATCTTCTTTTGCTTCTGGTACATGCTGACGACCGCCGTCTTGGCGTCGTCAGATTCGGCCGTGGGAGCCCCTGCCGCCGGTGAAGTGATGTCGTTCAAGGCGGCGACTCAGAGCCCTTGCTTCCGCTGCGGTTTCAATTGCCAGCCACCCGGCTGGGTTGCGACATGTTCAGCACATAACCGCCCAGCACGTGCACCTGCTCCGGTGTCAGCAGGCGGCCCTGCGCGGGCATGGCGTTGTTCTTGCCTTTGTTGATGATCTCGACGATGGCCTGCTCACCCCAGCCGTGCAACCAGATCTTGTCGGTCAGGTTGGGCGCACCCAGCGCGGTGTTGCCCTTGCCGTCGGCGCCGTGACAGGCCGCACAGGTGCCAAACTTGGCCTTGCCCAGCTGCGCTGCAATGTCGTTGTGGGCGCTGCCCGAAAGACTCAGCACGTAATGCGCGACGTTCTTGACATCGTCGCCTGAACCCACCGCCGCGCCCATCGGCGGCATCACGCCCATGCGACCTTCGGTGATGGTCTTCTTCACGCTGTCCAAGCTGTTGGGGCCCAGCCAGTCGTTGTCGGCCAGGTTGGGAAAGCTCTTGCTGCCACGGCCATCGGAGCCATGGCACTGGGCGCAGTTGTTCAGGAACAGGCGTTGGCCAATGCCCATGGCTTGGGCGTCGCGGCCCAGCTCCTCGGCGCTCATGCTGACGTACTTGGCGTAAACCGGCACCATGGCGGCGCGGGCTTTGTCCTGCTCGGCCTCGTACTGCCCCACGCTGGTCCACTTCAACGAACCCGGGCTGGTGCCCAGGCCCGGATAAAAGGCCAGGTAGACGGCAGAAAACACCACCGTCAGCACAAACAACCACATCCACCAGCGCGGCAGCGGGTTGTTCAACTCACGCAGGTCTTCGTCCCAGATGTGGCCGGTGGTGTTGTCGTCGCCCATCACCTTGCGCCGGCTGGCGATGATGAGCAGACCCAGACAGGCCAGCAGGCTGACCACCGTGGCCACGGCCACGAACCAGCCCCAGCCACTGTTGACAAAGTCACTCACTGCTTCTCTCCTCGAATTGGTTTCGGCTCGTCTTCGCCCAGAAAGGGCAATTGCGCCGCCTGTTCATGTTCTGAACTGCGTTTGCGGCTGTAGGTATGGACCATCAGCACCAGAAACAGCAGCAAACTGATCACGGTGACGGTGATGCGCAGGTCGTTGACATCCATGTTCATGTCCCTCGTTTGTTGGCCGTCTGATTGGCCGTCTGATGGGCCGTCTGTTTTGCCGCAGCTTTGGCGCTCACTTGCGCGCGGTGCCCAGCACCTGCAGGTAGGCGATCAAGGCGTCCATTTCGGTGCGGCCCTTGACCTCTTCGCCAGCCGCAGCCACTTCGGCGTCGGTGTAGGGAACGCCAACCAGGCGCAGCGCCTTCATGCGGGCGGCCATGCTGTCGGGTTCGACGGCGGCACCCACCAGCCAGGGATAGGCCGGCATGTTGGACTCGGGCACCACGTCGCGCGGGTTGATCAGGTGCACGCGGTGCCACTCGTCGTTGTACTTGCCGCCCACGCGGTGCAGGTCCGGGCCGGTACGCTTGCTGCCCCACTGGAAGGGGTGGTCGTAGACAAATTCACCGGCGGTGGAATGCGCGCCGTATCGCAGCGCCTCGGCACGGAAGGGGCGCACCATCTGCGAGTGGCAGTTGTAGCAACCCTCACGCAGGTAGACGTCACGCCCGGCCAGCTGCAAGGCCGTGTAGGGCTTCAGCCCTTCCACCGGCTGGGTCAGCGAGCGCTGAAAGAACAGCGGCACGATTTCGACCAGGCCGCCAATGGCCAGGGCCACCAGGATCAGCACGATCATCAGGAAGTTGCTGGTCTCGATCTTCTCGTGACCCGACGGAGCGGAATGGTTTGCCATGTTGGTGGACTCCTCTTGTTGGGGCTTCAGGCGTAGGCCGGCTGCACGTGCGGAATGGGAGCCAAGGCCGGCTTGCCACTGCGCACCGTCATCACCACGTTCCAGGCCATGATCAACATGCCGCTCAGGTACAGCACACCGCCCAAGAGCCGCACCACGTAGTACGGGAAGGTGGCTTTGACGCTTTCAACGAAGGTGTAGACCAGTGTGCCGTCGGGGTTGACCGCGCGCCACATCAGGCCCTGCATCACACCGGCGATCCACATCGCGGCGATGTAGAGCACGATGCCCACGGTGGCCACCCAGAAGTGGGTCTCGATGGCCCGCACGCTGTACATCGTGGTGCGACCGAACATGCGCGGGATCAGGTAGTACAGGCTGCCCATGCTGATCAGGCCGACCCAGCCCAGCGCGCCGCTGTGCACGTGGCCGACCGTCCAGTCGGTGTAGTGGCTCAGCGCGTTGACGGTCTTGATCGACATCATCGGGCCTTCGAACGTGCTCATGCCGTAGAAGGACAGGCTGACGATCAGGAACTTCAGGATCGGGTCGTCACGCAGCTTGTGCCAAGCACCGCTGAGGGTCATGATGCCGTTGATCATGCCGCCCCAGCTGGGCGCCAGCAGCACCAGGCTGAAGACCATGCCGACGCTTTGCGCCCAGTCGGGCAGCGCGGTGTAGTGCAGGTGGTGCGGGCCGGCCCACATGTAGGTGAAGATCAGCGCCCAGAAGTGCACGATGCTCAGGCGGTAGCTGTAGACCGGGCGCTCGGCCTGCTTGGGGATGTAGTAGTTCATCATTCCCAGGAAACCCGCGGTCAGGAAAAAGCCCACCGCGTTGTGGCCGTACCACCACTGGATCATCGCGTCTTGCACGCCCGCGTAGGCCGAGTAGCTCTTGGTCAGGCTGACCGGAATGGCCGCACTGTTGACGATGTGCAGCAACGCCACCGCCAGGATGAAGGCGCCGAAGAACCAGTTGGCGACATAGATATGGCGCACCTTGCGAATGCCCAGTGTGCCGAAGAACACGATGGCGTAGCAAACCCACACCACCGCAATCAGCAGGTCGATGGGCCACTCGAGCTCGGCGTATTCCTTGCCTTGCGTCATGCCCAGCGGCAGCGTGACGGCAGCCGCCACGATGACCAACTGCCAGCCCCAGAAGACGAACATCGCCAGGCCGGGCGCAAACAACCGCGTCTGGCAGGTTCGCTGCACGACGTGCAGCGACGTGGCAAAGAGCGCACAACCGCCGAAGGCAAAGATCACGGCGTTGGTGTGCAGCGGGCGCAAGCGGCCATAGCTGAGAAACGAGATGCCGAAGTTCAACTCCGGCCACGTCAGTTGGGCGGCGATGATCACGCCGACCAGCATGCCCACCACGCCCCACAAGACGGCGGCCAAGGCAAACAGCCTGACCGCTGTATCGGTGTAAACGCCCCCTGCGGCTGGGGACGGTGTTGCCATCGCGGCGCTGTTTGACATCGACTCACTCCTCGCTTCGTCTCATCGGACGGACAAGGAGATTCTTCTGGCAGACCCCGCTAGTCGACTTGATCGACATCAATTGGCGGCGTGTCCTCGGTCAGGATTCGCTGGCCTTCGGCTTCCAGGTCGTCGAATTGACCCCGGTTCACGGCCCAGGCAAAAATCGCCAGGATCACAGCACCAGGCCGGCCGACATCGGAATGAGCAGGTAGAGGCTTTCCATGACGACCTTGAGTTTCAGCGCGCAGCGCGCAGCGAATTGAGTACCACCACCAGCGAACTGGTGGCCATGCCCAGACCCGCAGCCCACGGTGGCAGGTAGCCCGCCAGCGCCAGCGGAATGCACAAGGCGTTGTAGGCGCCAGCCCAGATGAAGTTCTGCCGCACGATGGCCAGCGCGCGCCGGGCCTGGCGGCGGGCTTGCACCAAGTCACCGAGCTGGTTGGACGTGATGACCGCGTCGGCATGGCTGCGCGAGACCAAGGCGCCCTGCCCCATGGCCAGCGACGCGTCGGCGCGCGCCAGCACCGGCGCGTCGTTGACGCCGTCGCCGACCATCACCACACGGTCACCACGCGCTTGCACGTCGACCACGGCCGCCAACTTGTCCTGCGGCGTGGCTTGCGCCATCACGTCGGTGATGCCGACCCGCTGGGCCAGCGCAAAGGCCCGCTGCGCGGAGTCGCCGCTGAGCAAGCGCAGCTGCACGCCGTCGTCACGCAAGGCCTGCATGGCCTGCACCACACCGTCGCGCAGCGCCTCTTCAACAGCAAAGCCAGCGAGCAATTGGCCTTGGCAGCCCAATGCCACCCGGGTGTCTGCGGGCAGCGGCGTGGCGGCATCCACCCACAGGGCGCGCCCCAGACGCCAGGTGCGCCCTTGCGGGTCGACCGCGCTCACGCCCTGGCCGGGAACTTCTTCGACTTCAGTCCACCGCAACTCGGCCGCCGTTTGAGCAGCGCCATGTGCGGCCAGCGCTACCGACACCGGGTGCTGCGACCACTGGGCCAGACTCGCCGCGCAAGCGCTGGCCGCGGCCGCGGCCGGGCCTGCGTGGCCCCAGTGCTGTGCGCCGGCCTTTGTGAGCACCGCCGGCCCGGCCGCCAGGCGGTCTTGGGTCAGCGTGCCGGTCTTGTCAAAAAAGAAGTGGCGGGCGTTGGCCAGCACCTCGATCGCGTCCAGGCGCTGCAGCAGCACGCCGTGGCGGGCCAGGCCGCGCGCTGCGGCCACCAAGGTGGCCGGCGCAGCCAGCGACAGCGCGCAGGGGCAGGTGACGATCAGCACCGAAACGGCCACCCACACCGCGCGCGCCGGATCGATGACGCTCCACACCGCGGCAGCCCCTGCCGCCAGCAGCAGCACGGTCCACAAAAACGGCGCCGCCCAGCGGTCAGCCACCCGCGCACTGGCGGGCCGCTGCGTCAAGGCGCTGCGCATCATCGACACGATGGTCTCGAGCCGGGTGTCGCCGCCGACACGTTGCACGCGCATGGCCACCGGTGCGCCCACGTTGACGCTGCCAGCCACCACCGTGTCGCCCGGCCGCTTGTCGACGGGCGTGGACTCACCGCTGAGCAAGGCTTCGTCGGCCTGGGTGCTGCCCACTTCGAGCACACCGTCGGCCGGAAAAGACTGCCCCAGCAGCACCCGGACCCGGTCGCCCACATGCAGCCGCTGCACGCTGACGGCGCCGACCTGGTCGTGCTCGTCCAGGCGCCACGCGGTTTCGGGCAGCCGTGCCAGGGCCCGCTCCAGGGTCTCGGCTGCGCCTTGGCGGGCGCGCAGTTCGAGCCAGCGTGAAGCCAGCAGAAATGACACGAACATGGTCAGCGAGTCAAAGTAGACCTCGGCACCAAACACACCACCGGGTGCAAACGTGGCGCCGCTGCTGGCGATGAAGGTGATGGCGAGGCCCAGCGCCACCGGCACGTCCATGCCGATGCGGCCACGCCGCAGCATCTGCCAGGCCCCGGAAAAATAGGGTCCGGCAGAGAACACCATCACCGGCAGGCTGACGATCCAGCTGCCCCAGTTGAGCAGTTGGCGCATCTCGTCGCTCAGTTCACCGGCCCCCGCCACATAACTCGGGGTGGCGAACATCATCACCTGCATGGCGCAGAAGCTCGCTACGAACAACCGCCACAAAGCCTGGCGTTGCTGGCGGACACGCAGCGCCCGCGCCGGCGCCGCGGCGTCGGGCACCGCGTCATAACCGGCGTGCCGGATGGCCGCAATGAACAGCGACGGCCGCGTGCGTTCAGGGTCCCAGCAGACCGTGGCGCGCTCGGCAGCAGCGCTGACCCGCACCGAATGCACGCCTGCCACCTTCGACACCGCCTGTTCGATCAGGCCGCTGCAGGCGGCGCAGTGCAGGCCGGCCAGTTGCAAAGACGATTCGGCCCAACGCTGCCCCTGGGGGCCCGCCACCCAGCGCGTGAAGCGGCCTTGCTCCAGCGGGTCGTCCAGCACCACCGGTGTCTCGATCGGCGGGGCAGGCATCGTTTGGGCGGGCGTGGTCATCGAATGCGAGGTGTGGGGCGTTGATAGACCCGGGTTGACAACAGAAAGACTCGGCTCCCACAGCAGCGGTACCCCGGCACGGGATAATCTAAGGCCACACACACCCAATGCCCATGATCTGTATCAACTTGCCATCTGCTACCGGGTTCGCGGCTCGGTTTGCAGCACCGTTTGCAGCACGGTTTCCAGCCCCGTTTGCAGCACGGTTTTCAGCGCGGTTTGCACCGTCATTGGCGGCTCCGCTTGCCGCCCTCTTCGCCTTGCTGCTGCTGGCCATGCCCCTGGCGCAGGCGCAAACCGGGCCTCAACCGCGGCTGCCCACGATCGATCTGCAGGCCGGCATCCACATCATCAAGACCGAGTTGGCCATCACGCCCGAACAACAACAGGTCGGCATGATGTTCCGCCGCGAGATGGGCACCAACGACGGCATGCTCTTCATCAGTGAAGAGTCCGGCCAGCGCTGTTTCTGGATGCGCAACACGCTGGTGCCGCTGACCATCGCCTTCCTGGCCGACGACGGCACCATCGTCAACCTGGCCGACATGGACGCGCAGTCGGACCGCTCGCATTGCTCGGCCAAGCCGGTGCGGTTTGCGCTGGAAATGAACCGCGGCTGGTTTGCCAAACGTGGCTTGAAGGCCGGCGCCAAGATCAAGGGCAAGCCGTTCGGCAGTTGATCTTTTGGCAGTTGATCCTGCAACCGTGCCAGCCGGTGGTTCAGGCCGTCAAGTGCACGGTGAAGCGCATGCCGTCCACCTCGGGGCGCGTGGCGGCGCTCAATTCACCGCCCAGCCGGGCAACGATCTCGCGTGCGATGGCCAGCCCCAGGCCGGTGCCACCATCGGCCCGGGTGTCGGCCCGCTCGCCGCGCCAGAAGGGCTCGAACAAACGCGACAGCTCTTCGCTGCGAACCCCCGGTCCGTTGTCTTCGACGCTGATCTCCGCACCCCCACCGGGCAAGGCGGCGACCCGCAGCACGATGCGCGCTCCGCCATAGCGCTGGGCGTTGTCGAGCAGGTTGTTGATCACCTCACCCAACCAGATCGGGTGCGCCCGGGCCACCACCGGGTGATCGGGTGCGATCAGTTCGATCTGCAAGCCCTTGCGCAGCCCTTGCAGGACCAGCGGCTCGGTGGCCTCGCGCAGCAGCGGCACGATGTCCAGGGCCGTGTGTTCGGCGTCCATCGTCAGCGCGGTTTCCGAGCCGGCCAGGCTCAGCAGCTGGCCGATCAGGCGGGTCAGCCGCTCGGTTGACAGGTCCAGCTCGCTCAGCAGCTGTTGCCCGTCGATGTTGGGATGGCTCGGCGCAGCCGGGCTCAGGGTGCGCTGCAGCTCTTGCGCCAGCACCCGAATGCCCGCCACGGGCGTGCGCAGCTGATGGGCCGCGTCGGCCACAAAGCGGCGCTGCAGGGCCACCGAGTGCTGCACGTCCAGCATCAAGGTGTTGATGCGTTCCACCATCGGCAGCGCTTCGGCTGGAACCCGGGCCAGGCTCAAGGGACGCCAGTCGTGCAAGTCGCGCAGCGCGACCTCGGCGCCCAGTCGGCGCAGCGGCAGCAAACCGCGCCGCACGCCCCAAGCCAGCAGCGCAAAGGTGATGGCGCCCAGGGCCAAGGCCGGCAGCACGATGGCCAGCTGCAGGTCGCGCGTCAGTTCGGCGCGCTTGCGTTGCGTCTCGACGACCACGATGGACACCGTGCGGTCGATCATCGGCGAGGTGACCGAAAACACCACACCGCGCACCGGCACGCCCTGGTAGTCGCCGTTGAAAAGCATCGGCCGCTGGTGGCTGCCTTCGCGGTTCAGCGGCACCGGAACCCGGTCGTCCCCGGCCAGCGCCGCACCTTCGATGTCGACCATCACAAAACCGTTGCGCCCCAGGCTGTCCCAGGTCAACAACTCCAGGGTTTGCCGGCTCACGTCGAGCAAGGGACCACGGTCGCTCCAGGTGACCTTGGTGGCCAGGGCCGCGGCTTCGTCCTGCAAGGACTTGTCGAAGGCGGTGTTGGCCGCTTCACGCGCCAGGTAATAGGCGCCAGCGGTGGCCGCCACGATGCCGAACAGCCAGATCCAGGCCAGCGGCAACAGCAGGCGGCGAGCCAGGCTGCTGCTGGCGGGCCCAGCAGCCTGGGCTGCTTCGTTCACCCGACGGCTTTCAGTTCGAGGGGACAGCGCGCAAGCTGGAGTCGCCGTCCGGTTCAGCCGCTTCCATCACATAACCAAAGCCGCGCACGGTCTTGATGACCACGCCCAGTTCTGCAAAGCGTTTGCGCAGTCGGTGAACATAGACCTCGACCGAGTTTTCGCTGAAGTCGGCTTCCCAGCTGGACAACCGGGCCACGATGGACTCTTTGGTCACCACCCGGCCGGCCTTTTGCAGCAGCAGCTCCGTCAGCGCCAGTTCACGCGGACTCAAGGTCACACGCTGGCCGTTCCAGCGCAGCTCGCGGCCCGCGGTGTCCAACTCCAGCGCACCCAGGGTCAGCTTTTCTTCCAGCCGCCCGGCAGCCCTGCGACGCAGGGCGCGCAGGCGGGCCAGCAATTCCGGCAGGTCAAAGGGCTTGACCAGGTAGTCGTCGGCACCGGCGTCCAGCCCCGCCACCCGATCGGCCAGTTGGTCGCGCGCGGTCAGCAACAGCACTGGCAGGCGGGCGCCGCGGGCGCGCCAGGTGCGCAGGACGTCCATGCCGCTTTTGCGTGGCAGCCCCAGGTCGAGCACGGCGATGTCGTGCTCGCCTTGCAGACCCACGCTGACGGCCTGTTCGCCGTCGGCCAGCCAATCGACGCTCCAGCCTTCGCTTTCCAGCGCGTGGCGGATGCCCAGGCTCAAGGCCCGGTCGTCCTCCACCAGCAGCACCCGCATGGCGCGCTCAGGGTGTCAGGCGAAGTTCTTCTCGGCAAAACCCCAGTTCACCAGCTTGTCCAGGAAGGTCTCGACGAACTTGGGGCGCATGTTGCGGTAGTCGATGTAGTAGGCGTGTTCCCACACGTCTACGGTCAACAGCGCCTTGTCGGCGGTGGTCAGCGGGGTGCCCGCAGCGCCGGTGTTGACGATGTCGACGCTGCCGTCGGCCTTCTTCACCAGCCAGGTCCAGCCCGAGCCAAAGTTGCCCACGGCGGACTTGATGAAAGCTTCGCGGAAGGCCGCGTAACCGCCCCACTTGGCGTTGATGGCAGCAGCCAGCGCGCCCGTGGGCTCACCACCACCAGCGGGCTTCATGCAGTTCCAGAAGAAGGTGTGGTTCCAGATCTGGGCTGAGTTGTTGTAGACGCCACCGCTGGACTTCTTGATGATGTCCTCCAGGCCCATGGCCTCGAACTCGGTGCCCTTTTGCAGGTTGTTCAGGTTGACCACGTAGGCGTTGTGGTGCTTGCCATGGTGGAACTCCAGCGTCTCGCGGCTGTAGTGCGGAGCCAGTGCGTCGATGGCGTAAGGCAGTGCGGGCAGGGTGTGTTCCATGGCGATGTCCTGTTCAAGAAGGGGTGTGGCTGAGCGTGCAGCGCCGCAGATTGTAGGCAGCGACCATCACGCTGATGGCGGCAGGGGTTCAGCGCTTTGGTCCACGCCCACGTCCACGCCCACCTTGACGCCCATGTCCGCACTCATGCCCGCGCTCATTTCAACACTCAGCACCTCGGCCGTGGCCCGGCCGTCGGCCCACACCGCGCGCACCGCCTGCCCTGGCCGCAAGGCCTGGGCGCTGAGCACGGGCCGCCCATCCATGCCTTCGATCCAGGCATAACCGCGGCGCAGCACGCGGGTGGGGTCCTGGGCCGCCAGCCGCTCGGCCGAAGCCTGCAGCCGCAAGGGCTCGCGCTGCAACTGAACCCGGACGGCCCGCCGCAGCCGTTGGGCCCGCACCGCCAGCGCTTCCAGCGCACGCGCATGGCTGTGGCGCAAGCCCGCTTGCAGGCGCCTTGCCAGGCCGTCCAACTGCTGTTGCTGCACGATCAGCCCTTTGGACGGTTGCCCCAGGCGCAAGGCTGCGGTGTCCAGACGCTGGGCCTGGTTTTGCAGGCAACGCTGCAAGCCCCGCTGCAACTGCGCAGCCAGGGTGTCCAGCTGCCCCAGGGCCTGGGCCTGCATTGGCGCGGCCAATTCAGCGGCTGCAGTGGGCGTGGGCGCACGCAGGTCGGCGGCCAGGTCGGCCAGGGTGACGTCGGTTTCGTGTCCCACCCCGCAGACCACCGGCATGGGGCTGGCAGCCACCGCGCGCACGACGCGCTCATCGTTGAAGGCCCACAGGTCTTCCAGCGAACCGCCGCCGCGCACCAGCAGCAAGGTGTCGACCTCGTCACGCTGGGCGGCCAGCTGCAAGGCTGCCACCAAGGCTGCTGGCGCGTCGGCCCCTTGCACCGGGCTGGGGTAGACCATGACGCGCACATGCGGTGAACGGCGCTGCAACGTGGTGACCACATCGCGCAAGGCCGCCGCAGCCAGCGACGTGACGATGCCCAGCGCTTGCGGATGAGCGGTGACGGGCCGCTTGCGTTCGGCGTCGAACAGGCCCTCGGCCAGCAGACGCGCGCGGCGGCGCAGGAATTCTTCATACAACGCCCCGCTGCCCAAACGCGACAGCGACTCGACGATGACCTGCAACTCACCGCGGGCGTCGTAAACGCCCAAGCGGCCACGCAGTTCGACCTGCTGGCCGTCGGCGGGCGCAAAGTCCAGCAGGCTTGCAGCCCGTCTGAACATCGCACAGCGCAGCAGCGCCGGCGCACCGTCGGCGTCTTTCAGCGAAAAGTAGCAGTGGCCACTGGCAGCCCGCGAGAAACCCGACAACTCACCGCGCACTGAAACCGCCCCAAAGCGCGCAGCCAAGGCATCGGCCGTCGCCACCAGCAAAGCGGCAACGCCCCAAGGCGCCCGCGCAACACCAAAAGCGTCAGCCACAACGCTTTCCAAGCGAGGGAAAACGCGGGTACTCCACAGAACCCCTTGAAGCGGTGGTGCTGGTCACGAATCGGTCACAAAGACCGATGAATCGACGTAAACCTATGATTTCAAAAGACATTTTCGTGCTGCATTTTTAAGCAAACTAAGCGCGTGCTTGATTTCACGCGGGTTTGGCGTCAGCGACCACCTGTTGCCCACAACCTTATCCACAACTTTGGTGGACAGTTGGATTTGGCGAAGCGTCGGCCCGATGGAGGCGGAGCCGAGGGCGCGCCAGAAGGGCCTGGCCCATCGGCCATAATCCGCCGCGCTGCCGCGCAAGAGGCCCGCCTTCAACGCGGCGCTTGCGACCCTTTGAAGGCCCCTGACCCGCCACCCGAGAACGCCTTGCTTTCGATCATACAAGCCGCTGGTTGGCCAATTTGGCCCTTGATTCTGTGCTCGGTGGTGGCCCTGGCGCTGGTCATCGAACGCTTCTACCACCTGCGCCCTTCGCAGGTGGCGCCACCCAAACTGCTGGAAGAAGTCATCGGCGTCACGCGGGCCAGCCTGCCGGCCGCCGACGTGGTCAACAAACTGGCTGACAACTCGGTGTTGGGCAAGGTACTGGCCACCGGCCTGCGCAGCGTGATCGCCGAACCGCGCATCACCGAGCCCGCGCTGCGGCAGGCCTTCGAGGGCGCCGGCCGTACCGCCGTGCATGGTCTGGAGCGCTACCTCAACACCCTGGGCACGATTGCCGCCGCGGCGCCTTTGCTGGGCCTGTTTGGCACGGTGGTGGGCATGATCGAAATCTTTGGCTCGCAGGCCCCCACCAGTGGCGGTGGCACCAACCCGCAGCAACTGGCGCATGGCATTTCAATCGCCCTGTACAACACCGCCTTTGGTTTGATGATCGCCATCCCGGCCTTGATGCTGTACCGCTACTTTCGCGGCCGCGTTGACGAATTCCAGCTGCACATGGAACTGGCGGCCGAGCGCATGGTGCCGCACCTGATGCGCTTTGCGGTGCGCAGCACCCACTGAAGCGTCAGTCACACGAGGTCAGCCGCATGAGGTTCAGCCGCCGCCGCCCTGAAGAGCCCGAGATCAACCTGATCCCTTTCATCGACGTGCTGCTGGTGGTGCTGATCTTCCTGATGCTGAGCACCACCTATTCGCGCTTCACCGAACTGCAGATCAACCTGCCCGCAGCCGACGCCGACAAGCTGCGCGAGCGCCCGGCCGAAATCATCGTTGCGGTGGCCAGTGATGGCCGCTACGCCATCAACCGCAAGCCGGTGGACGGCCGCAGTGTCGAGCTGCTGACCGCCGAGTTGGCCGCCGCGGCGGCTGGTCGACCGGACACGGTGGTGATCATCTCGGCTGACGCCGTGGCCGCCCACCAGGCCGTGGTCAACGTGCTCGACGCCGCTCGCCGCGCCGGCCTGTCACGCCTGACCTTTGCCGCCCAGGGCTCAGTTGGCGCGTCAGGCAGCGCGACGCGTTGAACGCCGGGCCAGGCGCCGCTTGGAAGGCCAGGCTGGAAGCTGGGTTCAACCAGATCTGGTGGCAGCTT
Organism: Rubrivivax sp.; assembly: GCA_031375065.1. Classification (GTDB taxonomy): domain Bacteria; phylum Pseudomonadota; class Gammaproteobacteria; order Burkholderiales; family Burkholderiaceae_C; genus Rubrivivax. The sequence continues at coordinate 3,669 of JANMHH010000129.1, read as the reverse complement.
CCCCCCCCAGCTGCCGTGTGGCTGCTTCGGCCGCTATCTGGCCTGTACGGGCTGCTGTTGGGGTTGGGTGACGGGTTTCGTCGCAGCCGGCGCACCGATCCCCAAACCTTGCCGGTGCCCGTGCTGGTGGTCGGCAACTGGGTGGTGGGTGGTGCCGGCAAAACGCCCACCGTAGTAGCCATCGTGCAGGCCCTGCAACGGCGTGGGCATCGCCCAGGCGTGGTCTCGCGTGGCCATGGTCGGGCCAGCGGCGCGGCTGACGACGACATCCAGGAGGTGCTGCCCAAGACGCCCGTCGAACTGGCGGGCGACGAACCGTTGTTGATCCAGCGTCGCTGTGGCGTTCCGGTCTGGGTCGGGTCGCGTCGCGCTTCGGTTGCACTTGCCCTGTGTCGCGCGCACCCTGAAGTGGACGTGCTGGTGTCGGACGACGGGCTGCAGCACCACGCGCTGCGCCGCCAGGCCGAACTGGTGGTGTTCGACGAACGCGGCGTTGGCAACGGCTTGTTGTTGCCCGCAGGGCCGCTGCGGCAGCCCTTGCCGAAGGCGCTGTCGGCAAAAACGCATGTGCTCTACACCGCGGGCCGCCAGACCACCCACTTGGCCGGCAGCCTGGCTCAGCGAAGCATCGACAAGGCGTGGCCGCTAGCCGCTTGGAAAGCTGACCTGCCCACACCTGGCCAAGCGGTGCAGCTGTCGGCATTGAGGGGCCAAAGGCTGCTGGCCGTAGCGGGCATGGCCGCACCCGAGAAGTTTTTTGGCATGCTGCAAGCTGTGGGCCTGGACTTCCAACGCCTGCCCTTGCCCGACCATCATCCCTACAACACCTTGCCCTGGCCAGCGCACACCCTGACGGTCATCACCACCGAAAAAGATGCGGTCAAGTTGGACCCGCAGCGCATGGGCGCCACGACCGTCTGGGTGGTGCCGCTAAACTTGGTTCTGCCCGACGAGTTGATCGTCGACCTTCACGACTTGCTCTTCCCCACTGCGCCGCCATGAGCCTGGACCACCGACTGATCGAACTGCTGGTCTGCCCCATTTGCAAAGGGCCGTTGCAACTGCGGCGCGACCCCGAACAGCGACCCAGGGACCTCGCGTGCCCGGCCGACCGCCTGGCCTTTCCGATCCGCGACGGCATTCCGGTCATGCTGGAAAGCGAAGCCCTGCCACTGGACGCCGGCGCATCGGCTTGAGAGGCCGTGGAGCCTTCAACCCTTGCGGCTTATCGGGCGAGAGAGCCTTCAGCGCCTGACCCCGCCATGGAATTCACCGTCCTGATCCCGGCGCGGCTGGCGTCCACCCGCTTGCCCGACAAGCCCCTGGCCGACATTGCCGGCAAGCCGATGGTGGTGCGGGTGGCCGAGCGGGCTTTGCTCAGCGGCGCTTCTCGCGTGGTGGTGGCTTGCGACGACCTGCGCATCCTGCAAGCCTGCGCAGCGCACCAGGTGCAGGCCGTGCTGACCCGCAGCGACCACCTGAGCGGCAGCGACCGCCTGGCCGAAGCCTGTGAACAGCTGGGCCTGCAAGGCGACGACATGGTGGTCAACGTGCAAGGCGACGAGCCTCTGATCGACCCTGAGCTGGTGCGCGAGGTGGCCACCGTGCTGGCCCAGCGCGATGACTGTGTGATGAGCACTGCAGCGCACCCACTGACCGAACTGGCCGACTACCTCAACCCCAACGTGGTCAAGGTGGTGCTTGACGCCGCGGGCCGCGCTCTTTACTTCAGCCGCGCCAGCATTCCCTGGTGGCGCGACGGCGCCAGCGCCGGGCACACCGCCTTGCCATCACCGGCCCCCTTGCGACACCTGGGCATCTACGCCTACCGCGCGGGCTTTCTGCGGCAATTCCCCAATCTGCCGCCCGCGCCGCTGGAGCACACCGAAGCCTTGGAGCAGTTGCGCGTGCTGTGGCATGGCCACCGCATTGCGGTGCATGTAGCACCCCATGGACCCGGGCCAGGCGTGGACACGCCCGAAGATTTGGCGCGTGTCAGGGCAGTGTTTACCGCAGGTTGAACGTCAGCTTTGCGCTGGGGAGCGCGTGATATTCTCATTTCGAGAGTCGCTCTTGCAGCGTCCACACGACCGAGAACGTGCCACGCCAATCGGCACGCCGTCCACGAACCCCGAAGAACGACGAGGAACCTGATGAGACTGATCCTCCTGGGCGCACCCGGCGCCGGCAAAGGCACGCAAGCGACCTTCATCTGCCAGCGCTTTGGCATTCCCCAGATTTCAACGGGCGACATGCTGAGGGCGGCCGTCAAGGCCGGTTCCGCTCTGGGTGTGGCGGCCAAGAAAGTGATGGACGCAGGCGGCCTGGTCAGCGACGACATCATCATCGGCCTGGTCAAGGAACGCATCGCTCAACCGGACTGCGCCAAAGGCTTCTTGTTCGACGGCTTCCCACGCACCTTGCCGCAAGCCGACGCCGTGAAGGCCGCGGGCGTCAAGCTCGATCTGGTGCTGGAAATCGACGTGCCCGATGAAGCCGTCATCGAACGCATGAGCGGCCGCCGCGCCCATTTGGCGTCGGGTCGCACCTACCACGTCAAGTTCAACCCGCCCAAGGTGGAAGGCCGGGACGACGTCACCGGCGAACCCTTGATTCAGCGCGACGACGACAAGGAAGAGACCGTCAAGAAGCGGCTGCAGGTCTACCAGGCCCAGACCCGGCCGCTGGTGGCCTACTACGCCAATTGGGCCGCAACAAAAGACCCGCAGGCGCCGCGCTGCGCCCGCGTCAGCGGCACCGGCAGCGTCGATGAAATCACTGCGCGCGTGATGAGCGCGCTGGGCGGCTGAACGACTCGACAGCCAGATTCAAGCGACAGAACCCGGGGCTACAGGCCAGCGCGCATTTCCACCGCACACACCACACCAGCAAGGCACTCACATGGACATTTCCGGCAAAGTTTTCATCGTCACAGGCGGTGCGTCAGGTTTGGGCGAGGGCACGGCCCGCATGCTGGCCGCGGCTGGCGGCAAGGTCGTGGTGGCTGACCTTCAAGTTGACCGGGGCCAGCAGGTCGCCGGTGAAATTGGCGGCGTTTTTGTCAAGTGCGACGTCAGCCTTGAGGCCGACGGCCAAGCCGCGGTGGCCGCCGCGGTGGGCCTGGGCAAGCTGATGGGCCTGATCAATTGCGCCGGCATCGCGCCGGCCGTGAAGACCGTGGGCAAGGACGGCGCGCATCCGCTCGCGGTCTACACCAAGACCATCACGGTCAACCTGATCGGCAGCTTCAACATGATTCGCCTGGCCGCCGAAGCGATGGCCAAGAACGCACCCGAAAGCACCGGCGAGCGCGGCGTGATGATCAGCACCGCCAGCGTCGCGGCGTACGACGGCCAGATCGGCCAAGCCGCTTACGCCGCCAGCAAGGGCGGCATCGTCGGCATGACGCTGCCCATCGCCCGCGACCTGGCGCGTAACGGCATCCGCAACATGACCATCGCGCCGGGCATCTTTGGCACGCCCATGTTGTTTGGCATGCCCAAAGAGGTGCAAGACGCTCTGGCCGCTGGCGTGCCCTTCCCCAGCCGGCTGGGCACGCCACAGGACTACGCCAAGCTGGTGCGGCACATCTTTGAGAACGACATGCTCAATGGGGAAGTGATCCGGCTGGATGGGGCGATTCGGTTGGCGCCGAAGTGAACGGGTTCT